>NZ_JAPCIT010000003.1:0-283736 GCF_027707385.1 Aeromonas sp. QDB54 | reverse complement strand
AAAATCGGCTCAAACATGAAGAAATGAAATGACTGAGTCAGCCGAGAAGAATTTCCCCGCTTATTCGCACCTTCCCTTGCAGTTTGCTTCTTGGAATGACACTGCCAGCCTCATCACACAGCATTTCGAGCAGCTCGGCTTCTTTGTTGCTGAGCTTGATGTCCTTTTCTCCCTTAGAGAGTCGGAATATTGCCGCGGAGAAAAATATCTCCTCTGCAATTTTATAATTTTTGTTACTCATGTGTGACTCGCCTTACTGCCAAGGAGAGCATTTTACCACCATGCAGTCTTTGTTCAAATAATGCAAAATTGACAATATCGTTAACTATCAAACGGTTACCTTTCCATTGAAATGCATGATGGCGGATATGGTACTACAGGTAATTAATTCAGTTCAAAAAACGTGCAAAAAAATAGCCATTTATGTAATCGTTCTCACTTACTTGGGCCTGTGAGGGGGATTTTGACACCGCCAGCATTTTCTTTCGAATAATGTGCGTATTTGGATGACTCCTGCATGCCAGGTCCTGTCGCAGGAGTGATTATTGCGCCTTAAGAATATTCTGATATTGCCTGCGCTGCGGCTTGAGGTGACCACCCAGATCGGGCCAGGGGTGCCACTGGTCCGGCACCATGAAACCGGGCAGGGTTTGCCGGATCCAGGCCGCCAGATCGGCAGGGGGCACAGGTTCGCCATGCCAGTCGATGAAGGCGGCCGGGCGCTGCCCCCACTCATCGCTTGGCACCGGCACCACCAGCGCCTGCGCCACGGCGGGGTGATCCACCAGCCGCTGCTCTATGGTCTCGGGCTGGATGTTCTCACCCCCGGAGATGAAGAGATTGTCGAGCCGCCCCTCCACCACCAGTTCGCCATCGACGGTGAAATACCCCTTATCACGGGTGTGGAACCAGCCTGCCTCATCGAGCGGCCGCTCTAGCCCACCTGCTTTGAAATAGCCGGCAAACAGGGTGTCACCGCGCACGCAGATCTCCCCCTGCTGGATGCAGACCTCCCGTCCCGGCAGCGCCTTGCCCACCACGCCGGCGGTGGACGGCCGACCGGTGCAGACCTGGCTGCCCATCTCGGAGAGGCCGTAACTCACCTTGGGCACCAGCCCCATGGCGCTCAGCCGGTTCACCAGGGGCTGGGGAATGGCGGCGCCGCCGAGCAGCAGCTCGCGCAGCCGGGTACGGGCTGGATCGAAGCCCTGCGCCAGCAGCCGCCAGAGCTGGGTCGGCACCAGGGAGAGATGGGTGATGGGTTGCTGTTCGAGCCGCTCCCTGAGCGGGCGGCTGCGATCGTCCAGCACCAGGGCTGCACCCGCCAGAAAGACCCGGAACAGGATGGCGTAACCGCCGACATGAAACAGCGGCAGGGAGAGCAGCCAGCCGCACTCGGTGTCGAGTGGGATCACGGCGGCCGAACCCCGCGCCGAGGCCAGATGATTGGCCAGCCGGTGTACCACGGCCTTGGGCGTGCCGCTGGAACCCGAGGTGAGGATCATGTTGTTGAGCCGGGCAGGATCCAGCATGCAGTCACCTTCGTCCGCCACCAGCTCATGGGTGAAGTCGAGCCGCAGTGGCTGCCAGTTGCCGGTCGGGATTTCGCCTGCCGACCAGCAGGCCTTGACGGCGAGCAGGGCCGCCAGCTCCGCTTGCCGCGCCAATGGAAAGGCAGGATTGAGCGGGCAGAAGACGATGCCGCTGCGCACGCAGGCCCAGGCCAGCAACAGGTCGGGCAGGGCGCCGCGCACCACGGCGGCGAGGCGATCACCGGCCTGCAGGCCCGCCAGCGCCAGCTGCCGGCACAGGCCGTTGAGTCTGGCATCCAGCTGCTGGTAGGTGAGCGGGTCGGCGGCGTGAATGGCGATGCGGTGTGGGGCGGACCTCGCCCAGTGACGCACCGGGCAGGGTTGTTGAGGGTGGTGATGGTCAGATAGCGGTGGCATGCAGGCCCCTTCAATCACGGTGAAACAGGGGCTCCAGCAGGCTCAGGTCGGGTTTGCCGGCCGCGTCCAGCAGATCGGCGGCCAGCCAGCGCCGGGTATCCAGGCCGGGGGCCTGATCCGGCGCCCATTCACCCGCCAGATGGAACAGCTGGTTCAGGCCGAGGCCGGATTCGAAGCAGGAGGAGACGATCACCTTGAGGCGCAGCTCGCGAGCGCGGGCAACCAGCGCCTCGCAGTGGGCCAGGGAGCCGAGCAGGGTGGGCTTGAGCACCAGGGCGCGCAGCTGGGGAATGGGCTCCCACGGCTTGCCCTGGGCCAGCAGCTCGTCGATGGCCACCGGCATGCCGGTACGGTTGGCCACGAAGGCGATGTCGGCAAAGTCGGCGCAGGGGTCTTCCAGGTACTCGATCCGGTTTGGATCCAGATGGCCGCAGAAGGCCCAGGCCTCCTCGCGGGTCCAGCCCTGGTTGGCGTCCAGCACCAGCTTGAGGGTAGGGATGCGGTCGCACAGCAGGCGGATCAGCGCCAGCTCGTCGCGCATGGGATAGCGGGCCACTTTCAGCTTGGCCTTGCTGGGGGTCTTGTGCAGCCAGTTCTTCCAGTGTTTGAGCAGCTCCTGGGGGGAACCCTGGATAAGCGGATAAGGCTCCGGCAGCGGGGTGGTCTGGGCAGGCCAGCAGCGGCGGGCGCAGTCCAGCCCGAATTTCACCGAAGGGAGTTGCGGGGTGATCTCCTGCCCCGCCGCCAGCAGTTCCAGACAGGCGATGGCTTCGGCTTGCGCCTCGGCCAGGCTCTCGCGGGAGAAGCCGGGCAGGGGGGCGATTTCCCCCCAGCCGTCGTCAACGCGGACCAGCAGGCCCTCTCGCGCCACCTCCACCTTGCCGTGAAAGGCCAGGGGCTGGGTAAAAGGCAGTTGGTAGCGATAGAGAGCGAGTGTCATCAGGGATTCCGCTTGTATTTGGAGAAGTCGGGACGGCGTTTCTCGTTGAACGCGTTGCGCCCTTCCTGACCCTCTTCGGTCATGTAGAACAGCATGGTGGCATTCCCCGCCAGCTCCTGCAAGCCGGCCTGGCCGTCGCAGTCGGCGTTGAGAGCGGCCTTCAGGCAGCGCAGCGCCATCGGGCTGTTCTGCAGCATCTCGCGGCACCAGCGCACGGTTTCACGCTCCAGCTCCGCCAGCGGCACGACGGTGTTGACCAGCCCCATGTCGAGGGCTTGCTTGGCATCGTACATGCGGCACAGGAACCAGATCTCGCGGGCCTTCTTCTGGCCGACGATGCGGGCCATGTAGGAGGCACCCCAGCCGCCGTCGAAGGAGCCCACTTTCGGACCGGTCTGGCCGAACTGAGCGTTGTCGGCGGCGATGGTCAGATCGCACATCATGTGCAGCACGTGGCCGCCACCGACCGCGTAGCCGGCCACCATGGCAACGACCGGTTTCGGGCAGGTGCGGATGTCGCGCTGGAAGTCGAGCACGTTGAGGTGATGGGTCCCCTCGTCATCGCGATAGCCACCGTAGTCGCCACGGATCTTCTGGTCACCGCCGGCGCAGAAGGCCTTCTCGCCAAAGCCGGTCAGGATGATGGTGCCGACCTGATCGTCGTAGCGGGCATCGGCCAGCGCCTGCAGCATCTCTTTGACGGTGCGGGGGCGGAAGGCGTTACGTACCTGGGGGCGGTTGATGGTGATCTTGGCAATGCCATCGTCGGACTTGTGATAGAGGATATCCTCGTAACCGGCGGAGCAATCACGCCACTCGACGGGGGCATAGAGTTCCGCTTCAGTCATTGCTTCAATCATGACGCTTCTCTTCTTGTTGTTGGTTGACCCACTCCGCGAGGAGCCGGGCAAAAGTCTCAGGCTGGTGGGCATGCAGATTGTGGCCGCCATCCAGCTCCAAGTGGTTGATTTTGCGATGCTGACTCGCCATGAGGCAAGCCAGCTGATGGAATTTGTGATCCCGCTTGCCGCTCACGTAGGTGACCGGCAGCGCACCTTGCGCCAGCCAGTCGCCGAGATCCGGCTGCTGGCCCAGGGAGGTGGCGCGCAGCATGGCGGCCACGGCCTTGCCGTCGTTGCCAAGGCGGCGGGCTATCTGGCGGGCGCGGGCATCCTCGCCCAGATCGGCGAACACCCCCTGCCGATACCAGTCGGCCAGCACGGTCGCCAGGGGCTCCTGCTCGAAGCGCCGGGCCCAGCCCTCATCGTGGGCGAGACGGGCGGGCCGCTCTGCCGGTGGTAGGCCGGGGTGGCAGTTCTCCAGCAGCAGGGCCTGCAGCCCAGCCGGCGACTGGCTGGCGTGATAGAGGGCGAGCCGCCCGCCCAGCGAATAGCCCACCAACAGGTAGCGACAGATGCCGCGCGCGGCCAGCTCGTCGCACAGCCAGCGATGGGCCTGCTCGAACCCCGCTACCCGCACTGCCTGGTTGCTGCCGTGGCCCGGCAGATCCAGCTCCAGGCTGGGGAGGTCGGCCAGGGCCGCCTGCACGGGTTGCCAGTCGTTGGCATCGCCGAGCAGGCCGTGCAGCAGCACCAGCGTCGGCTGGTCGGCACTAGCTGCCACGGATCGCGCTTCCCAGTGCCTTCAGATCCTCGGCGACTTCGCTGCTGGGGACCTTGATTTCAATCAGCGTTACCCCCTTTTCCAGTGCGGCGGCGTAATCCCGTTCAAAGTCGGCGAGGGTGGCCGGCGCCCGGTAGTGGAGGCCGAACATGGCGGCAGCGTGTTCGAAGTGCAGGCCGTGGGGCAGGCAGTAGTAGGTCTCCAGCAGCGCGTCCTGGGTCGGCACCGGCAGCATGCGAAAGATGCTGCCGCCGTCGTTGTTGAGCAGGATCACCACCAGCGGCCGGCTCGATTTGCCGAGCAGCGCCAGGCTGTTGAGGTCGTGCAGGGCGCTGAGATCGCCGAGCAGCAGGGTGGTGGGCTCATTGTTGCCCGATCCGACCGATTGCGCGAAGCCGTAGGCGGTGGCGATGAGGCCGTCGATGCCGGAGGCGCCGCGGTTGGTCATCACCCGGCTGGGGCCCTTGCCCACTTCGCCGAGCATGTCCATCAGCCGGGCCGGCATGCTGTTGCCGACAAACAGCTGGCCCCTGATCAATTGGTTCAGGCGGTGGCACACCCCGAGCTCGGAGAAACGCTCGCAGGCACTGCGCACCTGCTGGCTCACGGCCTGCTGGCGCTCCGCCAGCCGGTGCCAGGGCAGGTGCGGGTGCGCCACCGGATGGGCGGCGGCAAAGGCGCCGGGTTCGCACAGCAGGCGGCGGCGCAGCCGGTAGTCCGGGTCGAGCCGGGCTGGCTGCGGGTCGATGAGCCAGTATGCCTGCCAGGGCTGCTGCTTGATGAACTGACCGAGCCGCTTGGAAATGAGGCGGGCGCCAAATTGCAACAGCACCTCGGCCCGGGCCAGTTCGGCCACGAAGCCGCTGTGTTGCAGGGCGAGATCGGCGTGCACCAGGTTGCGGCCATCAAAGCGCAGCTGGCTCTGCAGGTCAGCCAGCAGTGGCCAGCCGAGCCGCTCGGCCAGGGCGGCGACCGCCTTGGCCTGGGCGGGATCCTGGATGCGGCCGGCGATGATGAGGCCGCGCTTGCCCTGCAGCTCGTCCCAGTCGGGCTGATGCGGGCAGGGGGCCTGCGCCAGTTGCCAGGGGCTCCAGGGCTCGGACGAGCGGAGCCAGTCGCCGAGGGGGGCCAGGTAGGCGGAGAAGTCCAGATAGGTGTCGCCCGGATAGAGGGGCTCCGGGTACATGCAGTTGAAGTGCACCGGCCCCGGCGTGCGCGCCTGCTGGGCCAGCGCCTGATCCACCGAGCTCAGCACGAAGGCGGCCGGGATGGTGGCGGTGGGGCTCGGCAGGTTCTGCTGATAGACGGGGTAGCGGCCGAAGATCCCCTGCTGATCGATGGCCTGGTTGGCGCCGTTGTCGATGAGTTCGGGCGGCCTGTCGGCAGAGAGGATGATGAGCGGCACGCCGGTGAGTTGCGCCTCGGCCACCGCCGGCCAGAGGTTGGCCACCGCGGTGCCCGAGGTCATGATCACCGCGACCGGGCGGCCGCTGCCCTTGGCCAGCCCCAGCGCCATGAAGCCGAGGCCGCGCTCGTCAAAGTGCAGATGGCGGCGAAAGCCGGGGTGGGCGGCCGCCGCCATGGTGAGCGGCGCCGAGCGCGAGCCGGAGGCCAGCGCGATGTCGCGCACGCCGAGGCGAAAGAGCTCCTCCAGCAAGAGGGAAGACCAGACGTGGTTGAAGGTGGCATGGTGGCTGGCAAACTCTTGACGCGCGGACATGAGGCTCTCGCAGTGAGGAAACGGTGAGAAAACGCTATCCCAGCAGGGAGAGCACGTTGGCGATCTTGTTGTCGAGTTCGGCCCACTCGGCGGCAGGCTCTGAACCCGCGACGATACCGGCGCCGGCAAACAGGGTGATGGCCTGTGCCGTGATGCGGGCGCTGCGGATGGCGACCGAGAACTCCGAGGTCTCCCGGCTCAGCATGCCGCAGGCGCCCGCATACCAGCCGCGATCATAGGGCTCGCGCTCGCGGATGAAGGCCAGCGCCGCCTCGCGCGGGGCACCGCCCACCGCGGGGGTGGGGTGCAGCGCTTCCAGCAGTTGCCAGTCGCAGACACCGGGCTTGAGCTCGGCCTCGATGTCGCACTTGAGGTGCTGCAGCAGCCGCAGTTTGAGAATGCGCGGCTCGGTCAGGCTGGCATCCGTGGTGAGCGGCGCCAGCCGGCTGAGGATGTCGGCGTGTACCAGCCGGTTTTCCAGCCGGTTCTTGCTGTCGGCCAGCAGCTCGGCGGCCAGTTGGGCATCAACCTCTTCGTCGCCGGAGCGGCGGATGGTGCCCGCCAGCGCCTCGGTGAAGAGGTGCTGATGTTCACGGCGATAGAGCCGCTCGGGGGAGCAGGCGATGAAGCTCTGCTCGGGCGAAAACTGGAAGCCGAAGTGAAAGCAGTCCTGACCGTGCTGTGCCCAGCTGGCCAACAGCGACCAGGGGGCGACGGCCTGCGGGTCGACCGCGTGCGTCGCACCGTCATGGGTGAGCCGGCTCTGGCGCGACAGCACCACCTTGGGGGTGTGGGCCTGGAAGTCGGGGGCGGTAACCTGCTCGACCAGGGTCTGCCACTGTGGCTGGCTCGGGCAATCTTCCCGCTGCCATGAATGACGAGTCAGCGGCGGCAGAGGGGCTTCCGGCCGAAGGGCGTCGAGGGCAGCGGCGGCGGCCTGCAGTTCGGCCTCGAAGGCGTCGCTGCCGGTCTGCTCTGGCAACCAGAGGTTGAGGCAGAGGGTGACGCACTCGCCACGGCGCACCAGCTCGATGCGGGGCAGCACGAAGCGGCAGGGGCCGAACCCCTGCCAGCCGGGCTGGGTGGGGTCGAACGCCAGTCCGCCATAGTAGCGGGGGCTGTCGTCATGGGGCTGGCTGGTCTGTTCGCAGACCTGACGGATCGCCTGGGATTCAGTCAGCTCGCTCAGGCAGCCCAGCGCCACGTATTCGGGACGGTCGTGTCCTCTGGCATGCCAATAGATACGGGGATAGAGGGTCTGCGCCGCGAGCCAGCCCAGAAAGGAGCCGACCTCGATTGCCACGCGCAGCCGTACGAAGCCGCTGGCATTGCCGTGACGCAGGGCGTCCAGTTGTTGCTTGATATGGGTCTGAGCCAACATGGATTTCGTCTATGAGCCGATAGTGACGGTCCATCCTGCAGAAGGATGCCGTTGGTTTATGCCAAAGGAGCGATTATTCCTATATATTATCTGCCCATTCGTCCATGTAAATCGCCCGGGGAGCTACCTCCCGAGGGGCCAAGTATACCGAAATCCGGTTCGATAACCCTTAACACGATCAATATCTGATTGTTTGGCCATCACAATATGACAAATACCTTATCTATTTGGTTGCTGGCGGCGCGTTTGCGAACGTTGCCGCTGGCGTGCTCCTCCATTTTGCTGGGTTCCGGGCTTGCGGCCAGCCGCGGTGCCTTCGACGGCACCATCATGGCACTCTCCCTGCTGACCGCCATTCTGCTGCAGATCCTCTCCAATCTGGCCAACGATTATGGGGATGCGGTATCCGGGGCGGACAATGGCGAGCGGATCGGCCCCCAGCGCGCCGTGGTCTCCGGCCTCATCACCCGCCGGCAGATGTGCGTGGCCATGGCGCTGACCGCGCTGGCCGCGGTGGTCAGCGGCCTCGCCCTGCTGGGCTGCGCTTTTGGCGATCAGTGGCTGCAGATCCTCACCTTCGTGCTGCTCGGCGGCGCCGCCATCGTCGCCGCCATCACCTACACGGTGGGCAAGACCCCTTACGGCTATCGCGGCTTCGGCGACATCTCGGTGTTCCTGTTCTTCGGCCTGCTGGGGGTGCTCGGCTCTTACTACCTGTTCACCAAGACCCTGCAGTGGGATCTGCTGCTGCCGGCCACCGCCTGCGGCCTGCTGGCCACTGCGGTGCTCAACATCAACAACGTGCGCGACATCGAGACCGACGCGGTCAGCGGCAAGATCACCCTGGCGGTGCGGCTCGGTCGCAACCGGGCCATCGCCTACCACTGGGTACTGCTGGGGGCGGCGTTGCTGACCACCATCGCCTTCCTGCTGACCCAGCCCGCCAGTTTCTGGCCCTGGATCTTCCTGCCGGCCATGAAGCCACTCACCGATGCCGCCAAGACCCTGCGCCAGAGCTTCGATGGCGAGGTGCTGACCGGCGCGCTCAAGAAGACCGCCATCAGCGCCTTCCTCTACAGCCTGTTGCTCTCCATCGGGCTGGCGCTCTCCTGACCGGGTGTCATGTGATCGGCAAGGCAAAAGGGCTCCCGGACGGGGGCCCTTTTTGTTGGTTGAGGTATGCTGGCCGGCCAATCACTCATCAGGCCGGAACGCCGCCATGCGCGACTCGCTCAAACAGAAAATCATTCAGGTGTGCCATCAGAAAATCGCGCAGAAGGGGGAGACTGTCGGCGTCTCCTTCTATGCGTTTTTTGCCAACCGCAATGACGACCCCGAGTTGCTGATGGAGGCGGCGACCTGGTGGATCCAGACCCAGCGCCTCGATCACTTCGAGAAGGCGAGGAAGATCCTCCAGCTGGTGGAGCAAGCGTAAAGGCGCGCTGAAACCAGGAGGGCTCCCGTGTGGGAGCCCTCCTTGATTCGCTGCTTGGTGCGGTGCACGGTGCCGGCGACTAGCTGACCCGTGCCAGCCGGGGTGCCCGACGGCGGGCGAAGAGCAGGCAGTCCAGCAGCCAGATCACCAGCATGGAGCCGCCCACCAGCGGGAAGCAGATACCGAGCAGGATCAACAGGGCAATGGCACCGCGCATGGGGGGCAGGCTGGCCGGCAAGGGCGGGGCGGCGAGGCGACCACTGGGGCGGCGGCTCCACCAGATCCAGAGCCCGCTCACCGAGCTCAGCAACACCAGCAGGCAGATGAGCAGCATGGCCAGCTGGTGCGGCCAGCCGTAGAGCTTGCCCATGTGCAGCATGACGCCGGTTTCCACCGTCTTGGCGACCGGGCCGTAGTCTTGCCAGCGCACGTCGGCCAGCACCTTGCCGCTGTATTGATCGATGTGCAGGGTGGCATCGTTGCGCGGATCATCGGCCGAGATGGCGATGGTGTAGACGCCGCTCGCCCCGGCCGGTGGCGTGATGCTGTAGCCCGGCGTGACCTGGCGCGCAGCGGCGATCTCCACCACCTGTTGCAGCGGGATGCGGTGCTCCGCCATCACCATGCCGTCGTGCTCGCCGCCGTGACCCATGGCGCTGTGGTCGTGGGCCTTGGGCTCGGCCGAGCTGGGGATGGGGGTGTTCTCGACCGCCCAGGGGACTGTCTGTTGATGGGAATGGTTGAGGCTGCGCGCCAGGGGAGCCGACTTGGGTACCTCGTTCCACATGGCGGCCGGGAAGCGATTCCAGACGGCGGCAAACTGATCGCCCCAGAAGCCGGTCCAGGTCATGCCGCTCAAGAGCAGCAGCAGCAGGAAACCGGCTCCCCAGAAACCGACCACGGCGTGCAGGTCGCGCCACCAGAGCCGCCCGCGCTGGCTCCAGCGCGGCCACAGGATGCCGCCGACTCCTGGCCCCTTGCGTGGCCACCAGAGATAGAGCCCGCTGATGAGCAGCACTATGCCCCAGCCGGCGGCCAGCTCGATCAGCCGATCCCCTATGGTGCCGAGCAGCAGGTCGGCGTGCAGGGCGCGCGCCACCGCCTGCAGATTCCACTTGTTGTCCAGAGTGCCGAGCAGGGCGCCGCTGGCGGGATCGAGGAACAGGGTCAGCTCGTTGCCGCCCTGGCGGACGATGAACTGGGCGCTGGCCTCCGGGCTGACCGGTGGCAGGTACTTGCTCAGGCTGGCATCCGGCATGGCCACCATCGCCTTGACCAGCAGCTGATCGGCGCTGAGCGGCTGGCTGACGGGGGCGACCTTCATCAGCTCGGGGTACATCAGGTTGTCGAGCTGGGGCTTGAACAGATAGACGATCCCGGTCAGCGAGAGCAGGATCAGGAAGGGGGCGACGAAGAGACCCGCATAGAAGTGCCAGCGCCAGATGCGCTGATAGTGGTTCGCGTCCCGATTTTTCATCTCTGTTCCTTGCGCCGTGAGTTAACGTTTCAGTTGGTGGAATGTTGGTGGCGGCGCGGATGATAGCAGCAACGTTTTGTTAACTGCAACAGAACATGGCGGCTGGCCGATGTGGCGGGCAAGGGCGTGCTGAGCCGGCGGCCAGTGGGTCAACCGGTGACGCAGTCCATCCAGGCTAGCGTCTGGCAGAATGGACTTTTTGCAGAGAAATCCTTACCTTGTTGCAACATAAAAGGGTGCTTGCGCGACGAAAAATCCAGGGAAGGAGGCAGACGTGAAGTTGCAACCACACGGCCATTTCGAGATGCAGCGACGCGGTCAGGTGCTGATCTGCCGCCCGAGCGGCCCCTTCAATCTGGCGGGGGCCATGGCCTATGAGGCCCAGTTCAGCCAGCAGATCGCCAGCCTGCGCGACGCGCCCTGGGGCATTGTCGAAGTGGCGACCGAGTTCGAGGCAGCGGGCCCCGAGGTGCTGGCCCGCTTTCGCCGCCAGTTCGGCTGGTGCGCCAGCAACGGCTGCGCCTTTCTGGCGGTGGTGCTGGCGGGCAGCTTCAAGCAGTATCTGGCGGATCAGGTGTTCAGCGGTTTGCCGTTTCAGGGCGTCCGCTACTTCGAGCAGACCGACGAGGCGCTGCAGTGGCTGGAACGGCAACTGGCCGGGCTGGTCTGACGGCACGGCAGGCTGATTATTACCCGCAGCTCAATTGAGCTTGATAAACCACTTGTCCCGCTCGTCGACGCAGTCGGGTTCGCCCATTTCAAATTCACGGCATATCAAGGGGCGGACTTCGTAGATGCGGCACATCATGGTGTTGCGGTCGAGCGCCGCGCACCAGCCATCTTCCAGCCGGTGCATCACAGGCACTTCACCTTCTCGCTCTTCCACATAGCGATCCGGTACGCCGGTATCGGTAAACAGCATCACCTCGAGGCGGCAGCAGCAGGCTTCGCAGTTCTGGCAGCTCACTTCGGGTCGGGTTGTCTGGGTCATGGCATCTGCCTTGTTCTCATGGGCACGGATAAATATGAAACAGGCGCCGAACCGGCGCCTGTGTCGTGAACCTTAGCCCAGCTTGCGAGCGCGGTAGCTGCGCCCCTTGATCTTGCCTTCCTGCAGCCGCTTGAGGGCGGCGCTCGCCACCTGGCGCTTCACCGCCACGTAGGAGTACTGCTCGGAAATCTGGATCTTGCCCACATCGGCCCCGGCAATGCCGCCTTCGCCAGTCAGGGCGCCGAGGATGTCACCGGCGCGCACCTTGCTCTTGCGGCCCGCATCGATGGAGAGGGTCACCATCTGCGGTGCGATCGGCTTGATGTCGCGGCCGATCCCGGCCAGGTCGCCCTGGGGAATGGGGGCCTGCTGGTACTCCTCGATGAAGTTGACGCGCTGGGCCTCGTTCGGCTGGTAGAGGCTCAGTGCCAGGCCCTGCTGGCCGGCGCGGCCGGTACGGCCGATCCGGTGCACGTGCACCTCGGGGTCGTAGGTCAGCTCGTAGTTGATGACTGCCCCCAGTTCCTTGATGTCGAGACCGCGGGCGGCCACATCGGTAGCCACCAGGATGGTGGCGCTGCCGTTGGCGAAGCGCACCAGCACCTGATCCCGCTCGCGCTGCTCCAGGTCGCCGTTCAGCGCCAGCGCCGAGAAGCCCTTGGCGGCCAGGTGATCGGCCACGTCGTTGCAGGCCCGCTTGGTGTTGCAGAACACCACGCAGGAGCTCGGCTGGTAGTGGCTGAGCAACCAGCCGAGGGCGTCGAGGCGCTGGCCGGCCGGCACTTCATACAGCTTCTGCTTGATGGCGCTGTCTTCGTGCAGGGACTCCACGCTCACCTCGACCGGGTTGCGCTGCACACCGCGGCTCATCTGGGCGATCCCCTCCGGATAGGTGGCGGAGAACAGCAGGGTCTGCCGATCGCACGGGGCGTGGCTGATGACCCGGTTGATGTCTTCGCCAAAGCCCATGTCCAGCATGCGATCCGCTTCGTCCAGCACCAGCGTCTTGAGGCCGTCCAGCTCGAGGGTGTCCTGCTCCAGGTGCTTGAGGATCCGGCCCGGGGTGCCGACGGCGATGTGGGCGCCAAAGCTCAGGGTGGCGGATTGCGGTGCGGTCGGGGTGCCGCCGCACAGGGTGACCAGCTTGACGTTGGGCAGGGTACGGGCAAGACGGCGGATCTCGGTGGCAACCTGATCGGCCAGCTCGCGGGTCGGACAGAGCACCAGCGCCTGCACCTCGAGTCGGTTGACATCGAGGTTGGCAAGCAGGCCGAGGCCGAAGGCGGCGGTCTTGCCGCTGCCGGTTTTTGCCTTGGCGATCAGGTCTTTGCCATCGAGTACCAGGGGCAGACTCTGGGCCTGGATCGGGGTCATCTGCAGATAACCCAGGCTGGCGAGGTTGTCCTGCAGGGCGGGGGAGAGGTTCAGGCTGCTAAATTCGTTGTTCACAAAAAGACTCTATATCGGAGAAAACGGGCTGCGCCGTGCGCAAGGGCGCGCATTGTACCAGAAAGCGCTGCCGGGTGTGGCGGATTTTTGAACGACTGGACGGCGACGATGACGGGGCCGCCGCCGGGGAAAAACGGTGGCGGCATGTTGTCCGGCTCGTCTGAAAATACCCCACTGCCTTTCGGGAATTAGCTGAAAGAGGCCGGGCCATTCATCGCAAATAAGATAAACGTTTGTCACTTTGATTTGATTAAATAAATTCGCCGTAAATTTAACCTCACCGCTATGACGCCATTCGCCAGGTTTTAAATAAATGTGAGAAAGCTGTGAAAATAGCCCTTTCAGACTGAGTGGTTTATTTTCAACTTACTGTTTATTAATGATTTTTATGTTTATTGAACAATGATTAGATGCTTGCGTGAGCGTTTAATTAATTTAAAAACGTTTGTATTATCCAGCATGCATATTTTTACCGCAGATTGTGATGGCTATCTGATTTTTAAATATGCAAATGTCTATGATGGCGCCGGTCAAAAAATTACAAATTACTCAGGTGCTACTGGTATGGAATACGTTCACTTTGTGCTCGGACTCGTGATGGTCCTCGCTCTTGCTTTGCTGGCCAACCGCCACAACTGGAAACAGATCAAACTGCGTTATATCGGCCAACTGCTGGTGGTCGAACTGGCGCTGGCCTGGTTCATGCTGAACTCCGAAGTGGGTCTGGCGGTGGTGGGTGGCTTCGCGGCCGGCTTCACCAAGTTGATGGAGTTTGCCAAACAGGGTACCGACTTCGTGTTCGGTGGCCTGGTCAATGAAGGGGCCTTCTCCTTCTTCCTGATGGTACTGATGCCCATCGTCTTCATCTCCGTGCTGATCGGTATCCTGCAGTACATCCGTCTGCTGCCGCTGGTGATCCGCGGCATCGGTACCGTGCTGGCCAAGATCAACGGCATGGGCAAGCTGGAGTCCTTCAACGCCATCAGCTCCATGATCGTCGGCCAGTCCGAGAACTTCATCGCGCTCAAGAACATCCTGCCGCACCTGAACGAGAAGCAGATGTACACCCTGGCCGCCACTGCCATGTCCACCGTTTCCATGTCCATCGTCGGTGCCTACATGCAGCTGATCGAGCCGCGCTACGTGGTGGCCGCGCTGGTGCTCAACATGTTCAGCACCTTCATCGTGCTGTCGCTGATCAACCCCTACGAGCCGGACAATACCGTGACCGACGCCAAGGCGCTGGCCGAAGGTGACGAGCACCACAGCCCGAAGAAAGAGAACTTCTTCGAGATGCTGGGCGAGTACATCATGGCCGGTTTCACCGTGGCGGTCATCGTGGGCGCCATGCTGGTCGGCTTCATCGCCCTGATTGCCCTCATCAACTACCTGTTCGAGATGGCATTCGGCGTCAACTTCCAGTTCGTCATGGGCTACCTCTTCTACCCGATCGCCTGGATCCTGGGCATCCCGAGTGGTGAGGCGCTGCAAGCCGGCTCCATCATGGCGACCAAGCTGGTGACCAACGAGTTCGTGGCCATGATGGATCTGGGCAAGATCGCGGCCCAGCTCTCTCCGCGCACCATCGGCATCCTCTCCATCTTCATGGTGTCGTTCGCCAACTTCAGCTCCATCGGCATCATCGCCGGTGCGGTGAAGGCGCTGAACGAAGAGAAGGGCAACATGGTCTCCCGCTTCGGTCTGAAGCTGGTGTACGGCTCCACCCTGGTGAGCCTGCTCTCCGCCGTGATTGCCGGTGTGATGCTGTAATACCGCCACCTGCGCTCACCATGACAAACCCCTGCCTCGGCAGGGGTTTGTTTTTTTGGGCAACAGCAGGGGGGAGCTGGCCTGACGGACCGCTAGCCTGGCCAGTGGGCCCAGTAACCGGCGGCCAGCAGGGTGAGAGTGCAAAAGCCGGTCTCGACGGCGCCGCCACTTTTGAGCGGCCAGCCCGGCAGCCGGTAGCGGCGCTTGCTGGGCCACAGCAGCGGAATGCCGGCCGGGGTGAGCCAGTCTCCCTGCAGGTGGCTGAGGTAGCCGATGATGAGAGCATCCTTGACGCCGGTGGGCAGCAGGGCGGGAGCCAGGCTCTGATCCAGTCCCCAGATGGCGGCGGCCACCGCCAGCAGGCTGTGGGTGAAGCCGCGATGGCCGAACAGCCGCGACAAGGGTTTGGAAATCCAGGGCAGGCGTTGCCCCAGCACCGACTTGGGGTGGTCGAGGTCCGGCAGCAGGGCGCTGGCCAGTGCGGCAGGAATGGTGTGCCACAGGCTGGCGTCGGCCAGGGCCGGCGTCAGCTGGAGTTTGTGGGCGAGCAGGGTGCAGGTAACGGAGAAGAGCAGGTGCCCTTGGGCGGTCATGATGGCTACGACATGGGGAAAATGGCGGCGCATCTTACCAGTGTCGCGGGCCATTGCAGCAAAAAACCGGGGCCCGAGGGGCAGCCCGGTCATTAACTGCGCGGATCTTCCACCTTGGCGTCGGCGGGCACCCGTTTTTTGCCCAGCACCATGGCGCGCACCAGGTCGCTGCGGGTGAGGCGATCGGTCAGGATCACCACGGCCGCATGGACGCCGACGGCGGCCATCAGGGTGTTGGCAATGATGCCGTGCAGCTCCTCCATCCAGTCCTCGCCCCAGAAGGCATCCCAGGTGGTGAGCCAGCCGGTGACGACGGTGCCGACCAGCGACAGCAGCAGCAGCCAGATCATCAGGGCGCCGACTGGGTTGTGGCCGAGGTAGTAGGGGTGACGCCTCTGGGCCAGTTGACGCAGGTAGTAGCGAACCCGGGCCGGGGTCGGCCACCACTGGCCGAAGCGGGCGTAATGGGGACCGACCAGCCCCCACAGCAGGCGGATGATCAGCAGGATGCCCACTGTGTAGCCGGCATATTTGTGGGGCTTGCTGCCCTCTTCCAGCACGAAGAAGTTGAGCAGGCAGAGGGTGACGGTGGCCCAGTGAAACACCCGGATGAGGGGATCCCAGACTTTCACTTCAGACGAGGTTGTCATGGCGTGGCTCCATAGAAAGGGCCGGCAGGAGACCGGCCCATGGCCGGATTATTCGTCGATCTCTTCTTTCACTTTCTTCAGATCGGTCGGGTCGAAGTAGATCTCGACCTTGCGCTTCTCCTTGTCCCAACCGTAAATCTCGTAGCAGTTGGTCTTGGTGACCTTGAACTTCTTGATGTCGTAGCCCATCGCCTTGATCTGCTGCTGGGCGTCGGTTTCGCTCATCCACTTGCTCTTGTCGGCCTGGGTACATTGGGGATCGGCCAGGGCTGCGCCGCTCAACAGGGGGATCAGTAACAACAGGGGGGTCAGTTTCATTGCTTGCTCCTTGCGGGTGGTTGGGTCAACAGCCACAAGGTTAGTTCACCTGCCTTAAGAAAGAATTAAGCGCAAAGGGAAATGAATGGGTCTCCCCGGTGGCCGACCGGGGAGGGGGTAATCAACTCAGCTTGCCTCGGATGAGCCACTTGTCGAGGGCGTTGGCGAAACGCTGCTTGTCGGCCGCGTTGAGGGGGGCCGGGCCGCCGGTCTGCACCCCGGCCGAGCGCAGCTCCTCCATGAAGTTGCGCATGCCGAGCCGCGCCTTGATGGTCTCGCGGGTGTAGATCTCGCCGCGGGGATTGAGCGCCTCGCCGCCGGCATCGATCACCCAGGAGGCGAGCGGAATGTCGCCGGTGATCACCAGATCGCCGGGTTTGACCTGCTGGGCGATGACATGATCTGCCACATCGAAGCCCTTCTCCACCTGCTGGGTCTTGATGAAGGGGGATGGGGGCACCCGCAGCCCCTGATTGGCCACTAGCGTGGTCACCACCTGGGCACGGTGGGCGGCGCGGTAGAGGATCTCCTTGACCGGAATGGGGCAGGCATCGGCATCAACCCAGATGGGCATGGCAGGGCTTCCTGTGTCTGAAACGAGTGGCGCATCTTAACACGGCCGGCGCGGGGCGGCTGCCCCGGGGCTGAGTCGGGCCCGGCTTTGGTGTAAGCTGGGCCGATGAACATGAGCGAAAAGGACGAGCAGATGGATCGGGTGCCCAGTGACGTAATTTATGGCCTGACCCTGGATGGCAGGGGTGGCATGCAGCCACTGGTGGCGGGCAGCGAGATACCGGCAAAGCAGCCGGGCTGGCTGCATCTGGACTACGGCAATCCGGAGGCGGCGCGCTGGCTGCTGCAGACCCCGCTGCTCAATGATGCGGCGCGCGAGTCGCTGCTCGGCCAGAGCAATCGCCCCAAGCTGGTCCGGATGGGGGAGACGGTGCTGCTGATCCTGCGCGGCATCAACCACAACAAGGATCACAGGCCGGAAGAGATGGTGGCGCTGCGCATCTACATCACCCCGGATCTCATCATCAGCAGCCGGCGCCGGCCGCTGTTGTCGGAGCAGGACGTGTTCAACCAGCTCAAGCTGGGGGGCGGCGCCGATACCCCGGCCGACTGGCTGGTGGAGATCTGTGACGCCCTGACCGACCGGGCCGGGGAGTTCGTCGAGGAGCTGCACGACCAGATCCTGGATCTGGAGGAGATGGTGCTGATGCGCGACCTGCCCGCCAACGGCAGGCTGGCGCTGATCCGCAAGCAGCTCATCATGATCCGCCGCTACCTCTCGCCGCAGCGGGATCTGGTGGCGCGCCTCGCCAACGAGAAGATCAGCTGGCTGGATGAAGATGACCGCCGGCGTCTGCTGGACATCGCCGACCGGTTGCGGCGCTGGCTGGACGATCTGGATGCCGGGGTGGCGCGTACCGCCGTGCTGGCGGACGAGATCAACAACCTGATGGCGGAGGCGACCAATCGCCGCGCCTACCAGATGTCGGTGATGGCGCTGCTGTTCCTGCCCGCCAGTTTCCTGACCGGCCTGTTCGGCATCAACCTGGGGGGCATCCCCGGAGCCGAGAGCCCGACCGCCTTCTGGATCTTCTGCGGCTCCCTGGTGGCGCTGGCGACCGGGCTGGCGGTCTGGCTCAAGCATCGGCGCTGGTGGTAAGGAGCAGACATGACGACATGGGAATCTTTTGGCGTGACCCTGCTGTTGCTGCTGGGCCACACCCTCGTTCGCGGGCTCATTCACAAGAGCCTGCTGGCGCTGGCCCAGACCCGGCAGGTGAGCGAGAACCGGGTGCTCTACGTGGAGCATGTGTTCCACTTCCTGCTCGGCTGCGCCACCCTGCTGATCCTGGCCGGGGTGTGGGGGCTCGACTTCTCGCGGCTGGTGGTGCTGGCCTCCTCTTTCTTCGCGGTGCTGGGCGTCGCCATGGTGGCGCAGTGGTCGATCCTCTCCAACATCACCGCCAGCATCACCATCTTCTTCGCCTTTCCCTACAAGATTGGCGACCGGATCCGGATCCTCGACAAGGATGACTCGGTCACCGGGGTCATCACCGAGATTGGCCTCTTCTACGTGCGGGTGCGCGATGACAACGGCGATCTGGTCACCTATCCGGCCAACCTGATCCTGCAAAAGCCGGTCAGGCGGCTGGAGGGCAAGGGGGCGGAACCCCTGCAACCGGAATGAGAAAAGGCTCCCGCGGGAGCCTTTTTTGAGCCTGCCGATCCCTCAGCGTTCGAAGAAGCGGTAGAGGTGCTCGACCTGGATCGGGCAATCCGCCACCAGGTGCACGTGCTGGCGGGCCTCCTCGACCGAGCCGAAGTAGCGGGGGCAGCCCAGGGTGTCGGTCATCTCGTACAGCTTGCCGTCCTGACCCCTGAACTCCACGATCCAGCCGGGCAGGATGGCGTCCTGCAGGATCTCGGCTTCCTTGAAGGCTTGCTGCTGATAGAGCTGGCGAAGTTCGCTGACTGTCATGACATCCTCCCGTGACGCTTGATGCCACTTCAAGTCTAGTGGCTGCGGTCGGGGTCGGCCGGCTCATTTGGCCGATTTGAGGTGCTCCCAGGCCCAGCGCAGGCGGATGAAGGTGTCGGCATCGCCCCCGCGATCCGGGTGGTGTTGCAGCGCCAGCTCCCGCCAGCGGCGGCGGATGGCATCGGGTTGTGCCCCGGTCGGCAGGGCGAACAGGGTCAGCGCCTCGGCCCTGTGTTCATCCCGCTCACAGGCCCGCCAGAAGCTGCCGAGCAGCGTCTCCACCTCCTCCCGGTCGGTCTGCCAGAACACCTGCCAGTCGAGGTAGTAACTGCGCAGCGCCTCGCCCCGGGCGAGGGCGCTTCCCCCCTCGCGGGTGGCGAGCGGTTCGAGCCGGATATCCAGGGTGCTGATCACCAGCCACCACCCTTCGCCATGAAGTTCGGCCTGCAGCTGGTAGAGAGCGTTCATGATGAGGAAGTTGAGCCGGAACAGCTGCAGCTGCTCATCCCCCGGCAAAGGCGGAATGGCCTCCTGGCGGCGCAGCTCGGCCAGCAGTTCGTGCACCTTGTAGCTGCCGCTTGCCTGCCGCAGCAGTGTCAGCAGTGGGGCCAGCAGCGGGTTGGGCCGGGTCTCGCTCATGGGATGGCCGTCTCCTTCGGCGGCTGCAGGGCGATCAGCAGCTCCCCGGCCAGCGGCTCGACGGGGCCGGTGACGATGCGGGGCCGCCCCTTGCCGTCCAGCACAAACAGCGGAATGGCGCCCGGGTTGGCCTCCTGGTACTGGGCCCAGTCGAACGCCTCGCTCAGCCGGGTTGCCTTGATCTGGCCGCCCCGGCTCAGCAGGCCGCTCAGCCGGGCGTAGTTGATGTCGGGACCGAACAGGTTCTGGCGGGCGCGGAAGGTGGCACTCTCCCGATTGGCCTTGCCGTGCTGCTCGCTGGAGCGCAGGGAGTAGACCTTCTCCTCGCCGTAGAGGTGGGCGAAGTGCAGCACGCCGAGGGCGTTGTTGTGGCGGTTGGGGGAGAGCGCCAGCACTGTGCTGATGCTGGTGAGCGGCAGATGCAGCTCGGCGTGTTCGGATTGCGGATTGCCGAAGTAGCAGGGCAGGTTGCTCATCCGTGCCTGACGGCAGAACTCCCAGGCCGGATCGCAGAGCTGGACCGGCACCCCCTGATCCGCCAGGGCCCGGCCGATGGCCCGCGCCACCGAGTTGGCCCCGATGATGAGCCAGGTGTTGGGGGCGCTCTGGCGCATCTTGAGCAGACCGGCCAGCGGCGCCGAGGTGAGGCTCTGCAGCACCACGGTGGAGATGATCACCGCAAACACCAGCGGCACCAGCTTGTCGGCATCGGGAATGCCGGCCTGGTGCAGGCTGATGGCGAAGGAGGCGCTGACCGCCGCCGCGACGATGCCGCGCGGTGCAATCCAGCCGAGCAGGGCGCGGGCCCGCCAGGAGAGATCCGATCCCCAGGTGGAGACCAGGATGCAGAGCGGGCGTGCCACGAACTGCACCACGCACAGCAGAGCCAGCACCATGGGGCCGAGCTGCCAGAGCTGGGCCAGATCGAGGCGGGCCGCCAGCAGGATGAACAGGGAGGAGATGAGGATGACGGCGAGATCCTCCTTGAAAGCCAGCACCTCTTCCAGATCCAGCCCCTCCTGATTGGCGAGCCAGATGCCGAACACGGTGACGGCCAGCAGGCCGGATTCGTGGCTGAGCCAGTTGGAGAGGCTGAAGGTGACCAGTACCAGCGCCAGCACCCCGAACTTGTGCAGGCTGACCGGCAGCCAGTCCTTGCGGATCAGCAGGGTGGTGAGCCAGCCGGCGCCGACCCCGATGAGCGACCCTACCCCCACCGTCTTGGCCAGCGCCAGCAGGGTGTGGCCGATGAGATCCCCCTGACTGCCGAGGCGCACCGCCTCGAACACCAGCACCGCAAACAGGGCGCCGATGGGATCGATGACGATCCCCTCCCAGCGCAGGATGCGGTCCACCTCCCGGGTGGGGCGGATCACGTTGAGCATGGGGGCGACCACGGTCGGGCCGGTCACCACCAGCACGGCGCCGAGCACCATGGCGACCCGCCAGTCCAGCCCCAGCAGGAAGTAACCGGCGCTGCCGATGACGGCGAAACTGGCCAGCATGCCCACCGAGCAGAGGTTGCGTACCACCTTGCCGATCCCTTTCAGCTCGGCCAGGTGCAGGGTGAGCGCCCCCTCGAACAGGATGATGGCGACCGACAGGGAGACTAGCGGAAACAGCAGGTCGCCGAGCAGGGCATCGGGGTCGAGCAGGCCGCTGACCGGGCCCAGCAGCAGGCCGGTGAGCAGCAGAAACAGGATGGCGGGCACCCGCAGCGACCAGGCCAGCCACTGGGCCAGCACTGAGACCAGGGCGATCCCGGCCAGGGAGAGAGCAATCATGCAGACCTCGATTAAGGCGATGAACCTGGAGGAAGTGTAGTGGGGAAGATGGTCAGATTGACACCGGCCGGCGGCGGGAACAAGGGGGGGACGCGGATCGCGCGACAGCGGGCGTCACGGCGGCATGGCCGCGGGAGAGGGGCGGGGTGTGGCCGCTGGCTGCGGCCACCAGCCGGATTAGATGGGGCTCTCCTTGTGGAGTTCGGTGACGCAGTCGGCCACCGCCAGCACCAGCGCCGAGCGCACCACCTGATCGAGCCGGTTCAGCTGCATCTGGTAGAAGGGCCAGTCCTCCTCGTTGGCGGGGGCCTCCTGCGGCATCATGCCGCCCTGGCTGACGCCGTGCAGACGTGCCAGCAGATCGCGGATGGGCTTGTCGCTGAAGCGGTAATCCTTGGGGTCGCGCACCAGAAAATCGCGGATCTTCAGGTAAGCCTCGAGATCCTGATAGCGTTCGAGAGAGATGAGGCCGAGGGCGAAGATGAGCTTGAGGCGCACCTCCAGCTGGCCGAGAGGGCCGCTCTGGTTGAGCAGGGGTTCGATGGCGTATTTGACGGCATACTCCTCCTGACGGAACGCGCGTCGCATCAGAGAGTCGACCGCCTCTTCCAGGATGGTCACGACCTCGAGAAAGAAGCCGCGAGGGCCATCCTGCTCGTTCAGTCGCTCCAGTACTTCATCTTCCTGGTGTGTGGTCATAAGTGCATTGGGTCCAGCTGACAGGGAGAGAGTGGGCCTCTCTCCCGGTTTTTATCGTGTGAGGCGCTTTGGTGGCCGGCCTTAGTGGGCCGGCGGCGATGGCGCCTCATCAGGTCACTTCAAATTGCCATAACGGGTGACGATGGCGCTGACGATGTCGCTGTCGGCAGCCAGGCCGGTGATGCGGGCCAGAGCCTGGGCCGGGCCCAGCTCCGCCAGCAGCTGTTGCAGCTCCACCGCCTGCGGGTCATCGGCGTTGCGATAGTGCAGCGCCGCAGCGATCCCCTCCTGCAGGTGATCGCTGGGCAGGCCGTACTCCAGGGTGCCGAGCAACGGCTTCACCAGCCGATCCCCCGCCGCCAGCTTGCGCAGCGGCTGACGGCCGACCCGGTCAATCTCGTCCACCAGATAGGGGTTGGCGAAGCGGGCCAGGATCTTCTCGATGTAGGCGGCGTGCAGGCGCGGGTCGAAACCGTAGCGTTGCACCAGCACGGCGCCACTCTCCTCCATGGCGCGGCGCACCTTGCTGCGGATCAGCGGATCCTCGATCGCCTCGCGGATGGTGCGATAGCCCCTCAGCTTGCCGAGGTAGGCGGTGACGATGTGGCCGGTGTTGAGGGTGAACAGCTTGCGCTCGACGAAGGCCATCAGGTTGTCGGTGGGCTCCATGCCCGCCACCTGCGGCAGCTCGCCCTTGAACTGGGTCTGGTCGACGATCCACTCGCTGAAGCTCTCCACCGTCACTTCCAGCGGATCATCGTTGGCCGCCGCCGGCGGAACGATGCGGTCCACCGCCGAGTCGACGAAGCCGATGCAGGCGTCGAGGGTGGCATGATACGCGACCGGCAGGTACTTGAGTACCTCCTGCTTGAGATGGCTGGTGCCGCGCACCATGTTCTCGCAGGCGATGACGTTGAGCGGTGTCAGGTTGCCGGCATCGAAGCGGGCCTGCAGCCCCTTGGCCAGGGTGCTGGCAATCTTGTCCAGAATGTTGGGGCCGACCGCGGTGGTGACCAGATCGGCGGTGATGATGCGGGCGATCACCTCGTGGCCGGCGGAGCTCACCGCCGCCACGTTGCGCACCACGTCCAGCTTCTGATCCGCTCCCACCACGTGCACCTTGTACTCCTGGCGGTGGTTGAGCTGGTCGATCAGGGTCTCGTTGACGTCGGCGAAAGTGACCTGGTGGCTGGCGTCAGCCAGCAGTTTTCCGATGAAGCCGCGACCGATGTTGCCGGCACCAAAATGCAATGTTTTCATGATATTAACCTCTTGAACCAAAGACGATGAAGGACGATCAGGCAGCCTGTTCGGCACCCAGCAGATCCAGGAATTCCTGGGGATCCTGAGTGCTGGCCAGCCGGTCGATGAGGCCGGGTTCGTCCAGTGCATTGGTCAGGCGGGTTATCACCTGCATGTGTTCGTCGTTGCGGGCGGCGATGCCGATCACCAGCCGCGCTACTTCATCGGCCGCCTCGCCGAAGGCGACCCCGGCCGGGTATTGGCAGATGACGATGCCGGTGCGCTTCACAAACTCCTTGGCGGCGATGGTGCCGTGCGGCACGGCGATGGATTCACCGAGGTAGGTGGAGACCAGCTGTTCGCGCTCCAGCATGGCGTTGACGTAGTCGGGCGCCACATAGCCCCGCTCCGCCAGCAGCTTGCCGGCAGCCCGGATGGCGGCCTCCTTGTTGTCGGCCTTGAGCCCCAGGTGCACGTCATGACGGCTCAGGGTGAACACTTCGGCGGCCTGCGGCTCGTAGCTGTCGTCGTTGGCGGCCACCAGCAGCTGCGGGTTGGCGACATCATCGTTGGCGGCCTGAGTCAGACTCTGTACCAGCTCCTGATAGAGACCGTTGTCGAGGAAGTTGGTGAGCGAGATGTGGTGGGCGTGTGGCGCGTGGCGACGGGCCCGCTCGGTCAGATCCTTGTGGGTGATGACCCAGTCCACCTGATCGTCGAGCTGATCGATGGCGCGGTTGGTGACGCTGATGTCGAGGCCGGCGGCCTGCACCCGCTTGCGCAGCAGGCCGGCGCCCATGGCGCTGGAGCCCATGCCCGCATCGCAGGCGACGACTATGTTGCGCACCGCCATCAGTTCACCGCCCGGCTTCTTGGCCGCTGCGGTCTCGGGCTTGGCACCCTTCATGGCTTTCATCTTGCGAGTGGCTTCACCGAGGGCATCGGCCTCGTCGGCTTCCGGTTGCTGGGCACGCACGAACACGGCGGCGACCAGGAAGGAGACGGTGGTGGAGGCGACGATGGAGAGTAGCACCCCGATGAGGGAGGCTTTCGGCGTCATCAACAGCACGGCGAAGATGGAACCCGGTGAGGCGGGGGAGACCAGACCTGCGTTGAACAGGGTCAGGGTGAACACCCCGGTCATGCCGCCGGCGATCACCGCCAGAATGAGGCGCGGGTTCATCAGCACGTACGGGAAGTAGATCTCGTGGATGCCGCCGAAGAAGTGAATGATGGAGGCACCGGCAGCGGACTGCTTGGCGGCGCCGCGACCGAACACCATGTAGGCCAGCAGCACGCCCATGCCCGGGCCCGGGTTCGCTTCGATCAGGAAGAAGATGGAGCGGCCGTGCTCGGTGGCCTGCTGGATCCCCAGCGGCGAGAAGATGCCGTGGTTGATGGCGTTGTTGAGGAACAGGATCTTGGCCGGTTCGACGAAGATGGAGGTGAGCGGCAGCAGGTTGTTGTCCACCAGGAAGCCGACGCCACCGGCCAGTACGCCGGAGAGCACCTTGACGAAGGGGCCGATCACGAAGAAGGCGAGGATCGCCAGCAGCATGCCGATCAGGCCCGCTGAGAAGTTGTTGACCAGCATCTCGAAGCCGCTCTTGACGCGACCTTCCATCGCCTTGTCGAAACGCTTGATGGCCCAGCCACCGAGCGGGCCGACCATCATGGCGCCCATGAACATGGGAATGTCGGTCCCCACGATGACACCCATGGTGGTGATGGCACCGACCACGCCGCCGCGCTCACCGCCCATCAGCTTGCCGCCGGTATAGCCAATCAGCAGCGGCAGCAGGTAGGTGATCATGGGGCCGACCAGCTTGGCCAAGGTTTCGCTCGGCAGCCAGCCGGTGGGGATGAAGAGGGCGGTAATAAAGCCCCAGGCGATGAAGGCGCCTATGTTGGGCATGACCATATTGGACAGGAAGCGTCCAAAATTCTGTATCTTGACTTTGGTATCCGGTGATAACATGTCGGGACCCCGTTTTAAGCCTGTTTGATTAAAAGTGGTAGTCGGGCTGGCCGGTTTTGCCGAACCGCCATCCCTGTCGTCTAAGCAACTTCAATCTACCAGCTTGTGATCAAATTAGGCTGAAAACGGGGTGTCTTGTGACACAGCTCTCAAATACCCCGACCTCCCCCCTCCCTTCATAGTGATCTCGATCACATTCACTCTCTGTATTTCGGCTACATTTCGATCTTTGCTGCCACCAGTATCGTTTTTATGTGATGTGAATCACCTTATGTTGTTTGCGCAAACCCGATGTCAATGTGATCTATTTCTCATTTTCATTATTTGTATTCAATTGGAGCAATTCGCCTGGCCTGAAAAGTGAGGGTGTTGACGATTGATTGCTTGAATCCATATTCAAATAACCAATGAATCAATTATTTTGTAACCCACTTTCAGTTTTTCATGATGCCCTTCAGCCGCAAAGCCGACGCATCAGCCACTCCAGTGGGCCTCGCTCGAAGCGCTGACTCCAGAGATTGGCAAACAGCAGCGCCGCCAGGGCGAAGAGGGTGGCGGCCAGCACCACCTCGGGCAGATCCTGCCCCTGCAGCCAGCCGATCGCCTCCAGTACCCCCATGCCGAGCATGATGTGGGCCAGATAGAGGGTCAGGGTCTGCCGGCCGACCGGCAGCCACACTCGCCACCAGCGTGCCTCGGGCAGGGCGCGTCCCAGCCAGAGGCAGAGGGCGATCAGGGTGCTGGCCGCGCCCATGCCGAACAGCAGGTAGAGCGGCGCCGGGGGAATGGGCTGGGTCGCCAGCAGTGGCGCCAGCTCGGGGGCCGGCAAGAGGGTCGGCAACCAGAGCGACAGCCCCTTGGCCAGCGCCATGGCGCTCACCCCGCCGGCCAGCAGCCAGCGCTGGGTGAGCGGATTGGCCAGAGATTGGCGGCTCAGCCAGAGGCCGTAGAGCAGAAAGCCCAGCCAGGGCACCACCGGGTGCCAGCCGTTGAACAGCAGATTGCGGATGAAGCCGGCCAGGGTCCAGAACTCGGGATAGCTGAAGCTGTGCCACTGCCAGCCCCGATCGTAATCGAGCAGGAACAGCAGGCCGACGAAGCTTGCCGCCAGCAGCGGGATCAGAGCCAGCAGCCAGGGGGAGGGAAGCCGCAGACAGCAGGCCCCCAGCAGAAAGTAGACGGCGTAGTAGTGGATGATGTCGGCCGGAAACACCAGGTAGTTGAGCAGTCCCACGATCAGCAGGAACAGGGCCCGCCTGGCGGTATGGCTCATGGCCGCCGACCACGCCAGCTTGCGGGTCGACAGCCCCAGCCCGATGCCGGCCAGTACCACGAAGCTGGCGGCGGAGCGCCCCTCCAGTGCATCCAGCAGGGGCTTGAGCCAGGTCGGCTCCCCCGCCAACACCCCCATGGCGATGCGAAAATTCACCAGCACCATGCCGATAAGCGCCATGGCACGGGCCAGATCCAGTCCTTCCAGTCGATTGTGCGGGGTCGTCATGGTGGTGACTCCTTGGAGTGATCAGCAGGCCGGACCGAGCAGCTGGTCCAGCAGGGATGGCAACCTTTGTTCCACCGGTGCCTGCTCTGGATGCAGAGCAAGGGCGTGGCGCACCGCCTGCCCCTCCAGTGCGTCCAGCAGCAGCTGGGCGGTGAGATCCGGCAGCAGGTGTGCGGCCAGCTCCCCCGCCTGCTGGCCACGGCGCACCGTCGCCGCCAGGGCATCGCACAGCTGGCGCTGGTTGCTGGCGAAGGTGGCGGCCATCTCCGGATGGCGGGTCAGCTCGGCCAGGATCTCGGTGCCGAGCAGCAGGTTCTCCGGAGTCAGCGACCAGGCGAGGTAGCCGGCGGCGAAGCGGGCCAGCGCCGCCCGGGCCGGCCCCAGGGCCAGCTCATCCAGCAAAGGCTGCAGCTCGGCCGCCTCCAGCGAGGCGATCAGGGCGATCAGCTCTTCCTTGCGGGCGAAGTGGTTGTAGAGGTTGCCGAGGCTCACTCCGGCGGCGGCGGCGATGTCGCGCATGCCGGTCTGGTGGAAGCCTCGCTCGATGAAGCAGCCGAGCGCCGCCTGGATGATCTGTTCGCGCCGCTGCTCCAGCCGCAGGTTGTTGGTGGTCATGGGGATGCCTCTTGCCTGAAAATTTACCATGAGCGAACGTTCGTTCATTTATGGATTCACTCTATGCTCGTGGCGAGCAACTGGCAAGCTCGGGGCGTACAAAAAATGATCGCCGGACTCGGCGCGCGGCATGGCCCAATAAAAAATGTCCGCTGTCAAGTCTTTGGCGCAGGGATGCATCGGCGCGAAAGGTCTTATGGGGCAACAGGTTAGGCCAGATTTCGGCCATCGCGTACGCTTGTCTCTTTTCGAGCTAGGTGCCGGATAGGCGCTTCGCGGCGGCAAACCCAGGGGCGGCACAGCGGGCAAGGTCGCATCGTCATCATAGCCCTAGCGTGTCACAAACCACCTCTCAAAGCGAAAGCGCAGCCCTCGGGCTGCGCTTTCATCGTGCGCGTATGGCGGATGCGTCTGCATCGTCAACCAGGCTTAGGGGCTGCGGCCTTGCCCACACTTCCCTTCCTGAATCCTCGATCCCCCGCCATAAAGGCTTCGAGCATGTGCGGGATCAGCGTGGCCGCATCAACCGCTTCGCCATACGCCTGCGCGTGCAGCGCGGCGTAGGCATCGAGGTCGGCTTTCAGGCTGGCCGGGCAGGAGAAGGTCAGCTTCATGACTTCATGGCGAGGCAGAGGGCCAAGCCGCAATTTCCTGGTCGTGCTCATCGTGAAGTTCCCTTGTTGAAAAAGAGCGGCTGATAGGCACGCAACACCAGATCGCGCGCCACGATGATCCGCACCGGCAAGCCGGGCCGGCTGGTCAAGGTCGGCTGGATGTTGAGGTTGCGCCGGGTCATCTCCTGGCCGACCTGATTGATGCTGTCCTGCGCGCTGTCGCGCCCGGCGATGATGATGCGATCGCCGTCCTGCCGGTTCTCCGGCGCGGCCAGCTCGGCGCCGATGCCTAGCAGCGTGGTCAGCGCCGCGCCGGCAAAGATGCGATCCCAATGCCAATCCACATCGTCTTCCAGGCCGGCATAGCCGGCCGGGTCGGTGCCGGCCAGGTTGTCGAGCGTGAGCGATGACGTGTCCGGCAGGATGATCCGGTTCCACACCACCTGCACCCGGCTCTGCCCGTAGCTGACCTGGCTGTTGTAGCGGCCCAAAATGCGCGAACCCTGCGGGATCAGCAGGAAGCGCCCGGTCGCCGTGTCATAGACCGGCTCCGTCACCGTGGCGATCACGTCGCCCGGCAAGTCCGACTTGATGCCGGTTACCAAGGCACCTGCGATCACCGTTCCGGCCATGACCTGGTACGGCGAAGCCGGCAGGGTCAGGTTGCCGGAATTGCGGGTTTCCGTAGAACCACCTTTCAGAAAAGCCTCTTTCTGGTCTTGCCGGTTCTGCACGGCGGTCGGGTCGGCAGGCAGGGCCGCCGTCGAAGCCGGCCCTGCGGCCATCGGGTCGAAGGCCGCATTGGCGGCGAAGCCCGGCGCGGCGGCGACCTGCGACTGCGCGACCGGCGCAGCCGCCTGCGCACCCGAACGGAAGAACACGGACGAAGCCGCGGCCGCTTCGGCTTCCTTGCGCAGCGCGTCGTTCGGATCGTGGCCGGGGGCCGCATAGGCGGCCGTCACCGGCTGCTGCGACTTCACGATGGCCGGGCCGAGATCGCCCGGCAGCGGCGGCCCCAATTCGGGAACGGCGGGCGGCAGCTTCGAGTAATCCGCCGGCAGCGCATCCAGCCCTTCCGACTTCGAGACGCGATCGACGTTGTAAAGCTCGGCCTGCTCGCTGGCTCCGCGCCTCTGCGGTTGCAGCGACCACATCAGCGCGCCGAGCACGGCGACCGCGAGGCCGCCGGCAAGGATGGCCAGGGTGCGCCGGTTCAGGCGCGTGACCGGGCGCGGCTGCGCGCGCAGCGCCACCGCCTCGGGCGCGATCTTGTCCGCCGCCTGCGGCGTGGCGAGGTCGGGAGTGTCGTCCTGGCTCATGGTCAGTTCCTCCGCGCCACGCCATCGGTGCGCTCGATGCGTACCACGTCGCCGCCATCGCCGCCCAGGCGCAGTTCAGCCGCGCCGAACAGCCGATCCACGATGTAGTACGGCGAGCGGAAGCGGTAGTTCACCAGTTGCCCGTCGCCCTGCGCACCAATGACGAATAAGGGCGGCAATTCGCCTTGCGCGATGCCGGGCGGGAACTGGATATAGACCTTCTCGCCGTCGTCGAAGGCGCGCAGCGGCTTCCACGGCGGATTGCTACCGCTGACCGCGTAGCGGAAACGGATCTTCTCCAGCGACAAGCCAGTATCGACCGGCGCGGCGGCGCTGGCCGCCTGCGACTGGCGCTGCAAGGCCAGCATCCGGTCTTTCGGATAGTCCCAGGACACCGAGGCCATCCACGCCTTTTCCGTCGAGGTCAGTTCCAGCAGGTAGGTGCGTCGGCTGGTGGTGATGACCAGATTGGTTTTCAGGCCCGAGCGGATGGGCTTGACCAGCACATTGACGCGCAGCGCTTCGCCGCTGCCGCTGGACGTATCGCCCACGATCCAGCGCACGGTATCGCCAGCGGCGACCGTCATCAGTTCCTCGCCGGGCTGCAAGGAAACCACGGTCACGCGCCCCGGCGCGGCATAGACCTGATAGAGCGCGCCGTCCGTGAAGGGCCACACCTGAATCGCATTGACGTAGCCCTCGCGGGTCGGCGCGATGCGCGCCTCGGCGTTGGCGCGCGAAACGCGCACCTTCTCGTCGGCTGGCTCCGGCGCAGCCGGGGCCATATCGACCTCCGGCAGCGGCTTCAACTGCGCGGGCAGCGCCAGCGGCTCGGGGACGGCCACGACTTCGACCGGCTTGGGCGGCTCGGGCAGCGGTTGCGCCTGCACCGGCCCATCGAGCGAAATGACCGGAGGCGGCTTGCCCTGCGAGGCGCAGCCCGCAAGGGCAAGCAGGATCGACGGCAAAGCGTAAAAGCGGAAAGGCAGGTTCATGGCTTGGCTCCTTCGGAAGAATCCAGTTCGCGGCTCCACGCCAGGCCATTGACGTAGATGCCCAAGGGATTGCGGCGCAGGCGTTCTTCGGTGCGCGGGGTTTGCAGGACGATGGACACCACGGCCGTCCACCGCTCCAGCCCGGCGGCCGCGCCGTTGACATAGCGGCGTTCCGTCCAGCGCACGTTGAATGACGTGTCGCTTGCGCGGACGACACTGGTGATCTGCACCGTCACCGACTCCTTGCCGATGCGCGCGAACGGGTCATTGGTGCGGGCGTAATCGTTGAGCGCGGCCGCGCCTTTGTCGGTCGTGTAGTCGTAGGCGTCGAGCCAGTTCTGCCGCACGACGATGGGATCGACGGACAGCGAGCGAACCATCGTCACAAAGCGCGCCAAGTGGTGTGCGATCTGCGCATCGCCTGGCCGGTACGGCGTGGCGGCTTCGCCTACGGCGCGCACCTGGCCGGCTTCATCCACCTCGATGACATAGGGCGTGACGATGGACTGCGCCGAGCGCCACACCAGGCCACCGGCCATCAGCAGTGCCAGCACTAGACAACCGAACGCCATGAGACGCCAGTTCTTCGCCTGTACGCGGGCCGAGCCGATACGGTCGTCCCAAACTTGGGCGGCGGATTGGTATGGGGTGGCAGGCTGCGGCGTGTCGGCATAGCGCACCTGCGGTCGCTTGAATCGCATGGGTTTCTCCTTGAAGGTCAGGTATCGGAATCGCGCAGGCTCGGGCCTTGCCCGGAGCCGCCGCCGTCGCCCCCGCGAAGCGTGTGGGCGGCGGTGGTCGCGGCATGGGTGATTTGCTGGCGGCGGTGCATCCGCTTGGCCCAGGCGGGTTGTTCCTGCTTGGGCGAGCCGGCAGCACCGTCTGCTGCTTCGCCAGCGGCGGCCTGGCCTGCGCCAGCAGCGCCAGCGCCTGTGCCGTTCCAGCCGGCGCGGAATGAATCGGCCACCTTCTGCCCGGCAGCGGAAGCGCCAGACGCGGCGCGGCGGCCCGCCGCCTGTGCGCCCGTCTTGGCGACATTGCCTAGGCCAGCCGCTGCACCCCTGGCCCCGCCGCCAGCAGCGGCGGAACCGGCCTGGAACGCCGAGCGGGCGCTACCAGCCGCCGAGGTCGCGGCACGCGCACCCGCGCCGGCCAGCTTGGCGGCGGCCGGGGCCATGCGCGCTCCAGCCATGACCGCGCCGCCCACGCCAGTAGCGGCGGCGCCGATGGCAACACCCGTGCCGACAGCACCAACCGCCGCGCCGGCCATCGCGCCCGCGCCGAGTTGCGGCGCACCGGACACGAGGCCCGTGGCGATGCCGGGGCCGAAGATGCCGAGCGCCAGCAAGGCGAGCGAGGCCAGCATCACGACCAGCGCGTGGTCGATGGATGGCTCGTCGGGGTGAACCTGGAACTCCGTGAACAGGCCCGATCCGATGCCGACGATGACGGCCAGCACCAAGACCTTGATGCCTGACGACACCACGTTGCCGAGTACCTTTTCCGCCAGGAAGCTCGTCTTGTTCCAAAGCGCAAACGGGATCAGGACGAAGCCGGCCAGCGTCGTCAGCTTGAACTCGATCAGCGTGATGAAAAGCTGTACCGCGAGCACGAAGAAGCACAGGATCACCACCAGCCAGGCGAGGAACATCACCACGATGGGGTCGATGTTCACGAACACCTCGGGGAAGCCCGCCATGTCGCCGATCTGTTCCAAGATCGGCGCACCCGCGTCGATGCCGGTCTTTGCCAGTCGCCCCGGCTGAAGAAAGTTCTCCATCGTGATGGCCGAGCCGGTGGCAGTGATGCCCAAACCGGCGAACGAGCGGAACACGATGCTTGCCAGCCAGTTGAAGTTGCCGATGATGTAGGCGAAGGCGCCGACGTAGAGCACCTTGCGAACCAGTTTGGCGATCACGTCCTCGCCTTGGCCAGTCGCATGGCTCATGGCCCAGTACAGTCCCGCGATGGTCATGTCGATGACGATGAGCGTGGCCGTCAGGAACGCCACCTCGCCTTGCAGCAGTCCGAAACCGGAGTCGATGTAGCGCGAGAATGTATCGAGGAACTTGTCGATGATGGTCACGTCATTCATGGCGTGTCCTCCGTAGCGGCGAGCGGCGCATCACCAGCGTCATCGGTGGGCGTGTCGAAGCTCGCCGGGATCGGTGGCAGGTCGGCCAGCGAGCCGTATTCGTCCGGCCCGGTGTGGCCGGCGAAGAAGCGCCGCCGGAAGGCGTCGGCGGCGGCGCGGCAAGCGTCTTCGCCCACGGCCTGCCGGTCGGCCGCGCATTGCGCGCGTAGCGCCTTGAGCCGCACGGCATCGGCGGCCAAGGTCGCGGCCAGGTGTTCGGCCGGTTGCTGGCCGCACGCGGTCAGCAGCACGGCCAGCAACGAAACCGGCAGGACGTGAACGCATCGCATGGCCGCCTCCTGTCAGTTGTTGTAGAAGTTGACGGACTGCGGCGTGTACGGCGTGCCGGTGCCGAGGAAGCGCCGCCGCACTTCGCGGGCGCGCTCGGTGGCCGCCGCCTGCCGCGCCAGTTCCAGCGAGGCCGCCCGGTCTTGCGTGATCTGGAGCTGCTGGGCCTGGATGGACTGCTTGGCCTGCAAGGCGAGAAGCTGGTTCGTCGCCTGCATGGCTTGCAGCGCGCCGGTGGCCGACTGGCTCTGGCTCACGAGGTCGGCCAGTGCGCTTTCGTCTTGGGCCAGGTTCTGCGACACCTGCGCCTGCATCCGCATCGCGGTGTGCAGGCCGTTCAAGGTGTTCTTCCAACGCTCTTGCGCGTCGCGTAGCATCTGGTCGCCGCTCACCGTCGCTGCGTACTGCTCCGGGTACAGCCGGGCGAAGGTGGCATCCATGCTCTGCACGTCGTAGGCCAGGCCGCGTGCCTCGGTGATCAGGCGCTCGGTAGTCGCCAGTGTCGAGCGCAGGCGATTGACGATGTTGAAGTCGAGATTCGCTAAGTTGCGCGCTTGGTTCATCAACATCTGCGCTTCGTTCTGGAGCTGATTAATCTGGTTGTTGATCTGCTCCAGTGTGCGCACGGCGGTCAGCGTGTTCTGCACGAAGTTGGACGGGTCGAACACCGTCAGTGCGGATGCAGGCTGTGAGGCCAACAGCGACACCGACAGCACGGTGGCGAGCGAGGCAGACAGCAAACGGTGCTTGGTATTCATGGTGAAACCTCCAGTGGTGGGGAGTTGAGGAAAGAAGCCGCCGCCGGTGAGGACGGCAGCAGGTCGGCGGCCCAATCGAGGCCGCGATGGCGCAGCCACGCGCCGGCGAAGCCGGGAGCGCCGGCCTGCGTCAGCACGCGGTCGATGTCGCGTTGGTCTTGTGGTGTAGATGCGCCCGCAAAAGCGAGCGCGGCCGGCCCCAGGTCGAGGTCGAACAGGCGATTGCCCAGGCGCGATTGGTAGTAGTAATCGCGCTTGGGCTGCGCGGTAGCGACGATCTCGATTTGCCGACTGTTGAGGCCGAAGCCCTCGTAGATCGTGCGAATCTGAGGCTCTGTCGCCTGAGGGTTAGGGAGAAAAATCCGACTGGCGCAGCTTTCGATGATCGCGGGCGCGATGGTCGAGTCCTTGATGTCGGCCAGCGATTGCGTGGCGAAGATCACCGACACGTTTTTCTTGCGCAGCGTCTTGAGCCATTGCCGGATGCGCGCCGCGAAAGACGGCTCATCGAGGAACAACCAGGCTTCATCGAGGATCAGCAGCGTGGGCGCACCGTCGAAGCGCTCATCGAAGCGGGCGAACAGGTAGCGCAGCACCGCTTGCACGGCGGCGGGGCTGTGCATCAGTTCTTCCATCTCGAAGCCCTGCACGGCGGCCATGCCCAGCCGGTCGCGGTCGGCGTCCAGCAGCTTGCCGTGCGCGCCACCCAGTACATACGGCGACAGAGCCTGCCGCAGCGCGTTGGATTGCAGCAGCACGGAAAACCCGGTCAGCGTGCGTTGCTCCACCGGCGCACCGGCCAGGCTCCCCAGCGCCGACCAGATCGCCGCCTTCTCGTCCGGGCCGACGGTGACGCCTTCATGCAGAAGACGGCCTTCCACCCATTCGGCCGCCCAGGTGCGGTAGCCCTCGCCGTCGATGCGGGCGAGCGGCTGGAAGGCAATGCCGCCATCGGCTCCGAGATCGTAGTGCTCGCCGCCCAAGCCGAGAATGGTGTCTCGCATCGAGCGCCCCATGTCGAATGCGAAGATGCGCGAGCCGAAGTAGCGGCGGAACTGCATCGCCAAAATGGCGAGCAGTACCGACTTGCCCATGCCGGTCGGGCCAGCGACCAGCGTGTGGCCCACGTCGCCGATGTGCGTCACCAGCCGGAACGGCGTCGCGCCATCGGTGCGGGTGACGATCAGCGGCGGGCCGCCCAGGTGGTCGTTCTTCTCCGGCCCGGCCCATACCGCCGACAGCGGCATCATGTGCGCCAGGTTCAGCGTCGAGACGATGGGCTGGCGCACATTCGCATAGGCATTGCCGGGAATGGACGACAGCCAGGCATCGACCGCGTTCAAGGTTTCGGGGATGGTGACGAAGCCCCGGCCCTGGATGACGCGCTCCACCATGCGCAGCTTTTCATCGGCAGCGGCCGGGTCGGCGTCGAGCACCGTCACCGTGGCGGTGAGGTAGCCGAAGGCGACTTGATCGCTGCCCAGCTCCTGCAAGGCGGCATCGGCATCGGCCGCTTTGTTGCTGGCGTCGGTATCGACCAGCGGGCTTTCCTGCTGGAAGATGGTTTCGCGCAGCAGCGCCACCACGTTCTTGCGCTTGGCGAACCACTGGCGGCGCAGGCGGCCCAACTCCTTTTCCGCCTCGGCTTTGTCCATGCAGACAAAGCGCGTACTCCAGCGGTAGCCAAAGCCCAGGCGGTTGAGGTCGTCCAGCAGGCCCGGCCAGGTGGAAGTCGGAAAGCCCCGTACCGACACCACCCGCAGGTGCTGGTCGCCCAGCGTCGGCGCGAGGCCGCCGACCAGAGCGGAATCGGCCAGCAGCGCGTCGATATGGAACGGCACTTCCGGCACGCTCACGCGGTAGCGCCGCGTGGACACCGTGGCGTGCAGGTAGGTCAGCGTTTCAGCGTCATCGAGCCAGGCGATTTCCGGCATCACACCATCGAGCAGGTCAAAGACCCGATCCGTTTCCGCCACGAAGGCATCGAGCCGGCCGCGCCAGTCCACGCCGTCGCTGGGCGTGTTCTCGTAAAGTAGCTTGGCGGCGCGGGCGCGGGATTCCTCCGGCGGCAGGTAGGCCAGCGTCAGGTGATAGCCGCTCTCGAAGTGATGGCCCGATTCCTCGAACGCGGCACGGCGTTCTTCCTCCACCAGCCACGACAGTGGTTCGGGGAAGTCGGAACGCGGATAGTCGGCGGCGGGACGGCGCTCGGCCTCGATGAACAGTGCCCAGCCCGAACCCAGCCTGCGAAGCGCGTTGTTGAGCCGGGCCGAGGTGGCGATCAGTTCGCCTTGCGTGGCGCTGTCCAAGTCCGGTCCGCGAAAGCGCGCCGTGCGCTGGAAAGCGCCATCCTTGTTCAAGATGACGCCCGGCGCGATCAGCCCGGCCCAGGGAAGCCAGTCGGCCAGCAGCGCGGGCCGCTGGCGGTATTCGGCAAGGTTCAGCATGGCGGCATCCCCCTACACGTCCAGCAGCGGCTTGTGCTTGATGTGCCGGGCAAACACGACCATGAACTGCGGATCGACGCGCGCGCCCCACACCGCCAGCGAATGGCCGACGATCCAGAGCACCACGCCAGGAATCCAGAGTTGCAGGCCCAGTCCGACGGCGGCGGCCAGCGTGCCGTTCGCAATGGCGACCGTTCGCGGCGCACCGCCCATGAGGATCGGTTCGGTCAGCGAGCGATGCAGCGGCACCTCGAAGCCCGGAAGATCGTTGGCCGTACTCATACGACAGCCCCGCCGGAGAAGCTGAAGAAGCTCAAGAAGAACGAGGACGCAGCGAAGGCGATGGACAGGCCGAACACAATCTGGATCAGCTTGCGGAAGCCGCCCGACGTATCGCCGAAGGCGAGCGCGAGGCCCGTGGCGATGATGATGATGACCGCGACGATGCGCGCCACCGGCCCCTGAATCGACTCCAGAATGGATTGCAGCGGCCCTTCCCAGGGCATCGAGGAACCGGCGGCCTGTGCCGTGCCAGCCAGCAACAGCAGCAGCGCGGCCAGCAGCAGACCTTGCCCCGCCGGGTGGGCTAGGCTGCGCAGCCGCGCAAGGCTGGACAGGCGGGGAAGCGGATTTACGGAAAAGCGGAAAGCGTGAGCGTGCATCTGCGTCATGGCAGTTCTCCAGGTTGGTCAGGGGACGGAGAAGAAAGCGGCGGCAACTCGGGAAACGGCGTTTCCAGCGCGTCCGCCAGGCGATAGCCCATGCCGTCGAAGCCGACGACGCGGGCAATGCTTCCGACGCGGCGCTTGCGGCCACGTCCGGCGATGTGGATGACGACGTTGACCGCCTCGGCGATCAGCGCACGCGGCGGGTTCACCGCGACTTCGAGAATCAACTGTTCGAGGCGCAGCAATGCGCCCAGCGCGGAACCAGCGTGGATGGTGGCGATGCCGCCGGGGTGGCCGGTGCCCCACACCTTAACCAAGTCCAGGGCTTCGCCGCCGCGTACCTCGCCGACGATCACGCGGTCGGGGCGCAGGCGCATCGTGGCCCGCACCAGCTCGGTCATAGACACGACGCCAGCGCGGGTGCGCAGCGGCACATGGTCGCGGGCTGCGCATTGCAGCTCGATGGTGTCTTCGAGCACAAGCACGCGGTCGCCCGTGGCGGCGATCTCCGCAAGCAAGGCATTGGCGAGTGTGGTTTTGCCGCTGCTCGTCGCCCCGGCGATCAGGATGTTCTGGCGCTCACGCACGGCGCGGCGCAGGAACTCGGCCTGGCCTGTGGTCAAGATGCCGTCGGCCACATAGCGATCCAGCCCGATGATGCTCACGGCGCGCTTGCGCAGCGCGAAGGCTGGGCCGGGCGCTGCGGGCGGCAAGATGCCCTCGAACCGCTCGCCGGTTTCGGGCAGCTCGGCGGTCAGCAGCGGCCGCCCGCGATGCACCTCTGCGCCGACGTGCGCAGCCACCAGCCGGATGATGCGTTCGCCATCGTCTTGGGACAGCTCCACGCCCAGCGGCATGCGGCCCGATGACAACCGATCCACCCATAGGGTGCGGTCGGGGTTGAGCATGATTTCCACCACGTCGGGGTCGGCCAGCGCAGCGGCGATGACTGGCCCCATTGCCGTGCGCAGCATCTGGATACGGCGATCCAGAGAGGTTGCGGCGGATGAGAGTTCGGGCGGGGTTTGCGGAATGGCGCTCATGAGGCACGCTCCTGCGCTTCAGCCAGTGCCTCCGCGTCATCCATTCGCGCCGGGTCTGGGTGCAGTTCTTCCACAACGTCGCGCACCAGGCTGCGGCCACGCAGCAGGTGGCGGCCGAGCCGCTCCACGAATTGCTCGAAACGCGCTTTGCCTTGGGCGCGAGCTGCGTCCTGATGGGCTTCGGGAATCGGGGTGCTGACGGTCAGGAAGTAGCGGATGAACAGCGCCAGTGTTTCGATCTGGATGTTCTGGTCGCGCTCCATGCGCTCGGCCTGCCGCGACAGGCGATCGAGCCGCTTGGCGATGGCCGCCTCGCGCTGGTCGCCAGCATCGGGCGATAGCCACGACGCGAGCGCCGCCGCGACAATGGACGACTTGGACACGCCTTTCTTGGCGGCCAGTTCTTCGAGACGCTTGGCGTGCTCGGGCTGAATGAACAGATTGAGGCGGTATTGGCTCATAAGTCGATTCCGTCGTTGGGGTCGAGGGAAGCCAGCCGGGCCGTGCGCTGCATGGCCGGGTCGAGCTGGCCGGGAAGCGGCAGCGGCAGGTCGTCGTCGTCATCGAGCAGAGTCAGGTCATGGCCGGCGAGCAGCGGTTCGGGGCTGTATTCGCTGACTTCGGATAGCTCCGGCTGTCGGCGTGGGCCGCCGTCATCGGCGGTGCCTGTGCCATCGCCGGACAGGCCCGCAGCCCGGACCGTTGACACGGCTGGGATCGATAGGCCGCTCCAGTCGTCGGGCCGGGCCGGTGGCGCGTCCGCGTATTGCCCGGCCGCGAGCACAGGCGGCGGTAAAACGCGGTTCTTGAAATTCGCGTCGGCGTAGTAGCGCAGCTTCTTGGCCTTGATCGGTGCCACGCTGGACACCATCACCACAGCTTCCTCAGTCGGAAGCTGCATCACTTCACCGGGCGTCAGTAGCGGGCGGGCCGTCTCCTGCCGCGACACCATGAGGTGCCCCAGCCACGGTGCCAATCTGTGCCCGGCATAGTTGCGCTGCGCGCGCAGTTCGGTAGCGGTGCCAAGCGTTTCGGAGATCCGTTTCGCAGTGCGTTCATCGTTGGTGGCGAACGTCACGCGGACATGGCAGTTATCCAGAATCGAATGGTTCTGGCCGTAGGCTTTGTCGATCTGGTTGAGCGATTGGGCGATAAGAAAACTGCGGATTCCGTAGCCCGCCATGAAGGCAAGCGCCGTCTCGAAGAAGTCCAGGCGGCCCAGCGCCGGGAACTCATCGAGCATCAGCAGCAGCTTGTGGCGGCGTTCGATGCCGTCGCTGCCGTCGAGCGATTCGGTGAGCCGTCGGCCGATCTGGTTGAGGATCAGGCGAATGAGCGGTTTCGTCCGCGAAATATCCGAAGGTGGCACTACCAGATAAAGCGACACCGGATGCTCGGACGCGATCAGGTCGGCGATACGCCAGTCGCAGCGCGAGGTGACTTCGGCCACCGTGGGGTCGCGGTAGAGGCCCAGGAACGACATGGCGGTGCTCAACACGCCGGAACGCTCGTTGTCCGACTTGTTGAGCACTTCGCGCGCCGCCGAAGCGACGACTGGATGCGGGCCACCACCTTCCACGTTCACGAGGTGCTGTGTGGTCATCATCCGGTGCAAGGTCAGCTCGAAGGGGCTGGCCGGATCGGAGAGGAAATTGGCGACGCCGCGCAGCGTCTTGTCCTCGCCCGCGTAGAGCACATGCAGGATGGCCCCGACCAGCAGCGCGTGCGAAGTCTTCTCCCAATGGTTGCGCTTCTCAAGCGCGCCTTCTGGATCGACCAGAATGTCGGCTATGTTCTGTACGTCACGCACTTCATGTGCGCCGCGCCGAACTTCTAGCAGCGGGTTGTAGGCCGCCGACTTCGCATCGGTCGGATTGAACAGCAGGCAGTGTGAGTAGCGTGAGCGCCAACCTGCGGTGATCTGCCAATTCTCGCCCTTGATGTCGTGGACTACGGCGGATGCAGGCCAAGAAAGCAGCGTCGGCACCACAAGGCCGACGCCTTTGCCTGAGCGCGTGGGCGCGAAAGTGAGGATGTGTTCCGGGCCTTCATGCCGAAGGTACTTGCCATCGTGCTGACCGAGGAACACGCCGATCGGCTGCGTAAGGCCGGCTTTGCGAATGTCCTCCGTACTTGCCCAGCGTGCCGAGCCATAGGTCGTGACTAGGCGTGATTGACGAGAGCGCCAGATCGACATGCAGACTGCGACCACCACCGCCAGCAAGCCACTGCCACCCGCTATGGCACCGCCCGTGTCGAAAACGCGTGGCGCGTAGGCATCGAAGAAGAACCACCACTCAAACAGCTTCCACGGGAGGTAGATCGGTGTGCCGAGGAAATCAAACCAGGGGGAGCCAAGGCGTACCTGATAGCCAAGGGCTGCTGCCGTCCATTGTGTGGCGCCCCACACACCCGCGATCACGATGCCGAATACCACGGCTATCTGACCGAACAGCACATTCGTACCTTGCATAGCCCCGCCTCCAATCTCTCCTACGCTGATTCCCTTGGGAAACGCGGCTTAGAAATGTGCCGCAGGCGTCAGGATCGGTGCTGGCTTAGTGCCGGTCAAAGACCGTTTGGGGCAGAAAGGTCGATAAGAAAGAATGAATTCGCGCTGTGTCTAGCCAGGGAGTGACTCCGTAAGCGCCGGCGAATATCAGCGTGCCGAACAGAAGATTCAGGCAGACTAGCGAATTGCTGAATTGCTGAATTGCTGAATTGCTGAATTGCTGAATTGCTGAATTGCTGAATTGCTGAATTTCAGAATTTGGGGGATTCTTTGGGCGGTGTGTATGGCGTTTTTCCGTCACCGTAGAACCGCTTACGTGTTGCCTCCGCTACCCGGTTGCAAAGCAGTTCGCCCAAAGTAGGCCGATCCGTCTTGCATTGCTGGCGCAACTTCTTGAGCTGTTCCGGGTCTGCCACCAGCTCTTCTACTGTCGGGGTTTTCTTTTCTGCACTAGTGGCTTTGTGCGGTTTATCAGATTGACCGCATGCGACTAGCATTGCAGCGACGAGCGTGATGGCGAGTCTCATGGCATCAATTCCTCCGGAAGATCGGGATTTCGGCTTTTTGTTGACCTGAGAAACTCTGGCAATTCGATGGCCTGTACTCGCTGAATGAAGCGCGCAAGCTCGTCAAACGGATCGCCTTCAAGTCTGAGTAGATAGGTCGTCAAAGGTGGTACGCGTGTCGAAAGCGGCCTCGCCACGACTCCTGGCTCTCGGGAGGCTGCAATGTGTGCAGCCCCTGTAAGTCCGAGTGCAAAACCGGCAGATACCAACGCCATCATCAGGTCGAAAGTGGTAACCCGCTCGGCAACTAGAGGCTGCATTTCAGCCCGGCTAAGTACTCGCTCAATGTGCTTGGCGTGGCCCTCGCACACTTGAGGATCAGATAGCACTAGCGGGTAGCGCAGCAGTTCATCCAATGGAATTCGCTTAAGAGCCAGCAACGGATGCCGAGCTGGCAGCGCCACCATAAGCGTGTCAGTCCACGCGGGAAGTGCGACGATTCCATCACCTACGTCGTCGGACTGTGCAAAGCCGACGTCATACAGGTCGTCGTGCAATCCTTTGATTTGTTGGGATAGTGGCACCTCAAAAAAGCGAATCTCAACCTCGGGCTCCTCCTCGCGACACAACGCCAATAGGGCTGGTAAGCACAGTAGTGTTGCGCCGTCTGACAAGGCGACGCGGAGTTGTCCATGAAAGCCATTTTTTGCTGCCTTCACGCAGTCCCGCGCCTGTTGCAAGGATGCGAACACCCGAGGTGCGTGCTCCATGAGCATCAACCCAGCTCGTGTCAAACGCGTGCTTCTCGTGTTCCGAATAAAGAGCTGTGCTCCTAACTCCTCTTCGAGTTCTTTGATCGTGCGAGACAGTGGGGACTGCTCAATATGCAGTTTCGCAGCGGCGCGAGCGAAGTGAAGTTCCTCGGCGAGCGCCATAAAACAACGTAGATGTCGAATTTCCATGCGTCCCCTACTAATCGTCGATCTATTCAGTATTTAAAACTCGCTGCCATGCTGCGTTCTTCCAACTCAAGGACTCAGGGTGAAGATTGCAGATTCACATGCTCTGGCGAACCAGAAAGCGCTTTAGCGAGAACACCCCATTGCACGGCTGCGTCGGCGCGAGCACGGACCAGAGCCGCTCGCTGGGACAAGGTGCCACGCTCCGCTTCTGCAACAACGGTCGCATCCACCTGTCCCGCCTCAAAGAGGCGTCGACTGCGGTCAAGGAGTCGATCAGCGACGACAAGACCATCGACCTGATGCTGCAGAGAAGTCCGCTGGGTCTGCCAGCCCAGATAAGCGTTCTCCACATCCTGAAGCGCAAGCAAAACCGTGCGTTCCAGGTCAGCCTGTGCGCCGCGACTGCGTGCTGAGCCCTCGTCGATTCCCGCTTGTATTGCTCCACCGTCAAAGATCGGAAGCGTCACACCCAAGCCCAGAGAGAAAATGTTCCCTGCCACACGTGTTCCGTTGTTCTCGAAGCGTTGGCGCCCACCACTCAAATCGAGCACAAGTTTGGGGAACCGCTCGCCTTCTGCTGCGTTCCATCGCGCCGTCGCCGCTGCAAGACGCGCCTGCGCGGCTCTGACGTCGGGGCGCTGCTGCAGCAATTCGCCTGGCACGCTTCTGGGAGTCCAATCGGGCATGGTGAGAGAGGCAAGCGCAGGACCGCTGCCAAGCGCCCCCGGAATCCGGCCAACGAGCACATCCAAGGCATGCGTTGCTTCGCCGCGTACGCGTCGCAACTGCTCTTGCTCCACCCGGAGGGCGATGACCTCGGAACGCGTGCGTTCAATGTCAAAGCCCGTAGCTTGACCTGCCTTGAACTTCTGCTCTGTCAGACGCTCAAGGCGCTCGGCGACTTGAAGTCGCTCTTTTGCCAGATCTTCCAGCTCTGCCGCCTGCCGCTGCTGCAGTGCAGCGGACACTGTCTCAAAGGCGATCTGCCAACGTGTCGCGAACCAGTTCTGTTCGACAGCAACTGCGTCCATCCGTGCGCCATCAGCGGCATGCGAGAGGCGGCCCGCTAGATCAACTTCCCATGAAGCCGACAGCGGAAGCCTGGCATCGCTGCTGATGGTCGGTGCCAAAGAAAAGTCGCGCGCGCGCGTTGCTTGGGGCGTGAGCGCCAAGCTAGGGAACATTGAAGCGCGTGTACGTCGGGTGATCGCCACAGCTTCATCAATCCGCGCTCTTGCAATAGCGAGATCGGTGTTGTGCTCCAGCGCGTTGCGCACCAGCGCGTCAATCAGCGGATCACCGTACGCCGTCCACCACTCGGCCGGGAGTGCTTGTGCTGGCACCTGCTGCACAGCCAGACCCGCTTCGTTCATGAATTTGGCCGGAACCTCAACGCGTGATGTCTCCACCCTGTGAGGCGAGTGGCTGCACGCGGCGAGAAGCGTGATCGATAGGAATGCAACAGCAGTAAGGCCGCGGCGGGCGTAGGGATCGGACATGTTGAGCCACTAGGTTGTGAATTGAGGAGGCCGTCTTGACGGGCATAGTTCATGGCGTGTACTATACCGTCCAGACGGTTCAAAAATCAAGCATCTTTGGAGTTTCACCATGGCAACTCGTATGAAATCAAGCCCAGAGGAGTCGCATTCGGCGGACAACGGCGCTGAAGCCCCCTCCATCTCTAAGAAAGCGCAACAAACACGGGAGCGCATCCTTCAAGCTGCGCGTGACGTAGTCATGGAGGGAGGTGCCGGGCACCTAACGCTTGACGCGGTCGTTGCACGGGCAGGAATTTGCAAAGGTGCGTTCCTGTACCACTTCAAGACCAAGCGCGATCTGCTCCTCACGATGATTGATGACCAGGTCTCGGCGTTTGATGGCGGGCAGGAAGAGCGAGAGCTGCCATTCGTCGGCGATCCAGACCCTTGGCTATCCAGCCAGGTCTCGGCTATGCCTGACGGCGGGATGCAAAAGATGAGCGCTGCATTGCTGGCGGCCGTGGCTGAAGACCCCACGCTGCTTGAGCCTGTGCGCGGCTGGTACCGCAGGCAGTACGAGAACGCGAGCAAATCTCCACGCGGCACCGATATCGCCGGAATCGTTCTATTTGCCTTGGACGGAGTCTTCCTCGCCGAAATGATGGGTTTTCCGACGTTTGCTGCCGAAGACCTTTCTCGACTCATGCACACCCTCCAGGCGCTCGCCCGCGGCGAACTGGAACTCACCCCTATTGATAAACGCTGATGAAAGGCCTTCCCGTGTCTTGCACTCCCTTTAAATCCCAGTCCTGGCAAATGCAGAAAGTCGGCCTCGCGTTTGTTCTGCTCGCATCGCTTGCCGGCTGTGGTAGTCAGAAGGAGCCTGCTTCCGATCCACCGCGAGCGGTCAAGCTGCTCACGGTGGGGGATGTAGGTTCTGTGGCCAATCGCATTGAATTGAGTGGTCTAGCTCGCTCCAGTGAGCGGAGTACCTTGGGGTTCGAGACTGGCGGGCGTATCAGCAAGCTTCATGTGGACGTGGGAGATCGCTTCTCTCGCGGACAGCTTCTGGCTGAGTTGGATGTTCAGCCCGAGCAACTCCGCCTAGAACAGGCTCGGGCGACACTCGCTGCTGCGGAAGCCGCATTGGCAGACAGAATCGTGCAGACAACGCAGCAAAGGGGGCTGCTTGAGGGCAACGTAATCTCCCCGGCTGCATTCGAGAGTGTGAAAGCACAGTTGGTTGCAGCTGAAGGCCAGGTGCGCAATGCAAAGGCCGCATTCGGCCTTGCCGAGCGTGCGCGAAGGGGGGCCGCCATTCATGCGCCATTCGACGGCGTCGTCGCGGAGAAACTCGCTCTGCCGTTCACAGATATTGCAGCCGGAGCGCCGGTGCTTCAAGTGGATGGACTACGCAGCGGCGTAGAAGTCCTTGCGACTGCATCGACGACCCAGGCGGCAAATATCAAAATTGGGCAGGTCGCCGAACTGCGCCTGAGCGAGTCAGCAAGTCCCGTTCGTGCTTCGGTACAACGCATCGGCTTGCGTGCTGAAAATGGCTCACTTTTACCTGTCGTGCTCGTTCCTCAAGATGCTACTCTTGCGCGCAGTCTTCGACCCGGGTCTGCCGTTCAAGTATTGCTGAAGGCACCGGAAGCGAAGGATGCCTCACCAGATCGTCTGATGCTTCCCTATTCGGCACTGGTGCTCAGTGAGAAAGCAGGACAAGCCGCAGTGTTTGTATATGACGTGACCGGAAAGAAGGTGCACCGCCGGGAAGTGCAATTCCAGAGCGAGCCAGGCGGCGACAACGTTCGCGTTGTGGGCGGCCTGAAGCGCGGCGAGATGGTAGTCGCGGCTGGCGCGAGTTGGCTGACGAACGAGCAACAAGTCACCCCACTCAAGGCCACGACCCAATTGGCCGGACGCTGACCCGCTACAGGAAGACTTCGCTATGAAGATCACAGAAATGGCGCTGCGCGCCAGCAGACTCACCTACCTTGCCGCGGTCATCATTCTTGTTGCCGGCATTGCCACGTTTCTCAATTTCCCTTCGCAGGAAGAGCCATCGGTCACGATTCGAGATGCGGTTGTTGCCGTTCTGAACCCTGGCATGCCAGCCGAACGTGTTGAGCAGTTGATCGCGCGTCCGATCGAGGAGCGTTTGCGGGAGCTGGCCGAGGTCAAGCGTGTAACCACAACCGTTCGCGCGGGCGGGGCCGTCATACAGGTCACGATCTGGGAGCGGTACACCGACCTAGCCCCCATATGGCAGCGCGTTCGCGCGAAGGTTGCCGATGCTCAGCCTCTGCTTCCACAGGGTACGTTGGGGCCATTTGTCAACGACGACTTCGGCCGTGTTGCCGTGGCCTCCATTGCGGTGACCGCGCCGGGCTACTCCATGGGCGAAATGCGTGTGTCGTTGAAAGAGATGCGCGATCGCCTATACGCGCTTCCCGGCGTTGATCGCATCAGCTTCTACGGCTTGCAGGAAGAGCGCGTCTATCTCGAATTTGATCGACCAAAACTAGCCCAGCTTGGATTGACCCCACAAGGGGTGATCGATCAACTCGTTAAACAAAACGTCGTGCTTTCAGGCGGGCAAATCGCCATCGGTGGCATCAACGCTTCGGTGGCTGTTAGTGGAGAGGTTCGCGACGCCGCTTCGCTGCGCGCGTTGCCGATCATGATGGCGCAAGCTCAGGGTGCGCGCGGTGCTTCGCCTGCTCCTTCAATCTCACTGGGAGAGCTTGCGCGCGTGCAGGTACAACCTGCAGATCCTCCCGAGTCTGCTGCAGTCTATAAGGGCCAGCCTGCCGTAGTGATGGCAGTGTCCATGACCTCGGGCCAGAACGTGGAGCAATTCGGCGTAGCCCTCAAATCCCGTGTGGCCGAGCTTGAGAAACTTCTGCCCGCAGGTTTCGAGCTCTCCTATGTGACATTCCAGGCAGACGTCGTCAAACGTGAAATGGGCAAGATGAACCAGGTGATGATCGAAACGATTGTCATCGTGCTCGGCGTCGTCGTCCTTTTCCTGGGATGGCGCACAGGATTCATCGTCGGGATGATCGTGCCGCTTACCATTCTGGGGGCACTGATCGTGATGCGCGCGCTGAACATCGAGCTGCAAAGTGTTTCGATGGCAGCCATCATCATCGCTTTGGGGCTCTTGGTAGACAACGGCATCGTGATTGCCGAAGACATTGAACGGCGCTTGGCAGCCGGTGAAGACCGCAAACAGGCTTGTCTCGAAGCGGGTCGTACCCTCGCACTGCCGCTGCTGACGTCCTCATTGGTTATCGTCATCGCCTTCTCCCCGTTCTTCTTCGGCCAGAGTGCGACGAGTGAGTATCTGCGCTCTCTCGTCATTGTCCTCGCGCTCACGTTACTCGGATCTTGGCTGTTGTGTCTGACCGTCACTCCACTGCTGTGCTACCACTTCACCAAAGTGCATCATCAACCGGCGAATGACGCGCAAACCTACAACACACGCTTCTATCGCGGCTATCGCAAGTTGCTTGAGTGGGTGCTTGACCACAAGGCGATCTACGTTGGTGTGATGACGGGTGCATTGGCCGTAGCTCTGTACGGATTCACGACACTGCCATACGACTTCTTGCCGAAGTCCGACCGAGTTCAATTCCAAATACCGGTGCAGCTCGCCCCTGGAACGGATTCACGGCTCACTCTTGCCAAAGTGAAGGAAGTGAGCGGCTGGCTCGGTGATCAAGAAATCAACCCCGAAATCACGGATCACATTGGCTACGTCGCTGACGGTGGGCCGCGCTTCATCCTTGGGCTCAATCCCCCATTGCCAGCATCGAACATCGCGTACTTTGTCGTGACGGTCAAGGCAGGCACCAACATTGACGTCGTGATTGCCCGAACTCGGGCTTACTTCGCGCAGCATCATGGAGATGTACGCGCAGAGCCTCAGCGGTTCTCGCTAGGCACTACCGAAGCCGGCACAGCCGTCTACCGGGTCAGTGGGCCGGATCATGAGGTGCTGATGAATGCGGCGGCGAAAATTGAGTCCGCGCTACGGGAGCTGCCAGGTACGGCCAACATCAAGAACAACTGGGATACCCGTGTCGGCCGTCTCGATGTTCGGGTCGATCAAGATCGTGCGCGACGTGCTGGCGTCACCACCGACGACATAGCTGCCTGGCTTGGCACCCGCTACATCGGCCAGTCGATCTCTGTGATCCGAGATGGCGATACCAGCGTGCCAATCGTGATGCGCGGGACGTCCAATGATCGGCGCAGCACTGCGGACGTTGGTTCGACGACCATCTATCCAGCGTCGGGTGGCCAGCCGGTTTCCCTGGCGCAAGTGGCCGATGTCACGCTCGCTAGCGAGCCGTCTGTGATCCAGCGCCGCAATCTCATTCGTACAGTCACAGTTCAGGGGCAGAACACCGCATACACCGCGCAAGAGATCGTGGATCACCTCGCACCTCGGATCGCCGCAATTGAACTACCTGCAGGCTATGCCATAGAGCTTGGTGGAGAAATTGAGGAATCGGCTGAATCGAATGCATCGCTCACGCACTACATGCCGTTCGCTCTTCTGGCGATGTTGCTGCTATTCATCTGGCAGTTCAACTCCTTCCGCAAGCTGATCGTGATTCTCGCAACGATTCCCTTCACGTTGATTGGGGTCGTGATTGCACTGAAGGCAACAGGCACTCCTTTCAGCTTCATGGCGACATTCGGGGTGCTTGCGCTGTTCGGAATCATCGTCAACAACGCCGTTCTTCTGCTCGAACAAATTGAACACGGCCTCTCGGAAGGTCTCGCCCGACATGAAGCCCTGGTGGGAGCTGCGATGCAGCGGCTGCGTCCAATCGTGATGACCAAGGTGACCTGTATCGCGGGTCTCGTGCCCCTGATGTTGTTTGCGGGGCCGCTGTGGAAGGGCATGGCCATCGGCATGATCGGTGGTCTCGCACTTGGCACGCTCGTGACGCTTGGCCTGATTCCGTTGCTCTACGAGGTGCTGTTCGGAATGAAGTGGCCGGGCAGCAAACGGAGTCACGAGGCGGTACAACAACCAGTGCAACCGGTCTGATCCCTCAGCGTAACTGTCCACACGCTTCCCCCGATCTCTCTCGTGGCCGGAGAGATCGGGGAGACAGATTCTCGCCATCAGAGAGTTTAAGAAGAAATCAGAAGCAGAGCGAATTGACCGCCTACTGCCTATTCTTTGATGCTTTGATGCTTTGATAATCAATTTTCACTGAATAGATTTGGAGAAATATATGAACCCGTTGTCATGGAATCCATGGTTGGTTCTACTGATTGCCGGCCTGTTCGAAATCGGTTGGCCACTAGGCCTCAAGATGGGTGCGGCCAATGCAGCGATGCGCTACGTGGGGCCGGCGATTGCAGTTGCCTGTATGGCAGCCAGTGGATTTTTCCTATGGCTATCACTCAAGCATATTCCCATGGGAACAGCCTATGCGGTCTGGACCGGCATCGGTTCACTAGGTGCATTTCTTGTGGGTGTGTATGTGTTCGGTGACACGGCTTCCTTGATACGTTGGGCCGGCATTGCGCTTGTTGTCTCCGGAATTGTCTGTTTGAAAATGGGATAAGCGAAACTTTCTATGAATACCTCTATTTCACCGGCCCGGCTCCTTCTGGTGCTAAGCCTTGCTGCGACCTTGTCTGGCTGTGCATCAAACGGAATGACTCGATCAGGGTTTCTTGGTAATTACGATGCATTGGAAAAAACGAAGTACGAGAACGTTTTACTCTTTAAAGCGCCTGGCTTTGAGCCCCGTCATTACCGGGAAATAGTAGTCGAGGGTGCTCAGATAGTGACGGGAACTGGACGCATTGATGGTCTTGACTCGGAGCAAGTGCGTGAGCTTCTCGATCATGTCAACAGTGAACTGCGACATCTCCAAACTAAGTCCGAAGCTCCCGCATCGTCAGGCCGCATACGTGTGCGTGTGGCAATTACGACCATTGAGACGCCCAATAGAGCAGTCAACACCCTAACGACGTTGCTTGTTGGACCAGTGACAACTGGGGGAGCTAGTTTGGAGTTTGAGGCAGTAGATGAACAAACAGATCGTCGGGTGGCTGCTGCTAGCTGCTTCGAGCACGGCAACGCTCTCGCGGATTTCAAAGGCTCCTACACACTGCTCGGGCATGCAAAGTCTGCAATCACCACCTGCCTTGAACGGATCAATAGCGCTTGGAGAAGTGCTGGCTCGTGAATAGCTGCTATTCCATAACTTCGCGCGGATCGCGAGGAGCCTCATCAAGGGGATTCGTAGGGTGCCGTTCTTGTAACGTCTGCAGCATTCTGGAGTGGCTCTGCTTCGTCGCAAAATTGCCGGCGTTTCTCGTTCTTGTCTATTCGAAACGCTGCGTGGTGCTGCTTGCAGAGGTAAAGCGCCTGGAGGTGTGTAAATTCACACGATGGAGTTTGGCCGGTGTGCTGGCAACGGTAGTTCTGACAGGGTGTTCCACTTACCGTCCTTGGATCAACCCGACACTTTCCGACGCCGCCTTAATGTCTCTCGCCGAGAACGACCAACGCATCAGGCCGTCGGAGGTCAACCAACCGGTGGTTGTAGCGGTGACACTGTCAGGCGGGGGCGCTCGGGCGGCGGCCTTCGGCCTGGGCGTGCTGCGCGAACTCAAGGCCACACGCTTCGCGCTAGAGGGCCAGGAGACCACTCTGTTGGATCAGGTGTTCCTGGTCAGCGGAGTGTCGGGGGGCAGCATCCTTGCCGCGCACTTCGCGGCCTTCGGCGATGCCACGCTGACTCGTTTCGAGCCGGATTTTCTGCTTGTGCCTTTTGAGGGGCGACTCATACGTGAAGCTCTGTGGCCTGAGCGTCTTTATAGACTAACTTCACCTTGGTTTGGGCGCAGCCAGATCCTGGCTCAACGCTTGGACGAACTTTTTGAAGGCCGCACCTTTGGTGACGTGCGTCGACGACCGGGCGCGCCCGATCTGATGATCACGGCAACCGACCTCACTACCGGTGCCCCTTTCGATTTCACTACCGAGCAGTTCCGGCTAATCTGTTCCGACCTCGATGCCACGCCGCTGTCTTTCGCGGTGGCGGCCTCGTCGGCAGTGCCGCTGCTGCTGTCGCCCGTAACGGTACGAAACAACGCGAATACTTGTCCGCCGCCTCTTCGATCTTTGCCTATCCGTGGGCAAGATTTCAGATCACGCATCCTGCAAAGCAGCATAGACAGCTACCTCAATGCGCACGATCGGCCCTTTATCCACCTCGTAGACGGTGGTGTCTCCGACAACCTCGGCGTACGTCTGATGCTAGACCGGCTAGTAGCCTCGGGCTCAATGAGCGCCAACTTCTCGGACGTCAAGCCCGGAAGCCTGCGCCGACTCGTGTTGGTGACGGTGAACTCCGAACGCGGCCTGAGCGAGCGCGTGGACAGTAGCGACCGAGTCCCCAGTACGACGCAAGTACTTGAGTCGCTGATCTTCGGTGCAGGCGCTCGCGAGACCCAGGTGACGCTGGCCATGCTTAACGACGACCTGCAGCACTGGCGTTCCGAGATTGTCCGCACCCGTGGCCAAGCGGACAGCCCCTTTGCAGCTGACGCAGAAATCCATGTAGTAAGCGTAAGTCTGAACGACGTGCCGGACGACAAGATCCGGCACTCGCTGCTACGCGTGCCCACAGCCTTCACAATCGAGGCCAAGGATGTCTTGGACCTGCAAACTGCGGGAAGCGAAGCACTGAGGCAATCCGAGGAGTTTCTGGCGCTGATTGAATCTTTAAAAAGAATCTCGACGGGCAAGCAGACAGTGCCTAGGACTCAGCTCCCCTTGATATTTAAGTGATACCGATACCGGGCTTTCGTCCGAGTTCCCAAGAGGCACTTCCGCCGATAACCTTTGCGGCAAGCTGTTGTCCCAGTCGCGGCTCAATTACCGGCCGCCACGGCACAAGGCTGAACCCCATGCCGTCATCGAGCATCGCGTAGCGCCCGCTGGCGAGCATAATGGAACGCCGGTAGATACCGGCTACGCGCTGCCCGTCGGCCACCGGGCGATGCTCTAGGCCGGTTTCCGCCGCAATGTCTTTCGCGGCCTGCACTAGTTCCCGATTGCGTAGCGTGCCCAGCAGGTTGCGCGCGAGGATGACGCGCTGCCCGCGGCGCTGTGCCAGCCCCTGTTCTTCGAGGAAATCGGCTCGCTGCTGTATGGCCTGCTTGGTATCACCGCCAAAGCCCAAGTTGCCCAGCCCACGGCCACCGCCGATCAGTTGCTGGTCAAGCCAAGTCGCGCCGATGACGCGGGCCTGCCGTTCAATAGGAAGGTGTGATTTCAGCTCTACGGCTACATCGCCCAGCCGTTGCGCGTCGTATTGGCGGCCACGCTCGGCCAGGTCGTCCGGTACCTTCCATAGCCCTTCGGCCACGCGCTCCACGATGCAAGCCCGGCGCAGGGCTTCCAGCCGCCGGACATGAGCGGCGACGACTTCCTGCGGGTCGCGTCCGGGCGTAGCCCGGCCCTGCTCGATTACCAGGTGATGATCGGTGCGGTACAGGCCATCGCTCGCCAGCGAGGCGATGTTCTTGTCGGCCGTGCGCACCTCAGTCGAACCCTTCACCTCTACCACAGCGCCCGTGGGATAGTTCGCCAGTTCGTCGCGGGCGTTCAGTGCAACGTAGTGGGCCTTACCGTCCGTGCCGTCGATGATCAGATAGCCTCGGTCGTGCAACTCATCGGCAAGCCCCTTCGCGGCCACGCGGCCGATGAGGCTGCGACCATCGTCGCCCGGCTCGAACACCGCCAGCTCACGCGGCTGGCCGCTCATGGCCCGCTGCATCGTTCGGATGATGTCGCCACGCTCACCCAGGGCACGCAAGGTCTTCTCGGCATCGGCATGAATGGCCCAGGTGCCCAGGCGCTGCAAGCGTTGCAGGCGGCCGATCAGCAGCAGGCGCTGGCGTTGCAACCTCGGCTCGTTGAGCCGTTCGACATGCACCCGGCCATCCTCGCCGGTCTCGCGCTGCAAGGTGCGATCCAGGCTCGTCCACCGCTCCTGTTCCACCTCGCGCCTCAAGGTCTGCTGAATCTCCAGTTCGGTGCGCGGCCCCAGCCACTCGGTCGCCAGCTCGGCGGCGCGATGGCGAAAGCCTTGCGCGATGTAGTCACCCGCGATGATGAGGTCTTTGCCGGTGTCGTCGCGCCCGCGCACGATCAGGTGGGTGTGCGGGTTGTCGGTGTTCCAGTGATCCACCGCCACCCAATCCAGCCGCGTGCCCAGGTCGGCTTCCATGCGGCTCACCAGATGCCGGGTGTAGGTGCGCAGGTCGTCCAGCTCGGCCCCGTCCTCGGGCGAGACGATGAAGCGGAAATGGTGCCGGTCGTCGGCGCAGCGTTCCTTGAAGGCGTCCAGATCGGCTTCGTCGGCCTGTGGCCCGTAGCCCCGGCCCGGTTCGCCATCGCGACCCGCGCCGTCGCGCTCGATGTAGCGCAGGTGCTTGGCGAGCGATTGCGGGCTGGCCCGCTGGTGATTGACCAGCAAGGTCTTGATGGTCACGCGCCGCGACATGGGCATTAGCTTCGCCCCGGCGAAGCGCGCCGCCGTGTGGCCACGTCCGAGCCGAGAGCCGGGCCGCTGGCCGGTGCCAGCCGCGCCAGGACGGCGTACTGCCGACTTGCCGCTGCTGGCTTTGCCGGCCTGCTTGAGCACCTTGGAAACGAAGCTCTGCCCCTGGCCCTTGCCCCGGTTCTTCGGGGCGCTGGGGCGCACGCGAAAGTCGTCGTCGCGGCTGTCGGTCATGGCTGCGCTCCCCGCAAGCTTGGGCGTGTCCTGTCGTGCGAAGCACGCGGACATGCCAGCATTGGCGCGACCCTCGCGCCAAACGCGGCACGGTGGCGAAGCCGCTCCGTGCCGCGTTCCCCCCATGTGCTGACTGGCTTTCGACGCGGCCAGGTGCCGCGTCCTTTTGTCTTGCCTTCCGCCTTTGCCCTTCGCTGTCGCTCCAGGCAACGGCGGCCCGGCGGCGCTGCTGCGTGAACAGACAGCGCGCCGGCGAAAGCGCCAATGGCCGCAGGCCGGGCGCGTTCGAGGCAAGACGCCTGAACGTTGGACGGCTGCGCCGGATGCTGCGCGACGTGCGGTGCGAATGCACCGGCACGACAGGCGCAGCGACACTGAAGCAGCCAGCAGAACGACATGCCCGATGGCACGTCAGAGCGCAGCGAATCGGCGGCCATCATGGGCGTATCTCCGGCCACACCGGATGCGCAACGCCGATCACGGCGGATGCGCTGACCGGGCCGAAATAGCGGCTGTCGAACGATGCTGGATTCGTCACGCTCAACAGGAGCAGTTCGCCCGGTTCAAGGCGGCGGCAAAGCTGCAAGGACGGCAGCGCCCGGCCCAGCCGGTCGGCGGGCAGTACGGCGGCCGAAGGCACGCCGTCGATGCGTACCTGACCGGCGACGATGCAGACGTGTTGCGGCGCGACCGCGCCCACACGTTTGAGCAGCGGAACGCGCGTCGGCAGGTAGCCGCGCTGCGCAGCGAGCGCGGCAGCCGTGGCCGGAAGCGGCACCAGCACGATGCTGTCCACGGACAACGGACGTGGCAGCGAGGCGGTGCGCGGGTCGAACGGGTCAATGCGATACCAGCCGACCGCCACGCTGTCGGACGGGTTGTAGGTCAGACGCGGCAGCGGCGACACGAAAGCCGCCCAGGCCAGCGCAGCGAAGCCGATGGCGGCCAGTGTCGCCAGCACGATGCGAGCGCGCAGGCGTGAGCGAGGACGCGGCGCCACGTCGGGCGCGTTGGGTGTGGTGGTCGGGGCGGTCATGGCAGCACCTTCCCGGCCAGCCAGGCGGTATGCCGCTCGGTGGTGTATTCAGGCAGCGCAAGGCGAGCCGCAAGACGGTTGCCCAGCGTGCGCCAGTACGCCGGCGACACGTCGATGGCAGCGATGCCCAGCGCCTCGATGCCGTCGATGCGCTCCAGCACGGCGCGCACGTTGGCATCGCCTTCGGTGTGTAGGAGCAAGCGCGCGCCCGGCTGAACACCGGGGATGCGCTGCGCCGCGTCCAGCGGTGTGCAAGCCTGCATCACCATGAGTTGCCAGCGGATCGTGCCGTAGTCGTTGGCCTGCCAGCGGATGCGGCAGAGCATCGCGCCCGGCAGGAACACCGCGCAGCGCCGCCAGCGGTCGAGCTGAAGCGTGCGCGCCGGTTCGCCGAAGCGCAGGTAGAGCTTGAAGCGATGTTCGAGGTAGGCCAGCGAAACGCGCGTCAGCGGCACATTGCCGGCCTGTCCGGCGAGTGCCGAAAGCGCAGGCAGCGGCGCAGCCGGTGCCGCGTTCGCGGCAGGCCAAGCGAATGCGTTCATGGTGTGTTCTCCGGCGGAAACTCCCGCTCCAGCAGGCCGCGCAGCAGGTCGGCCACGGTCACGCCTTGCGTGAAGGCCGACACCTTGATGCGCGCCCGCATGGCGGGCGTGATGTCGAGCGTGAGGCGGGCCGTGTAGAGGTCGCCTTTGCCCAGCGCGTCGGCATCGCCCTGACGAATCCACGCCTCGGCGTGCGGATTCGCGGGCGGACGTGCGCCGATGCCGACGCGCTTGCCCGTGCGTTTGCTGTTGGGTGGCTGCTGCGCTGTCATGTCGGCCACCGCAGCAGTTCGTCCACCAGGGCGGTGATTTCGCGGGCGGCGGCACTGTCGGGCGCTGTCTCGCGTGCGAGCCGGCCAGCGGCCACGCTGTCGGCGAAGACGATGCGCTGATGCACCTCCGAGCGCAGCGCGGGCAGCGGCTGTTCGGCGAGCGATTGCCGCGCCTCGCGCCCGATGATGGTGGTGCTGACGCGCCGGTTGATGACGAAGGCCGCGCGGAGCAGCGGCCGGAACACCTGCGCCTCGCGGATCAGCGAAACCATTTCCGAGCTGGCCCAGAGGTCGTAGGGGCTGGGCTGCACCGGGATCAGCACGCGCTCGGCCGCCAGCAGCGCGGAGCGCGCCAAGGCGGCGATGCGCGGCGGCCCGTCGATGATGACGTGATCGGCCCGCCTGGCGAGTTCTGGTGCCTCTTGGTGCAGCGTTTCGCGTGCGAGGCCCACGGCGCTGAACAGCCGTGGCAAGCCTTGCTGGCTTCTGCGCTGCGTCCAGTCCAGGGATGAACCCTGCGGGTCGGCATCGAGCAGGACGACATGCTGGCCGCGCATCGCCAGTTCGCCCGCGATGTGCGTGGCGAGCGTGGTCTTGCCGACACCGCCTTTCTGGTTGAGCAGAGCGAGGATCATGGCGCGGCCCTCCCTGCTGGAAAGCCGGGCTTTACCTGCCGTGCAAAACGCTGTTCGCCGTGCCGTTTCTCGGTTGTCCACCGAAACGGCGCGCTTCTACTAAAAGTTATGTATTTCTTGTTAGGGAAGTTAGAGGGGCCGCAAACCCGCGCCGTTATTGGCTTTCCGGCGTTTTCGTACTCCTGATAGCACGATAGGCGTACTCCCGATAGCACGATACCCGGTACTCCTGATAGCACGAGGCCGTCCACACCTTTTCCACGAGTTATCCCCGTGCCGTGTGCAGCACGGGCCGGAAGGTCAGCAGTTCTTGTCCGTCGTCCGGCATTCGCTCGATGCCCAGGACGTAGCCGGGCAGCGACTGCCGCGCCACCAGGACGCGCAGGTCGTAAGCGAAGTCGGAGAAGCGCGCAGCGCTGCCCGACTTGCGGTGCAGGTGCCGGAAGTCGAATTGCCAGCCGCCCGGCTGCTTGCCGCCGTGCTTGCGCACCAGGCGGTACAGCCAGCGCTCGATCCCGCCCTTCAAGCGGAAATAGGCTGGGTCGATGGTCAGCACCAAGGCGGCATCGAGCACGCCCGCATAGAACCAGTCCGGCAGGATCAGTTCGATGCCCAGCGGCACGCCGCTGGCATCGGCCAGTTCCTTCCACTCGTTGATCCACGAGAAGCGATGCAATCGCCTTCCCGTGGTTTCGCGGATGGACGTGGCCACCGTGGTCGATTGCAGCCGGTCGAGCGCGGCTTTCAGGCGCAGGTAGTCGTTGAGAGACGTGCCGCGCCCGATGAAGCGCAGGATCTCGTAGGGAGTGGCGCGTATCCAGCGCGACGGGCGCAAGCCCGCGTCGCGCGCCTCCACGATCTGCGAGGCGGCCCAAATCAGCAGGTCGGCATCCCATATCGTTGCGATGCCGTGCTCCTGCGTACCCTCCACGCGGATGGTGATGCCGCCGGCGCGGAAGTCGATCGGCGCGGTACGCCGCGACTTCGCCAGCGAGAAGAACGGAAAGGCCATCAAGTCCTGGCTGTCGCGGGGTGCCATGTCGCCCGGCAGCGCGCGGAACAGGTCGAGCTGTTCGCGCTGCAAGGCTTGCCCTGGCGGGCTGGACATGGCGACGGCCACCCACGCGCCAGCGATCAGCGGCCATCACGGTAATCGCCCGCGTGGCGTTCGGCATATTCCGGGTCGGAAGTCGCCTCGTAGCTGCGCTGGTCGGCCCAGGCATCGAGGTCGGACACCGCGTACATGACGCGGCGGCCGAACTTGCGGAACTTCGGGCCGCCGCCGATCACGCGCTGTTTCTCCAGCGTGCGTGGCGACAGGCGCAGGTACTCGGCGGCTTCGTCGTTGGTCAGGTAGCGTTGGGGCTGCGCAGGCGCAGCGACAGCAGCGGCGGCAGGCCGCAAGGGAGCGGGTCGCATGGGATGTACCTCCATCAAGCCCGGCCACACCACGCGGCCGGTTAGAGGCACTTTCAAGAAAGCGAGGCTGCTTGCTAAGGGACGATCTACGGGGGACGCGAAACGTCCCCCCCTACTGCAACGGCGGCGGAAGCTGTGCCAGGCGGCGATAGCCGCCACGCATCAGCGCATCGCCACGACGTACCAGCCGCCGCACGCGGGCACGTAAGGCGCTGTCCTTGTGCCAGTCGGCGGCGACGGCATCGGCGCCGAACAGCCCTTCGGCCACTTCGCGCAATGACGCGCCCGCCAGGGTCGCGTCGAGCGTCTGCAAGGTGTGCAGTTCCAGCACCGCGGCCGTCGTGGGCCTGGAACGGGCCGCCGCCGCAGGCGTGGCAACCGTGGCCACGGCCAATGCGTCCAGCTCGGACGCGAGCGTGCGATAGCGCGCGCAGGGCGTGGCGCAGGCGCGGGTGGCGTAGAGGTAGGCCATGCCGTCTTCCAGGCCCGGCGCGAGCGCGAGCCGCAGGCAGCAGCCGGGCCAATGCGACACCAGCACCAGGCGCTTGCCGTCGTGGATCAGTTGCTTGCGGCCAGGGACGCGCCAGAACTCGAAGGCATGGGCTTCGGGTGGCGGGTCATCGTCCGGGTAAACCTGCACGACGGCATCGTGATCGGGAAACCAGGCCGGATGCGCGTCGCGCGCATCCAGGGCTGGGTCTTCCAGCAGGCGCAGGCCCCACGCCTGCGCCGTGTCCGGCCGGCGGCGGCGGCGCAGCCAGTCGCGGCGGTAGTCGGGATTTCGGCGCAGGTATTCCCACGCCAGCGCAGGGCCGTCAAGGTGCAGAACGTAGAGATAGGCCGCTGTCGGATACCAGTGTTCGGCGCTGCGATCAGTCATGGCGAAACCTCCCTCTGTTTGGGATGCGTCGCCACGATTTCCGCGATGCGGGAACTATCGAAATGCCATCAGGTCGTCATCAAAATTGGTTAGGCTGTAACTGTCGGTGTCAAGACCATTTGGCTCTGCGTGTTGCGGAAATCGTCTGAATGCGACGGCTACGCCTTCAGGAAAATGACGCGCAGCACCGAACACCGTGCCGCAGCCCGCGCCCAAGATCAGGACTGTTTTCAACAGGATCGCACCACTTCGGTGCAAGAATGCGGATTCAGACCTGCACGGTCTTGATCAAGATTGAAATAGTCACGATGCGCCCCGGCTGGCTAGGCCGCGCTGGTTTTCATCAGTCCGTGATCGCGCCGTTCTCCTGCGCCAGCCGGACGTACTCCGATAACGGGCGCACCGCCTGGAAATACCGATCCCGCCGCACCGGCAGCTTGCGCGGCCCGACGATGCCCGCCAGGTCGGACAGCTTGACCATCCCGAGCTCAGGCATACCGATACCGAGGTCGATCAGGCCGTAGGCCGTGTCGCCATCCGCCGGGTCGAGCGACACCAGCAGCCAGGTCACATGCGCGTCCGGGGTGAACAAGCGCACCACGGGCAGCGGGTCGAGCCGCTGACCAGCGGCGAGCGCCGCGCCGTGGGCCAGCAGCCGGGCGCGTTCATCAGCGGTGACAAGCGGCAGGGTCATGGGCAGCTTCTCCACGAAACCGACGATGCGCGAATGCGCTTTGGTGCCGAAGCGCAGAACTGCCGAAACGCATCCGTGCATTCGTGTGGAAGCACCGATGTGCAAGCCATCGCATCCGTAGAAGAACAGAAGCGCCGAAGCGGAATTGTCGGAAGCCGGAAAGACACGGATGCGATTCCCCGGTTCTGTCGGAATCCGCATCTGCGGATTTCCGTAAAAGCACGAAAGCGGGCCTTTCAGCCATGAATGAACACTATAGATTGTAGCCCTATAGGGCGCAATGGGCTGTCATCTTGGTTTTTATGGGGAAACCAAGTTAGTGACAGCGAAACACTCATTGGCAACGGCAATACGGACAGTCAGGAAGGCGCGAGGCTTGAGCCAGGAAGCGTTCTCCGACGTGTCCAGCCGCACCTATATGAGTACGCTGGAGCGCGACTTGAAAAGTCCGACCCTGCACAAGCTGACCGAGCTGTGCGAGGTCATGGAAGTGCATCCGCTGACGCTGTTGACGCTGGCCTACGCCGGCGACGACACGCACAAGGCCGACGAACTGCTGGCGCGGGTGCGCCAGGAGTTCGAGGCCGTGCTGAAAGAGCGCGACGCGCCCTAGCGCGTCTGAATGCCCGCAAGCGGAGCGCGCAGCGCCGCCAGGCGCGAAGGCGTGAGGGATTGAAGCCGATTGGCCGTGACGGCGTAGCCGGCACGGGGCGCAGCCCGAAAGCCCGGCGGCGCTTCCAGCGCCGACACGCCATCTTGTGCCTGCGGCTGCCAAGGGTTGCGAACCCTCCAGTCAGCACCCATGCGATACCGGCCCTGGTGGACGTACCCAGCGCGGAGCGACTGCCGAAACCCTATGCGTGCGGTGATGCGATGAGCAGCACAGTGCCCCGCCGCAATGGGCGGGGCGCTGTGGGCGGCCGTCAGGCCGCCTTGGGCTTGTTGCGCGACCAGATCAGGTCGTGCGTGCCGTTCTCGCCTTCGATCAGGCGGGCATAAACGGTGGCTGGGAACGAAGGATCGTCCAGGGTCACGGACACATAGGGCCGTCCGGCCTCGCTGGTCTTCTTCCACGCCGCGCCGATGTCATGACTTGCCGCTTGCAGGCGGTAGTCGGGGGCGTTCTCGTTGTCGCCCTTGTCGTTGGGAACCAGCTTGACTTTGACGTTGAGCGTCAGGGTGCGGAGCGTGCCGGTGAAGCCGTCTTTCTCTGCGGTGAAGGTGCCGATGTTTGCCATGATGATTTCTCCTTTCGGGTTGAACAAGGTCGCGCCAGTGCGTCCTTGTTGTGATCCGTCCGGCGGGGATGGGCTGGCCGCACCGCTTGCGGTCGGAACGAAGTGGAGAACCTGGAAGCAAAAATAATTTGTCCCGCGAGGAATGCGCGCAGCGCAGGGGAAATTATTTTTGCTGGAAGGTTGCGGCCATGAAGCCCAAGGCGCAGCCGCGCCACCGCCAGGATTCACAACAAGACAAGGACGTACAGGCCGACCGCTCCCGAATGGAGACATGGCCGACTCGGCATCCCCGCGTGACGGCTTCACCGGCTTGCGCCCTGACGCGGGCCAGGTCAATGCCCCGACGACAAGGCCGGAGCGCCCCTGCCGCAGCTCGCGGCACATGCTTGAGGCGTGGCGTGGAGGCTCCATCGGGCGAGGCCGGGCGGTGTGTCGGTGAACCGTCCTTCGTGACATACAGGCAACGAACCGCCAGCGTCGAGGACGGCACGCTTTCGCACAACCTGCCGCAGCAAGCCGGGGCGTAGCCCCACAAGCCCCGCCCATTGCGGCGGGGCGCAGTCCAAACACCGGCGGCGGGGTGCGCCGCCGCACTTGTGGGCTTCGTGGTTTCTCGCGCACAAGGCCGCTTGTGCGCGGCCCCTTCGCCGCCCGCCCGAAGGCGGCGAAGGGGCGTTTTGGTTTTGGGCCTTGAAACCGGGCGCGGCCACCGCCGCGCCCGGATTTTTGACCACCAGCCCCAGGGCGGAACGGACTGGGGCTGGCGTGAATGATGGGTTAGTCCTTGGTTTCGATAATCCACCACACGGCACGCGGCAAGGCGCGGCCCGTGATGGGGTGAAAGTCGGTCAGGTCGGCTCGGGCTGTCCAGCCGCGAGGCGGACGGTAGCCGCGCACGTCGCCTTCGCCGTGCCAGCGGCGGGCGCGTACCGTACCGGGGGCATAGGTCGCCGCCATGCGTGGGCGGCTGGTCGTGGTGCGGGTCATTGGGGTTTCTCCTTGCAGCGAAGCGCCCCGGTCGAGGCCGGGGCGCTTGCCTTCCGTGCGGGTCAAGCGGCCAGTGCTTCGGCGGGTTCATCCGCCATTGCCTCGGCATCCTCCGGGGCGTTTTGCTCCGGGCCTTCTTCCTGCACGGCATCCTGCGGGCCTGCGGCCTTGAAGATGGCGGGCATCCAGCCCGTGCCATCGGCCAGCCGCTCGGCCTCGCTGGCAATGTCGGCCTTCTTCAACTTCGCCAGCCGGGTTACAGAATCCGGTGCAAACACGGCCACGGCATCCAGAATCACGGCCTTGGAAACATGCTTGAAGTAGCCTTCTGCGGTCGGCTTCCACCATGCGGCCATGTCGAGGCCCACGGCCTGCGCCAGTTCTGCGCCGCGCTGGTGCGGCGTGGCGCGGGGTGTCACCACGTCCACCGTGGAAGCCACGCACACGGCCAGCAGCCGCACCAGTTCATCTTGCGGCTTCGCCAGCAGCACGGCGAACAGTTCGGCGCTGTCCTCCGGCAAGGCTTCGCCCGCCACCTGTTGCAGTTCGCGCAGCGCCACGGCGGCGGGCGATTCGGGCAAGTCCGGGGCCATGCCTTCCAGCCGGTCTTGCACTTTGAGGCTTACGCCCAGCGGCAAGTCGTGGCCGTAGTGGCTGCCCTGCAAAACGGTCTGCACCATGCCATGCACCACGGCGGCCAGCGCGGCTTGCGGATGCCGGGCGACTTCGATTTGCAGCGCGGCGGTGCGGTGGGCGCTCAACTTCTGCGCCAGCCGGTCGGACATGGCGGCGGCCTTGGGCTGCCTGTCGTCGTCTCCGTCCTCGCCTTCCTCGTCGTTCGCGGCTTCGCCTTCGCCGCCGAAACCCTGCCGAATCCTTTCCAGTGTGCGCAGCGCCTTGGCTTCGGCTTCGCGCATCAGGCCGCGATGAATGACGGCCTCGCCGTTGCGGTCGATGGTGACGATGGCTCCGGCTGCGGCCTTCACGTTCGCGCCGTAGTCTTGCAAGCCATCTTCTAGCGCTTGCAACTGCTCGCCCACGGCTTCGCCTTCCTCCTGCAAGGCATCGGCCTTTTCCTCGTCGTCGGCGTCCAATGCGGCATCCACGGCTTCGGCCAGTTCGTGCATCCGGGCTTGCAGCTTCTCGATGCGTGCGGCTTCGCGCTTGTTCGGTTCGCGGCGCTCCCTCGGGGCGCGTTGGAAGGTGTGCAGGTCGGCATGGGTCGCGCCCGGCGTGGCATCCACCCACGCCCAACCTTCGGCGCGAACATTGGCGGCAATGCCTGCCAGCCGGGTTTGCGCCAGTCGTTCCAGCAGCGCGGCATCGGTCAGATACACGCCCGCATCGCCTTCCGCAAACAGGTCGCGGCGGATGCCACCGCCTGCGGCTTCGTAGGTGTCCAGCCCTACGAACCGCACCAGCGGATGCCGGTAGGCGTCGATTTCGCGCTCGGTCAGGCGTTCGCGCAAGTGGGACGGATGCCGCTGCCACTGCGGGGCATCGTAGAACGCGGCTTCCTGTGCGGCGTGGTCATCGGTGATGGCAAGCGCCATCAACTGATCGAGCGTGACGGCATCGGCGCGATAGTCGGCCATCAGGCGCGGCGACACGTTCGCCAGCTTCAAGCGGCGTTGCACCACCAGCGGCGTGACGCTGAAATCCGCCGCAATGTCCTCGATGGGCCGGCCTTCGGCCACCAGCGCGGCGAATGCCTCGAACTGGTCGGCGGGGTGCATGGCTTCGCGCTGTACGTTCTCGGTGAGGCTGGCCGTGCGGGCGGTGCCATCGGCTACCAGCAGGCAAGGAACCTCCCATTCCTTGCTGATGCGGTGCTTTTTCGCCAGCAGCTTCAACGCGGCGAGGCGACGGCCACCGGCGACGACTTCGTAATGCTCGCCATCGGCGGATGCAATCACGATCAGGTTTTGCAGCAGGCCGACACGCTGGATGGATGCGGCGAGTTCGGGGATGGACATGCGCGGGGTCTTGCGCACGTTGCGGCCCGTGGGGCGCAACACCAGCCGCGACAGCGGAACCAGAATCAGGTTCTTGGTCGGGTCGGCAGCTTCCAGCGCGGGGGCTTGGATGGCGCGGGCTTCGGTAGTGGTAACGGCGTTCATGGTGTATCTCCAATCAAGTGAAACAAGGGAATGGAGGGGAACCGCCCCTCCGGCGGGTAAAAGATCGGAAGGGTTCAGGCTTTCAACTGGCGCAGGCCATCGGCCAGCATCCAGAGGGCGCGATTGAGGCGCACATCGGAATCAATGCCTTGCACCGGGCGGGTCTGCTGGCGGCGCCCGTTGGCGCTGCGGCCATGCAATCCGCCTTTGGTCAGGTTTTCTTGGGTGCGGTTGAACACGCTCCACAAGTCCGGGCGGCGGTCGTCGAACCGGCGCGGCATCAGGATTTGCGATTCGGTGATGGGCGCTGGCTTGTTGTCGGTGGGGTCGTACTTGAGGGCCAGCGCGGAACGGGCGAACACTTCGGCCTCGCCTTCGTCCAGCGTGATCGCGCGCATGGCATCGCGGGATTCCTTCACCCGCTCGAAGCCGCTCAACACCTCGAAAGCGCCTTCGATGACGGAGCCGGCTACGTCGCCTTTGTGGGGCACGCGCACGTCCGCCACGGTGTCGCCGCAGACAAGACCATTGCTGCACACGAACCGGAACATGCCGGCCAGCATCTGATAGCTGCTGGTGCCGTCATGCGAGTTCAGCAGCACGATTTCGTTAGCCTCCGCGCCGTTGATCTGGCTGGCGTGGCGCAGGCGAATCATGTGTTTCGTGTGCTCGCGCTTGCCTTCATCGCGCACGCGGGTCTGCGTCACCATGAAGGGCTGGAAGCCTTCTTTCCGAAGCTCGGTCAGCACGGCGGCGGTGGGGATGTAGGCGTACCGCTGCGAACGGCTCTCATGCGGGGCGTCCGCGAAGATGGACGGCGCGACACGGTGAATCTGGTCATCGGTCAGCGGGTATTCGCTGCGCAGTGCCGGGGAACGGGAAGCGAAACGGGATGCGAGTTGCATGGTCTTTCTCCTGACAAAAAGAGGTTTGCTGTTCACACCGCACACCGGATTCCTAGATTCGGAGCCCAGCCTTTCAGCTGTTCGGTGCGGTCGGCACGAGGAACCCGGTTAGCCCTGTTGCCACCGTCTTTCCTGAGTTCATCGCCCGCGACGGTCAGGAGCGCGCGAACGGGTGCCGTCAAGGAGGCAAGCGCAGGGTTGGTGCGGCCCGCAGGCGCAGCCGAGGACACGGCCCTGCGTGCCTTGACGGCACACGGGCGCGGGCTACAGTCGCAGACAAGGTGATGAGGTCAGGGAAGACGGCTGGACATGGCAACGGCCATCCCTATGTGCCGAACCGCACGGCAAGCGAAGCGCGCAGGCCCGGATCTAGAAGCCGGGCCGGAGGCGTCAGCCGAGCGGAGCGAGGGAACGATGGAAGCCCGTCAGGGGCGAGACGCCGCAGGCGGCTCGATGCGCAACGCGCACGACAGCGCGACCGGCCATGTCTTCTTGGCCGGGGACGCCCTGACTTCGATGCTCGATGAACATCACGCCCAGGACAGCCCTCATGCACAAGGCATCGAGAAATTGCTTCTGCTGCTGGGACTGCGATTGGCTTCTGGCCGATCCGGCGCAGCCGGTTCGGCGGTCTTCCAGGGGCGCCAAGCATCGCGCGGCGGGGATAGCCCGCAGGGCTTTCCCCTGGAGGCAAGCGAAGCGCCGCGGGCGCGAAGGCATCGGCATCGGGCGCAGCAAAAAGAATGGCGCGTCGCCCGAAAGGACGACGCGCCGGGTTGTTAGCGCGATCAGCTCGTCGCCGGCGACACCATCGCTTCAAGCTGCTCTATGACGCCCGGCTTAACGAAGACGCAAGGCTGGTTGGCCTCGATCGGCACGTTGAACACCTTGGCGAACACATGATGCTTCAGGTGCGCCAGCCGGCCCGTGCGATAAGCCTGCTCGGGCTTCAGGCGGCCACCCGGCGAGCCGCTGCGCTGCGGGTCGCATTCGACTAGCGCGACGAAACCATCGTCGGCCAGCTTCTGGTGCTCGGGGCATAGGCCCCAGCCCGTCTTCGTATGGTGCTCCATGCTTGCACGCAGGCGCTTGTCGAGCAGGATGGTGCCGGTATCGAACGCTTTGCCGCAGACCAGGCAAACGTGCTGTTCGAGGGAAACATGTGATTTATCGTTCATGACGATCTCCGGTTACACAGGCGGAATTGCCCGGAACCGTCACCAGCACGGCGCAGCGCAAGCGGTCAGGGGTCAAGGACGGCCGGGAGGCCGCAAGCGTGCTTGCACGCGCAGCCCTTGACGGCGAGAACGCCGTGATACGGTGAAGGGAACAGCAAGACCGCCTCACACCACCACCTACGCACACCTGTCTTCAGCAAGCGCAGGCCCGCGAGGGCCGTAGCTGCGCCACCGGGCGCAGCAAAAAAGGGGCCGCAGCCCCCCTGTGTCAGATCAGGCCACGCTCAGCGAATGACGTAGTGGCCTCGCCGCCGACGACGATGTGATCCAGCGTGCGCACGTCCACCAGCGCCAGGGCTTCCTTGAGGCGTTGGGTCAGCAGCTTGTCCGCCTGGCTCGGCTCGGAATTGCCGCTCGGATGATTGTGCGAAAAGATCACGGCCGCTGCGTTGTGTTGCAGTGCCGTTTTCACGACTTCGCGCGGATACACCGATGCCTGGTCGATGGTGCCGCGAAACATCTCCACGTATTCGATCAGACGGTTCTGGCTGTCGAGGAACAGCGTAGCGAAAACCTCATGCTCGAAGTTGGCCAGCTTGGTGCGCAGGTAGTCCTTGACCAGCGCCGGCGAAGTGAACAGCGTCCCGCGCGGAGTTTTCTGGTCGATAACGTACCGCGCAGCTTCCAGAATTTGGTCGGCAGTCGCCGGCAGATAGCGCCCCTGGTCGTCACGCACCAGCAGCGAGGAATCGAGAGACAGAGAAAGTTGCGACATGATCATGCTCCGGTTGCTCGGGCGGAATTGCCCGGAACCGGCCTCAGCACGGCGCAGCGCAAGCGGTCAGGGGTCAGCGACGGCCGCCAGGACGCAAGCGCGCAAGGCGCGCGCAGCCCTTGACGGCGAGAACGCCGTGATACGGTGAAGGGAACAGCAAGACCGCCCACACCCCGCCCGCAGAGACGACGGATGGGCAAGCGCAGCGCGCAGGCCCACAGGGCCGGAGGCGTCAGGGATCAAAGCCGGATGGCCATGACTCGGTACGAGGCATGGGGCGTAGCCCGCGAGCCCGACGGCGGAACGCCGGGACGCTCTTTTGTCGCTAAGTTCCTATGAAATGTGGAGCTTCAACTCGCGATCTATAGGTAACGACGTGACCACACGCATTTAGAGCATCGTCAGCAGGTTGGAGATGAAAATTGCTTTGTCCATAGAGCCGTCGATTCAGTCAAGAACCGCTGTTGCGCAGTCAGCGCTTCCCTCAAATCATTGCCCAAATCGTGGTGCCCCTGACTCAATAGTTCTGCCATCACGGACTCGGCGATTTGCGAACCCCGGGGGAATGCCAAAAGCGTGCCTTCGGCCAGTACAGGCGGGAACTCCATGTTCGAACCAGAACCTACCAAGCTCTTCACAGTCCATAGCATCTGTCCGGCCAAATCCTTGGGGAGCAATACCAGATGAAATCCATCGAGCAGCCATTGCACAGTCAAATGGTTGCGCTGGTAGAGATAGAGTTTCGAGGCGAGGTGAATGCGCGCGCCAATGCGCTTAGCGACATGCACGGCGCCCGCAAGATGGTGAGATCCGCCACTGTTGTCAAGGAACAAACGGCCATCCCAAGCTCGCACGCTAAACGTGTCGGAGCCACGTCCGTGCAGTAGCCGAATTTCGCCATGAGAACAAAGCTCTTTTAAGCTCGCATCATCCAGTCCGAGCGGGGGCTTTCCTTTTCTGGCATATCGATTCTGCTCATCAATATAGTAGGCACCAAAGACATCCACACTTTCGTGTGGCATATCTGCCGACTTGCTTGCGGAGATGCCCTCTATATCGCTTGCGTCGCATTCAAAGTGAGGCACCATCGTCACTTGCACTAGCGATCCATGAGGACTTTGGAAAGCCTCCTTAGCGCCCGAGGCTAAGCCCGAAAATCGGCTCCGCAAAGTAAAGTTGCTGCGATTAAGATTGTCCAGGATGTCCCATCGACGGCGTGAGTCATCAAAAATCTTCGATTTTGCGGTGTTGAGGAGCACATTTTTTCCTGCCGACTCCTTGAGCCCCAATAGCTCACGCCAAGCTTCACACCGCTTCCGTACAAGCGCCGGCGGTCGATTCCAAAATCTTCGCCACCACGGCCATGTGTGGAGTTCAAGCACAGAAATTGGAAACTCAGAGAGCGACATCGCATGCATAGGTTGCAAGTACCTGGTAGTTAGGCAAGCGCAGGCCCGCAAGGCCGGAGGCGTCAGGAATCAAAGCCGGGTGGCCGCGACTCGGCATGAGGCGCGGGGCGCAGCCCGCGAGTCCGACGGCGGAACGCCGGGACGCTCATAACGTAGGCGGCAGAAAGCCAATGAACAGCACGTCACGCTCAAACTGCCCGCTCAACTCTCTTGCTCTTCGGGGTACTCTGCTTGAGGAATTGATACCCAGCCATCGCGGGTAATGCCCGCCCCAATGCGGAGATTCTTGCTTTCGGTTGCCGCCCAGTGCCCACCCCGGTGCAATACAGCGCGAATTACGGACTTCCGCGGGTGATCCTCATCGGCTTTGGCAGAACTGCAAATGGCATTCCAGGTATGCTTGTCCGGCATGCTGTCCAATCGTGGACCAACCAGTTGATCCAGAATTTCAGTCGAGACATTGTGTCGCCCGCCATGATGAGGCACCTGGAAATACCGAATGCCTGGCAACGCGAGTCCGGCAAAAGGCGCGTAGTCAATAACCTCTTGCAGCGCTTCACGCCCGGCATCGCCAGTAAGCATGACACGATGACCGTTCAGAACAGCCGACTGGACCACACTCATTTCATTTTCACGGCTGGTAGGCTCCGGCGGAAAATATTCCTCGCCCCACAGGGACTTGATGTAGGCGGTCGCGGCCTTCACCACCCGGAATATGCTGCTCAGCGCGCTATCCAAAGCACTTTCTTCAACAGCTTCCGGTGTCTTCGCGGAGTCCACGATCAGGTCGAAGTAGCGATCTAGTGTGGGTGCCATCACCATGAAGGGACCGATGTTCTGCCCCTGAAGAGGGGCATGGATTGGAATTCCCTTCTCAACCGCAAGATCCTCAAGAATTGCCGTGGCATCGTAGATGGAGCGCAATTTCCGTCTCAGTGCTTCAACTGATTCATAGGTCTCGAATCGATCAATCAACTGATCTGCATAGATCCACGGCCTGTTGATCCAGAGATTTTTGACTGTGCATTGCTCCAGGACTTTTCGCAGCCCATTGGCGTGATCGCGATCGGGGTGTGTGAGGATCACATGGTCGATGACTGTTGTTCCATAGTACGTCTTCAGGTGCTCGACGAGCTGATCTCCCGTATCCAGATACCCACCGTCAACGACGTGCACGCCCTCTGTGCCATTCACCGAATAGCGTAGCGTGATTGCATCCCCGCTTTTCGCTGTTTCGACGCCAAGAAAATCGATCTCGAAGTAGTCAGCCATACATCCCTTTCGTTTTATGCCAAGAAAGTGCCGGCGGCTTTGCCTTTACCAGCGATCCACCGCACACCTGAGTCCTGTCGGAGTCCATACCAACGACACGGCGGGAAGGCCGCCAGCATCCTCGGCGATGCCGCGCAACGTATTTCGGTCTATGCCCGAATGTGCGCCGCCTTTCGGGTGGCTATGCCAAGTGCCGATGAAGGCCAGATACCCCAAAGAGGTTCCATTCGCTGTGCGCAAATTTTGAACAAGCCCATTCGTCCCAAGGACGAAGCGGGCGGCCTCCCGAATGCTGTCAGGCGGCGCATCCACGAGGCCAGCAATGGTGATGGTTCGATTCTCAAACGAGATACGACCGACCAAGGCTCCACCTGTTTCCAGAGCGCCCCAGCGCAGCGCATCAGCATGGATCGCTTGCACGACAGGGTGCAGAATCCGAATGTTCCAGCCACCATCGTCTGCTACGTTGAGCACAGTGGTCGGGCCGAGGCTGGTGCTGGTCCATGCCATGCCGAGGCCTTCGGTATCCGAGACCCCGGCGCAAAGCGTCGCCTCCTTCGGGAGTCCGCCAACGAGCCAGCGTTCCAGTTGCAGGCCAGCTAATGAAGCAGAACGCGAAACAACGGCATCGGACATTGGCATCGTCAGTGAACGGCAGTTGTCGCCCACAAAAATACGCGTCGGCTCAGACGTATCGCCAGCAATCGACGCCCGCAGTTCCGGCACAAACCGACAGCACTCGAACAAGAATGCCGTAAGATCGTCAACCCGACCGGCGCGACCAGGCCCTTCAAGCAAAACCGCGACACAGCGCCCCTGGCCATACATGACGATCCGTGCCAACCGCGCAGGGGATTGGTTCAGCGCCGTTGATTGCGTTTCTGCGGCCAACACCTGAAGTGAGGCTGTCGCATCCACGATGAGGGCCGCATCCTGCGGAACGGTTGCAGCAAACTGCGCAGCATCGACCAAGAGAGTCACTGCGTCGGTGTCGAACGCTTGCGATTGAAGATGCGACAGCGACTCAAAGGCCGTCTTCATCAGCGCCGACTTCCGAGGTGGGACCAGCACCGATGCCCGCTCAATGAGTGCATGCCGGGCCGCGTTGTGAGGCGACATGGACTCGTTATCGACGAAGGTCATTGAGCCGAAACCCGCTCGCCCCAGTTGCATCGCGATTTTCGACCCCACGCTTCCGCAGCCGAGCAAGACCAGCGGCTGCGATGTGGCCGCAGATGGAATGCCGGACGTTCTTGCCAGCAGTTCGGGAGACAACGCATGTGCGTGAAAAGCCGGGTGAACCGTGGCGTTTCGCTCCAGGAGCGATTGAGCGTTGAGTTCATAGCGCACCACGTAGGGCAATACCTCGATACTTCTCCCCGGTGAGCCCACAAGCGACGCTGGCCTTTGAACAGTCAGAATCACAATCGCATACAAGCCATGCGTCCAGCCACGCGAGTCTTGCTGCATATCCAGAATCGAACGTCCATAGTAGCCGTCCAAGCCTTGAGCCAAAGCGTCACGATCGACGCCGAGTTCCGCTGCTCGATCAAGCAACGTCGCGAGATCGACAACCGTCTCGGGTTGATAGTGGCCGACCACATGCGGGTTGCCGTCGGTTATTGGAGCCCGCGCAATGAAGGCTGCGGTATGGCCATTTCCCCATTTACCCAACTTGTCGTTGTGAACCTCCTGATAGAACACAGGATCGACTTGAGCAGTCAGTTCGGCATTGACGATGGCGTATAGCCCGCCATCAATCGTCACGTAGCCTGCGGGAACCACCAAAATCGTGCCGTCAGCGGGAGCGGCGGCCGCGACATTCTCGGCACTGAATACAAGGGTCGAAGGACAACTGTCTCGACGAGTCGGCTCCCACCCCTGTTCAAGGTCCAGCAACGTCCCGGCTGCGGCCTTGTGCAACCAAACGATCAACTGATCGACGATGGCGTCCAGACCAAACCGATGCAGCAGCTCGTCCAACGATCCCTCGAACAGACAAGGCGAGACCAACTCGCCTTCGCGATGAGGATTGATGTGCGGCAAGTTGAGTGGGAAGTCCGCACGCAAGAAAGGCTTGGGTGCAGACATGGGCCAGTCACTGCCGAATACCAGAACGCATGTCTCGACCGAGCGCACTCCGGTCCCGGATACGCCATTGCGCCGAGACCTGCTCGGCAATTCAACAGCAACATCGACTTCAATCTGCGTCGATTCACCACTTTTCCTTGGCTCGCCAACGCGGACAAGGCCCCTGTGCCGCTGAAGTTGATGCAGTGCGTCCGCGATGGTGCCCGTCATGATGCCCCGTGTGGCATGGGCGCGCGCGCGGAGGTGATCACGGCGGCGGCCTTCGATCCGGCTTCCTTCTTCGAGGGAGGCTGCACACCCTGAGCGGTGACGGTGAAAACGAGGGGCTCCACGGATTTTTCGCTCGGATATTCGCCCGTGCAGTAAAAGTCGCCTTTTACTTCGTCCACGATTGCTACGTATTCACGCTTTGCGCGGATGCAGGGCGGATCGCTGTCGTCGTCTGCGATCGGCTTGCAACTGGCGACGATGACGGCACCGTTGCGGGTCTGCGAAAGCGCCTTGCGAGCGTCGGCATCAAGTTTGGCCTTTTCGCGGTAGTCCGACCAACTGTCATAGGACAGCGAATGCCAGGAACAGTGATGTGGCGCCTGCATGATGTCGTACTCAAGCACATCGGCTTCGGCCTTGTGGCGCTGCCACTGGCGGTTCCAGATAAATACTTCGGCATCGCCACCAGTAAGGAATTTTGCGCCATCCGGCGTCTGAGCATCAGCGGCCAATGTGAAGTTCAAGATCACGCTGGACTGGTTCTTGACCAGGCACTCTTCCTCTTCTTCGTCGTCCTGGGCGTCCAAGGGTGCCAGAAGAATCGCGGAGAAGAATGCGGAACTCTTGCCATTGATCGTCGAGAAGCGCGTGTCCACCTTCCGCACAATCGAGGTGAGATCATCGGTTTTTCCGTCGATGTCCTCGCCCATGATCTGAATGCGGTCGCCGTTCCCGACGACGAAATTCTTGTCGCGGTTCAGCTGTACGCGCCGACGCGCCTCCGTGTTGAATGCCTTGGCGTCGTCACTCAAGGTGTGCGTCTTGCTGGCGCGTCGAAACACGATCGGAGACGACCATATCTCGCGGATCACGATCTTCTTGTCCTTGTCGTCCTTCTTGTCATCCGGATACTTGTCCAGCGGCCCCAGGTGGAAGTGCCGCGTCAGGCCTCGGCAATGGTCCTGGTCCGGGTGGCTCAGCAGGAACGCATCGACATACGGCCTGCCGTTCTCATCTTTCTTCAGTCGGTCGCGCAGATCCTTGGCGACATCGCGCGCCTCACCGTCAGGGTCGTCGGCGTCTTGCCTGATGTTTACGTCGATCAGCAGGGTGGTTGCGTCGAGGTCGCCGAACTTGATGAGGGTCATGTCCCCGTTGTCGACGGGAAAAAACGTGATGGTTGTGGGCATTGGGGCTCCGGGTAGACGACCGAAGGATGATCGCGTATAGTTAATGTACGACTATTTTTTATATCCGTCTACTTTTTAGGCGCAACTGATGCAAGAGCCCTCTGTCACTGCCGCCAATCCTGCTGAGCCCAAAGGGCTAAGTTGGGGGTTGGAAAGCAGACTTCAATTCATCGATTTCCGTTTGCGCTGGGAACGGCACATTAATCGAATGGATCTCACTGAGCACTTCGGCATATCGGTTCCCCAGGCGTCACTGGACATTGCCAAGTACACGGAGTTGGCGCCGAGCAACCTAACTTACGACCGCAGTTCCAAGACCTACACGGCAGCGCCGAGTTTTCACCCGCTTTACCAACGAAGTTCGGCGCAACACTATCTAGCGGAGCTGCTGGCCACCAAGATGGGAGTCATCGAGCCTGCGGCCAGCTTTATCGGCTCAGCACTTGAGGCAGATTGGGCGCCGTCCCCCTGGCGCACGATCAATGAACAGACCGTCGAAGCAGTGGTCCGGGCAATTCGGCAGCAGGAAGCCATTTGGGTGAGCTACCAGTCCATGACGTCCATGGACGAATCGGTTCGTCTGCTGTCTCCCCACGCCCTTGGTAATGACGGTTTTCGCTGGCACATGCGCGCGTTTTGCCACAAACGCCAGCGCTTCAGTGATTTCGTCCTCGCCCGAATCCTGCGCATCGACGGCTTCGAAGCGAGCCAAGTGGACGCCAGCCAAGATTCGCACTGGCAAACTCTCTTGACGCTGGTGCTTGCACCGCACCCCGATTTGCCCGCTGCCAAGAAACGAGTCCTGGAGTTGGACTATGGAATGGAAGACGGACAGGTCAAACTTCCATGCCGCCAAGCGTTTTTGTATTACACGCTGAGGCGTTTGGGCTTGCATACCAAGGAAGCACCCGACCCTCTCGCGCAGCAGATCACTTTAAAGAACCGCGATGAAATTCAACCCTATATTGATGCCTTGTCGGCCCAAAGCTGAACGCCCATGACAACTATTTTTGAACTGGTCAAAGACCCCTATGAGCGCAAGGCGCGCGTAATCCCAGGACTTCTTGTAGCGTTACCGCTGCTCGTTCCTTTGTTGTGCGTCTACGGCGCAAAGCACCCGGTACTTACAGGCGTGATCGGCTTGCTTGGTGGCTGCGGTGCCATTTATGCGCTTGCGAGCGTAGCTCGCGGGCGCGGGAAGAAGCTTGAAGAGATCCTGGTTGCAAGGTGGGGCGGTATGCCGACAACCATCGCGTTACGCCATCGCGACAAGTTTCTCGATGGTGTCAGCAAGCAGCGCTACCACACGGCGATCACGGCCAAGCTGGGCATCGCCATGCCAACGGCAGAAGAAGAATCAGCAAGCCCTGACAAGGCAGACGACATCTACGTTGGCGCCACAAAGCGGCTTCGCGAACTCACGCGTTCCAACAAGCAGCTCTTGCTGAAAGAGAACATCGCCTACGGATTTCACCGCAATATGCTGGCAATGAAGCCTGCCGGCATCGTGTCGTGCCTCCTGGGCATCGTCTACGGATTGCTGATTGCAAAGATTCTGCAGGTAGTACCTCCTCATTTTAACCTAGAGCACCTTGCCGATCCGGGGCTTGCCGCAGGCTTGACACTGCTCATTTCGCTGGCATTACTTGCCGCTTGGCTGCTGTATTTCGATCAGGGCGCGGTCAGACGGATGGGGTTCGTCTATGCAGAACGCTTGTTTGAGTGCTTGCCGTCTTTGCCTTCTTCGGCCCCGCGGAAAAGAGCCTCAAAACCGACTACGGACTGAGATTCAATGCTCTTTGCAAATAGGCGCGTAACTCCGCAGGAATGCTTGCCTATCGGCTGACTTCCGACGGGGGATGGTCACGCCTCTTGGCTGGCAGCCGCGTGATTGCGATGCAGGTCCGAAACCACCGCGATCAATCTGTTGATCGGTTCAGCCAGCCGCTTCGGCAAGACGCGATGCTGGGTATGGGTTTTCAAGTCGGCGATCCAGCGATGCGCAACCCACACGTCTTCTTCAGGGTGGTGGTTGTCTACGCCGTTGCAATACTTGTAGCCAACGAGCGAATCAGTGTGCGACAGCAGGATGCGCGCCATCGTCATGTGGAAGCGATGGGCCTGGAGATCCGCCGGGCCTTTGGGACGCGGCAGGGTCAGTCGTAGGCATCGCTGGCCGTTGAACTCGCTCCAGTCGGGGCCAACGACTTGTCCCGCGCGTTCCAGCATCTTGCGCGACTGTTCGTTCTTGCCATTGACCAAGGCAACGGCGACCGTACCCTTCGGGTACTCCAGCTTTTCGGCGAGCAGGTTCATCCAGCGCACCAACTTGTTCAGGGTCTCATCGTCGGCAAACACAAGGAACTGATGGCGCTGCTCGTCGTCCAGAAACGCCGGCAATTGCGCGTAGAGGGGGTACAGCAGGTCGTGGAGATAGATGTAGGTCTGCCGGCGTCCTTGCTCGTGGCTCCGCGTGGTCGCAGTCAATACCTGCCGTGCCCACTCGGGCGTGAGTTCGTCCAGCGTCATCTCGGTGATGTCGATGGAGATGAGCGGGAATCCGAGCGACTTCCCGATAAGAGCCTTGCGCCCGTCGAAGGCGTGGCCGAGTTCGATTTCAACGCCGCCCAGCACCATCGGTTCAGCCTGGACCGGGGGGCCGAGCACGGCAACGTCGAGCCGGAATTTGCTGCCGAATGGCGTCTCCAGGGGATGCTCGGTTGCCACCTGGTCGGCGCCGAGCAACAAGTTGCCTTCCAGCGGATAGTCCGACGCATCCATATCCTTGAACGCCCACGGCATCGCAAGCCCGGCATTCAAACGTCGTGAGAGTTCGGCCGCGACAAGTTCTTTCGCCCGCCGGTGTTCAGGACTTTCCTGCACGGCGCGCCATCGGCTGGCTTCTTCATCGTCGAAGTGCGCTTTGGGGTTAAAGGTGTGCTGGGCAGGAAGTACGCGGAAATGGGATCGCCGACGCAGCTTCCCGCTTTCAAAGGAGGGGCTGACCCATGTCACCATCTGGCGCTCTGCGCCTGGAGACACCAAGGGCCACAGCTTGCGCGCATGTTCCCGGCTGCGAACGTCGCGCGCGGCAATCGTGGTCTGGAAAATCCCTTTTCGAGAGAAGACAACGATCGCCTCGTCCATTCCTGTCTCTCACTTACGGCGATACGGCCGCTAATTTCGTGGTGCCATCCAGCTTGCGGTGAATCAGCGATACCAGCGTCAGGATGTCCAGTGCGTCCTGTTCGGACATGGGCCAATTCGTCTTGGGCGCATGGGCCAGCGGATTGCGCACGGCGCCAAATAAGCCGATCAGCAGGTTGGCAAAGCCTTTCTGCTCGCTCTTTTCGGACTCGGTGGTGAGCGGTCCCAAGGCGAGAACGGGTTGCTGGCCTGCGAATGCCTTGTTCACCAAGTCCGCGCCGTCGCCGTTCAGGCCCGACAGCAGGCGAATCCGCTCCGCAACACCTTTCGTTGCCTCGAACACGGCATGGAAGTAGTTTTCCTCCAGCAACTCGGCGCGGCAGTAGTTCAGCACTTCCGCATGGACGACGCGGCTTTCCAGTGCGGCCTTGAGTCGTCCCGCGCGGGCGCGGGCGGCATCAAGCGTCGTGGCCTTATCGGCGTGAGCAACCTTGCCGTCATCGCGCACGTAGAAACCGGAGAAGGCAAGGACGACATTGAGTTCGTCGCGCCGCCAAGCGAACGTCGCGGGATCGCGGGCGTAGTTCACCGGGTTCATCGCGCGGTTGATGAACATGATGAGATGGTTGCCGATCTGGTGGTGGTTCTGCGCACCGGCCAGCGCATTGAACAACCGCTTCCACTTTGTCATGCCGGGCGACGTGTCGGCAACCTCGATTTCCTGCAGCAGCCGCTCGATCTGTGTACCGCTCAGACCGCGTTCGGTATCGGCGAGCACGCGGCAGGCGGCTTCAAGATGCTGTGAGTTGAAAGGGGTAATTCGCGTCGCCAATGCCTGTCTCCCTCGTCAGGCATCAGATGATGGCCTGCAGGCCCTTGTCGGCGATGACGTTGAGCAGTTTGAGCGCTGGCCCCGTGGGATGGGTTTCGCCTTGTTCCCACTTGCGCACGGTCGAGGCCGACGTGTGTAGATGAAGAGCGAACACCGGCTGGCTAAACTTCAAGGCTTCACGCAGCCGCTTGATATCGAAAGCACTGAACTCCCGCACCGGCGGCGGGCAGATTGCGTCGAACTCGCGCATCGTTACCTTGCCGATCGCTCCCGCTTCGTGGAGCGCGGCCAGATCGCCACGCAGGGATTCAATGATCTTGCTCACAATGCACCTCCAATAACACGCCTGACTGCAACGCCTTCGACAATGCTTCGGCGGACAGTTCCAGGAACACCTTGCCGGCGAATTGCAGTGCCTTCTTCTCGTCCTGCGTAATGTTCGCCTTGTCGCTCTTGGGGAACCCATGCAGGAACACATAGCGGCTGCCGATCCGGGCCGACAATAACGTGCGGTAGCCGCCACTCTTGCCACCACCAGGGCGGGCAACCCGTTTCTTGTAAAGGAAGCCGCCCAAGTCCGCGTCAATCAGACCGCTTTCCATCTCCTGAACCGCTTTGCACAAGGCGGCATCGGACAGCTTTTCGCCCGCCTGCCACCGCGCAAAATCCTTTCGTTTGAGGATGCGCGTCATCTTGACCTTCAAACTATACCCGAAACGGGCACACTTTTCCAGTGCTTAGTACGATACGCAGGCGGTGATGGCCACTGAGCCAATTGTCGTAGCGGTGATACGACAATTGGGGCGGCAAGGTGGATTGCTGGCCTCTGATCATGCGGTCACCTCTTTCGGTTCTTGATGCATGCTGACGACCGACTTGCGTCGATTCGCCACCAGTTCGGCGGCTTCCCGCACGGGCTTGTCCTCGGTGTGGACGTAGCGCATGAACATCACCACGGTCTTGTGCGCCGTCAGGGCCATGCCGACCTTGACCGGGATACCCGAATTGGCAATGTCGGTCGCCGAGCGGTGGCGGATGCCGTGCGTCCCCACATGCGTTGCCCCCGCCGCTTTGAGCGCACGGCTCCAGCCGCCGTAATACTCGCCCGTGGTCAGGTGTTGCCCTGGATGGCGCGGCGACGGCAGGACGTAAGGATTGCCTTCCTGCCTCGGCGCCGTCGAAAGCAGCCGGTAGGCTTCCTCGCTGATGGGCTTGGACATACCGCCGGTCTTGCTGTCAGGCCAGACGACGCGGCGGTTTTCCAGATCGATCCATTCCCATTCGAGCGAGACGATTTCGCCACGGCGGCCGGCAAACTCGAATTGCAGGCGGATCGCCAACGGGATGACGTAGTTCTCCAGCCCCTCGGCCTCGATCTTGTCGAGCTGCCGGAAAAGTTTTCCCATGTCCTCGTCGCTGATAAGGTGGGTGGACTTGCCGGCAGGGAACATTGGGACATGGCGGCAGGGATTGGTGCCGTCAGGCCGATAGCCCCACACCTCAGCCAAATTGAACATCTTGCGCAGGATGCTGAACGCCTTGTTCGCCTCGGTCTGCTTGTAGGAAAGCTTTTCCATCAGTCCGGCAATGTCAGGCCGCTTCACGTCGTGGACCTTCTTGCGGCCCAACAACGGGATGATGCAGCGGTCGATGACACCTTGATAGCCGACTCGGGTGCTGGGCTTGTTGCGCTTCTTGGAGTGGTCCTCCATGAACTTCTTGCACAACTCTTCGACGGTGGGCGCTTTGCGTGCTTCCGTCTTGGCTGCGCCGGGATCACCACCCCGGCGTACCTGGGCCAGCCATTCTTGCGCGAGCGAACGGGCCTGTTCGACGGTCAGTTCCCCGTACTGACCCAAGGCGGGCTTGCGGCGCTCGCCAGCGTTCGTCCGGTACTGGAGCATGAACACCTTGCGGCCCGACGGGGTAATCTTGCACAAGAAGCCGGGAACCAACGTATCCCGGAGTTCGACGGCCTGCGCCTGGGGGTGTGCCGCATCGACAGCGGACTTGGTGAGTTTGATTTTTGCCATGATGACTCCTTGGAAAGACCCGGTTCCCAGGAGCCTTCTAGGGGCCAGTAGAGGGAAAGTCAGGTCAAGTTTCGGAAAGCACCGGCATATGATGAACTCGCCTAAGTCATTGATAAACCTGCTGTATCAAGCCTTGGCGTAGTCCAGCGCAGTACCGGGCTGGAGTCATGGTGAAATAAAAAAGCCCGCAGAGTGCGGGCTTTTGCAAGGTGGGGATTCCTGGCTTATTCGGCCTTGGGGGCCTCGTCGGCAGGCGCGGCATCGGCCTCGTTGACCGGGGCGACTGGCGCCGGGCCCGGTACCAGCTCCACCGCCGGCTTGGCGATGAGGGAGCGGGTCTCTTCCACCGCTTCGGTCAGCTTGACCTCGATGATCTGGCCGAGCTCGTAGACCACCTCGGTCTTGTCTAGATAGACGCGGCCGTTGTCCCAGTTGCACTCCAACCGATCCTTGTTGTCGAGGATATGGCGGGCGGGCATGAACACCACGGCGCCGTTCTCGCGCAGACGCAGCTTGAGGCCGGCGCGCATCACGTCGATGATCTCGGCGTTGAACACCTTGTCGGTGCCGGCATCGGCCTTGAGGTAGCGGACATAGAGCCAGTCGCCGATGTCGCGCTCCACCATGCGGTGCAGGCGGCGGCAGGCGGTCAAGTGCTCGGTGAGCTCTAGGTTCGGGCGCTCACCCGGGGTCTTGCCGGCGATGACGGCTTTGAGCAGGCGATGGTTGACCATGTCGCCGTACTTCCGAATAGGTGACGTCCAGGTGGCGTAAGCATCCAGCCCCAGGCCGTAGTGGGCGCCCGGCTCGGCGGACATCAGCGCATAGCTCTGGAAGCGGCGGATCTTGCCATCCAGCCAGCGGGTGTCCAGGTTGTCGATCCAGCGGCGCAGGGCGCAGAAGCCGGACAGGCTGGCGATCTCTTCCTTCTCGAACGGGGCCTCGGCGCTTTTCAGCAGATCGATGGCGCCGTCGAGGGACTCTTCGTCAAAGCCGGTGTGGACGTTGAAGATGCCGTAGCCGACCTGCTTGCCGAGCACGCGGCCGGCACAGATGTTGGCGGCGATCATCGACTCTTCCACCATGCGGTTGGCGATGCGGCGTGGCTCGACGTGGATGGCCAGCACTTCGCCGTTCTCGCCCAGCTCGAAGTCGTAGTCGGGACGATCCGGGAACACCAGGGCATGTTCGGTACGCCAGGCGATGCGCGCCTCGGTCATTGCCTTCATCAGCGGCAGCTGGGCCAGCACGCCGGCGTCGATATCCAGCTGCTTGCCGTGCTCGGCCCAGTCGGAGACGTCGTCATAGGTGAGACGGGCGTGGGAGCTGATGCGGGCGGCGAAGAACTCGGTCTCCTCCAGCAGCAGGCCATCCTCGGCGATGAGCAGACGGGCGCACAGGGTGTTGCGCTCCTCGCCCTCTTTCAGGGAGCAGAGCTCGTCGGAGAGGGTGCGCGGGATCATCGGCACGTTGCGGCCCGGCATGTAGACGGTGAAGGCGCGCTGGGCGGCTTCCTTGTCCAGCTCGCTACCCTCGGCCACGTAGGCGGTCGGGTCGGCGATGGCCACCAGCAGTTCCCAGCCGTTGTCCAGTTTGCGGATGGCCAGGGCATCGTCCATGTCCTTGGTCTTGGCGCCGTCGATGGTGAAGAAGGGGGTCGCGGTCAGATCGGTGCGCGGCAGCTCTTCCTCTTCGATCACCTTCCACTCCGGCAGATCCGCCGGCTCGACCTGGGCCAGGTTGTGGCGCGCCAGCACCACCCACCAGGGCACGTTGTGATCTTCCTGCGAGGCGATCTTCTGGGTGATCTCGGCAGAGAAGTTGCCGTCCACCAGGGCGTGACGCTTGAGGGTGGCAACCACCCAGTCCCCTTCCTTGAACTCTTTCTCGTCCAGCCCCTTCTTGACGCGGGCCTTGATGGCGTCCTTGATCAGCGGGTGATCGGCGACCACGTTGAGGCGGTCACGGAACATCTTGACCCGAGCCACGAAACGGGTGACGGACTGCTCCAGCAGGGCATCCGGCTCGGCCACTTCCTTCTCTTTTTCGGTACGGATCAGGGCGCTCACCCGGTCACCGTGCATCACCTTCTTCATGTAGGGAGGCGGCACGAAATAGCTGGTCTTCTCATCGACCTCCAGGAAGCCGAAGCCTCGATCGGAGGCGCGGATCACACCCTCTTTCTTGGGGATGTTTTCGCGGATTTGTTGCTTGAGCTGGGCCAGCAGCGGATTGTCTTGGAACATAAGTGAGGAACCTGAAGTGGAAAACCTGGGTGGAGACCTGATGACGGATCGCCCTGCACTATACGTTTTTACCCCTCCAAAGCCAAGGTGAATGGCCGGCTCAGCCGGGTTGCAGTGCCCGGCGACCCTGCTCGATCAGGCGCTGGGATATCTGTTTGTGCAGCCCCCGTTCCAGCACCCAGCGGTGCCAGTAGAGCCGCTCGACCAGATGTTGGTCCGGGCTGAGATCGAGCAGGCTGCCCTCCGCCAGCTGGCGGCGGATCTGCAATTCCGGGATCAGGCAGCAGGCCAGCCCCTGTTCGGCCATGGCGACGAAGGCCTCGGACGAGCGCACCGTGTGGCAGGGGTAGCCGCCGGGCTCCAGCCCGAAGTGGCGGGCCATGTAGCTGACGTGCATGTCGTCGCGCTGATCGAAGGCCACCGCCGGCGCCTTGGCCAGCGCAGCCAGTGTCAGCCCCTGCGGGAAGTGGCGGGCGACGAAGGCGGGGCTGGCGGTGAGCAGGTAGCGCATCTCGCCGAGCTCGTCGACGCAGCAGCCGGCCAGCGGCTGGCCGTGCAGGCTGACGGCGCCGAACGCCTGCCCCTCGCGTACCCGATCCAGGGTGCGGCTCTCATCATCCACCAGCAAGTTCAGCTCGATGGGGTGCTGCTCCAGCAGCGGGGCCAGGGCCGGCAGAAACCAGGTAGCCAGGCTGTCGGCGTTGACGGCGATGCTGACCCGGATCGGCGCCTGCGGCTCGGCGGGGGAGAGCTCGCCAGCCAGTTCCAGCTCCAGCTGGCGCACCTGACGGTAGTGGGCCAGCAGCTTCTGACCGAGCGCGGTGGCCTGCAGCGGCTGGCCGCGGATCAGTAACGGTTCGGCAAACTGCTGCTCCAGCTGCTTGATGCGCTGGGAGATGGCGGACTGGGTGATGTGCAGGCGCTGGGCGGCCCGCTCGAAGTTCTGCTCTTGCATCACCGCATCCAGCGCCAGCAGCAGCTTGTAATCCAACGCCTTCATCAGCATGCCTTATCAACAGGGGGAATTAAGAAGAGATGCTACTCAAGTGGTGGCGACAGAACAACCGGAGATCGCTGAAAATGTCGGCAGGCCAGGCGTGACAAGGGCTGCGGGGTCAAAGCGGATTTGTCACTGTGAGATGTGACAGTGGTGGTCAAAAGGTATTCAGGAGATACTCTTTTGCGTCCGTTTTTGCATGGGGTGGAAACGGGCCATAGCGAGAACTTTTAATCCCGGGTCTTACCCCGGGATTTTTTTGCGTCGTCTTTATTCGGTGACCAGTTCGCGCGCCTCGTCATAGGCACCCTGCAGGGGCTGGCCGACGGCACGGGCGAACCGCTCATCCAGATGGAAGCGGATCCCGACCCCGCACACGGCGCCCAGATCCACCGCCTGGCGGTGACCGAGCCGTTCGATGGGCAGGCCGAGACGGCGGAAGATCCGCTCTACCGGCAGGCTGACCACGGCAACCAGCTCGCGGATCCCCTGCGCCTTGGCGAAGGCATAGACCTCGCGGAAGATGATGCAGGTCAGTTCGCTGATGCCGTTGCCGAGCCGGGGAGCCCGTTCGGCATCGATGGCGAGGCGGGTCAGCTCCCACACGTCGTTGCTGCGCGGCGGGGCTTCACCGGCGAGGGCGGTAGGGAAGATGCTGGGCAGCATGTAATCCTGGGCACAGCTGAGCAGACGGATGCAGCCGCACAGCCCTTCCTCATCTTCGATCAGCACCCAGTGGGTATCAGGGGTATCGAAACTGTCCTGCTCCAGACCACGGTGGGATTCCACATCCCAGCCGAGGCGATCGGAGAAGACGCGATTGCGAAAGCGATAAAGCTCGTTTTCTACCTCCCATCTGGGGTGTTCTTTTAATTTTCCTTTGAAAACAAGCATTCAGATGTCTCCATTTCAGTGTTCGGCGCTATAATCGAGGCCCTGGCCAGGGGGGCTAGCATATGAAACAAGACCAACTGCTTGAGTACCTCGAACATTTCACTTCGGTAACGGACGGGGATCGTTTGGCCGAGTTGATCGGTCGGTTCACGCTCGGTATGGGTTACGACTACTACCGGTTTGCGCTGATCATTCCCATGTCGATGCAAAGACCCAAGGTGGTGCTGTTCAACCAGTGCCCAGACTCCTGGGTGCAGGCCTACACGGCCAACCATATGCTGGCCTGTGATCCCATCATTCAATTGGCCCGCAAGCAGACCTTGCCCATTTACTGGAACCGGCTGGATGAGCGGGCGCGTTTTCTGCAAGAGGGCAGTCTTGACGTGATGGGGTTGGCGGCGGAGTTCGGGCTGCGCAACGGAATTTCGTTCCCGTTGCACGGTGCGGCAGGGGAGAACGGCATACTGTCGTTCATCACCGCCGAGCGGGCATCGAGCGATCTGCTGCTGGAGTCCTCGCCCATCCTCTCCTGGATGTCCAACTACATCTTCGAGGCGGCGATCCGGATTGTGCGGGTCAGTCTGCGGGAAGATGACCCTCAGGAGGCCCTGACTGACCGGGAGACCGAATGCCTGTTCTGGGCCAGTGAAGGGAAAACGTCGGGTGAAATCGCCTGCATCCTGGGGATCACGGAGCGAACCGTGAACTACCACCTCAATCAGGTCACCCGTAAAACGGGGTCGATGAATCGCTACCAGGCCATCGCCAAGGGGGTGAGCAGTGGCATTTTGCTGCCCAATCTCGAGCAGGTCGTGGTCACCAACTTCCCCAAGCTGATGCAATAAAACCCGATGATTCTCGGGGTAGAGTGATTGGCTAACAATTGTCAGATCCTGCAATTGACAGTCATGGCCGAATGGCGGCCCTTCTGCCCCGAAGGGGTTATGCCTGCTGCGCACCATTAGCAAAACCAATGGCTCAGCAGATCAATGAATTTCTCTAAATAGAACTGTCCCCCTTATAGTGCCGTCCAATCACTCTGCTGGACGGTTCATCCATGTTTGCTACCACCCTGCAAGGCTTCACCCTCGGCCTTGCCATGATCATTCCCATCGGTGCCCAGAATGCCTTCGTGCTGAGTCGGGGCATCCACCGTAACCACCATCTGCTGACGGCGACCCTCTGCTGCCTGTGCGATCTCGTGCTGATCGGCATCGGGGTGTTTGGCGGGGCCAACCTGCTGGCGGCCAGCCCGATCGGCCTGGCCCTGCTGACCTGGGGCGGCGTGTTGTTTCTCGGCTGGTTCGGTATCCGTTCCCTGCGCAGTGCCTGGCGCGGGCAGGGAGCCAAGCTTGCGGACTCGCCCCAGTTGATGGGGGTCAAGAGCGTGCTGGCCATGACCCTCGGGGTGACCCTGCTCAACCCCCACGTCTACCTGGATACCCTGATGCTGCTCGGCTCCTTCGGCAGCCAGTTTGCCGAAGAGTTGCGGCCGGCCTTTGCGGCCGGGGCCATGCTGGCCTCGCTGGTCTGGTTCTACAGCCTGGCGTTCGGGGCGGCCGCCCTCTCGCCCTGGCTCGCGCGCGGCAGGGTTCAGCAAGCTATTGATACTATTGTTGGTTTCATCATGCTGGGGCTGGCGTTGCAGCTGGCGAGCGGGGCTCTGCTGGCGTCATAAGGCTATTTTTGTGCCGCACCTCATAAAAATTAATCCCGGCTTCATGCGCTGACATATTCGTCTGTTAAATTCCCGTCGCTGGTAAAGCGACACTCATAATAAAAGGGACAAGACAGTGAATAAAACCATGAAGCTGGGTGCTATTGCAGCCATCGTGCTGTTATCTGCCTGTAGCAATGAAAACGACAGCAAGGCGCAACCGGGTGAGGTTGCCCTGCGTCTGATCCAGACCTCCGATATCCACTCCAACGTGCTGGGCTACGACTACTACCAGAACAAGGAGGATCGCAAGTTTGGTCTCTCCCGCACCGCGCTGCTGATCCGCGCGGCCCGCGCCGAAAACCCCAACAACCTGCTGCTCGACAACGGTGACCTGATCCAGGGCACGCCGCTGGCGGACTACATCTTCGAGCAGTCCGGTGCCGGTTACCTCGACAAGCAGGCCCACCCGGTGTTCAAGGCGATGAACGAGCTCGGCTACGATGCCGGCAACCTGGGCAACCACGAATTCAACTATGGGCTGGATTACCTCACCAAGACCCTGCAGGGGGCCAAGTTCCCCTATGTGAACGCCAACGTGTTCGAGGCGGGTGCCTTCAAGCGTGATGCCAAGGGGCAAATAGACTGGAGCGGCAACAAGTTCACCCCCTACCTGCTGCTGGAGCGCAAGGTGAAGGATGACAAGGGGCAGCTGCAGACCGTCAAGGTCGGCATCCTGGGGCTGACCCCGCCGCAGGTGCTGCAGTGGGACAAGCGCCATCTGGAAGGCAAGGTGGTGGTGGCCGACATGGTCGAGACCGCCAACCACTATGTGCCCGAGCTGCGCGCCAAGGGCGCCGATATCGTGGTGGTGGTAGCCCACACCGGTATCAACGCCAGCAGCTACGAGGCCATGATGGAGAACTCCGCCTGGCACCTGGCCAAGGTGAAGGGGGTGGATGCCCTGATGCTGGGCCACGCCCACAAGAACTTCCCGGGTGACTTCCCGGATCTGCCGGAGGTGGACAACAAGGCCGGTACCCTGAGCGGCATTCCGACCGTAATGCCGGGTTACTGGGGCAACCACCTCGGCATCATCGACCTCAAGCTGGAGCAGGTGGACGGCAAGTGGCAGGTGAAACAGAGCCAGGCCAGCCTGCGCAAGATCGACTCCAGCGAGGGCAGCGCGGTGGATCAACGGGTGGTGGACCTGGTACAGGCCGACCACGACGCCACCAACCAGTGGCTGGATGAGCCGCTCGGCAAGATCACCTCCTCCATCCACAGCTTCTTCGCCCTGGTGCAGGATGACCCCTCAGTGCAACTGGTGAGCGATGCCCAGCGCAAGCATGCCGAGCAGTTGCAAAAAGACGGCCTGCTCAAGGAGTCCTACCCCATTCTGTCGGTGGCGGCGCCGTTCCGTGGCGGTCGCAACGGCATCAATGACTTCACCTACGTGGCTCAGGGTGACATCTCCCTGCGCAACGTCTCCGACCTCTACATCTATCCGAACACCCTGCAGGTGGTCGAGGTGAACGGGGCCACCGTCAAGGAGTGGCTGGAGATGAGTGCCGGTCAGTTCAACCAGATCGACACCGGCAAGACCGAGGTGCAGTGGCTGGTGAACGAGAAGTTCCCCACCTACAACTTCGACGTGATCGACGGGGTCAACTACGAGGTGGATATCACCCAGCCGGCCCGTTACAACAAGGAAGGGGCCAAGGTCAGCGACGGCCAGCGCATCAGCAGCCTCACCTTCAACGGCCAGCCCATCGATCCGGCCCAGAAGTTCTACGTGGTGACCAACAACTACCGCGCCAGCGGCGGCGGCCACTTCCCGGGCATCGACGGCAGCAACATAGTGCATGAAGACCCCTTCGAGACGCGCGAGATCATCGCCCAGTACCTGAAGGCCCAGTCTGCCGACAACCCGGCCGGCTTCAGCCCGGCGGCCAACAACAACTGGCACATGAAGGCCCTGCCGGCCAACGTGGACGTGCGGCTCTACTCCTCGCCCCGCGAGGAGGCCAAGCAGCTGGCCGGTGCGGATCTGGAGTACAAGTCCACCCTGCCGATGGATGACGCCCAGCACCCTGGCTACGCCATCTTCCGGCTGGTCCGTCAGTAATTCCCGGCCGACATGGCAATAAAAAAAGCCCTCGCAGTGCGAGGGCTTTTTCATGGGCGGAGGGTTCCGAGGGCTTAGTTGACCACGGCCACGTTGATGGTGCCGTTGCCCTGGGTCATGCGGACCCGGGCGCCCGGTACGAAGGTGGGGCTGGCCTTCTGCACCACCACGATGGATTCGCCGTTCTCTTTCTTGATCTCGAGTTCGACGCCGTCCACCTGATTGAGCTTGTCACCGGCCGCCTTGCCCGCTGCCGCACCCGCGATGGCGCCACCGGCCGCGGCGATGTCGCTGCCGCGCCCGCCGCCAATGGTGCTGCCGAGCAGGCCGCCGACCACGGCGCCGCCGATGGTGCCGATCAGCGAGTTCTCATCGGCCTGGATCTTGACCGGGCGGGTGGAGAGGATGGTGCCGTAGCTGACGGTCTGCACCTGCTTGGCTCGATCCTTGGTGTAGACGTCACCGGAGTAGACGTCGCTGTTGGCACAGCCGCTGAGGGTGGTGGCGGTGGTGGTGGCCAACAGGGCGATGAGGGTAATGCGTTTCAACATGATGGGCCTCCTGGGCTGGCATCTAATCTGGTTTGTTCGGTCAGTGATTCAACTCTACGCCAACCGGATTGAGCATGAAACCAGCAAAGTGTAACCAATTATAAGGCCCGGGCCCCGCAAACCCCGTCACTGCCGGCTCAGTCGAGCCGTTTTTCCAGCAGCAGGCGATCCTCGCCCGGGCCGAAATAGTCGCGCTCCTCGGCCAGTTGTTGATAACCGAGTCGAAAGTAGAGGCGCTGGGCCGGATTGGCCGGATCCACCGTCAGCCTGACCCGCTCGATCCCCAGTGTCAGCAGTGACTGCTCCACCTGCAGCATCATGCGTTCGGCCAGGCCGAAGCCGCGTGCCTCCGGCAGCACCGCCAAGGAGAGCAGCCAGCCCTGCGACCGATCCTGTCCCAGTCCGCCCAGGGCATAGCCCAGCAGCTTGCCATCCAGCTCGGCCACCAGCAGCAGCTCGGGCCACAGATCCATGGCCTGGCGGAAGAAGAAGCCGGGATAGACATCCTCCCCGAATACATTGACGTCGATCTGCCAGATGGCGTGCATGTCGGTGTGGCGCGCCACTCTCAAAACGGGGGGCTGGTGCATCCGGGCTCCTGTGGTGTCGTACGTGCTGCCGGGCGGCAGTCAAAAGGAGCCACAGGGTAGTGGGCCCGCCGGACTGATGCAAGCGGGTCTGGGGCGCTGAGCGGCAGGGCCGCCCCGGCTCAGGGCGGCAGGGGACGGCTGCCCGGTCGTTTGGGGGCCTTGCGGCGGCTGTCCAGCAGGTGGCGCAGGGCCAGCCAGGGGTGATGCCACAGCATGCGCGGGCCGCTCCACTTCATCACCAGCTGGATCTGCTTGCGCATGGCCGGGGCATAGCAGTGGATGTGGCAGTTGGCACAGGTGGGCTTGTGGCCGTGACCATAGCGGCAGCGGCGCAGCCGCTGGTGGGCGAACTCCTGCAACTGCTGGCAGTGCCGGCAGGCGGGGTCCTGATGATGGTGGTCGCAGTAGAGGCGGATCATGGCGCTGACCGTCTGCTGCTCCCGCTTGAGCCTGGGATGCACGGGCGCCTTGTCGGCACGGGCCGGGCGCGCGGGGGGGGAGTGATGGGTCGTCATGCAGGGCATTGTCCGGACCTGGGGCGGCGGGGTCTTGATACAGGTCAAACCGGCGGGCAAAAAAACAGGGCCCGTGGGCCCTGTTTCATCAGACAAGTAGCGTTGTCTGCGCTTAGATGAGGCTGGTTGCCTGCTCCAGCCAGGCGAGATCCTCGCCTTCCAGCAGCGGGCTCAGGCGGCGGTAGACCTCGGCGTGATACTCGTTGATCCAGCGGAACTCGGCCGGGCTCAACAGGCTGCGATCGATGAGGCGGGTATCGAACGGTACATAGGTCAGCCGCTCGAAGCCCAGCATCGGCAGTTCGCCGATCTGCTCCTGCTCGGTGACCACCACCAGGTTCTCGCAACGGATGCCGAAGGCATCTTCCCGGTAGTAGCCAGGTTCGTTGGAGAGCACCATGCCCGGCTGCAGGGCCACCAGGCTGCCCTTGGGGGCGATGCGCTGCGGGCCTTCGTGCACGCTCAGGAAGTGGCCGACACCGTGGCCGGTACCGTGGTCGTAGTTGTAACCGGCCTGCCACAGCGGCTGGCGGGCCAGCACGTCGAGCTGGATGCCGGCGGTGCCGCGCGGGAAGCGGGCCTGATCCAGCGCGATGTGACCCTGCAGTACCCGGGTGAACATTGCCTTGTGCTCGTCGGTCAGCTCACCCACCTTGATGGTGCGGGTGATGTCGGTGGTGCCGTCCAGATACTGGGCGCCGGAGTCCACCAGATAGATGCTGTCCTGGCCAAAGGTGCGCGGAGTGCCGTTGGTATGGCGGTAGTGGCACATGGCGGCGTTGGGGCCGAGCGCCGAGATGGTGTCGAAGCTCGGCTCAACATAGTGCTCCTGCTCGCGGCGGAAAGCTTCCAGCTGATCGGCCAGGGTCCCTTCATCCACCCCGTCGAACTCGCCGCTGGCGATCAGCCGATCCAGCCAGGCCAGGAAGCGGGTGACGGCGACGCCGTCGCGCAGATGGGCGGCGCGCATGCCGGCCAGCTCCACCTCGTTCTTGCACGCCTTGGGCAGCATGGTCGGGTCCTGACCGGCCACCAGGATGGCGCCCGCCTCTTCCATGACCAGCTGGGTCCAGGCGTTGGCGGTGTTGGGATCGGCCAGCACCTTCTGCTGGTCTTCACCGATGCGCTGTAGCACGTCACCCAGCTTGTCGATGGGGTAGACGGAGACATCCTGCCCCACGTGCTGACTGAAGGCGAAGCAGTCGATCTTGTCGGTGTCGACGAAGAAATCCATGGTGGCGTTGGCGTAGAGTACCGCAAAGCCCAGCACCACCGGCAGCCGATCCACGTCGCGACCACGCAGGTTGAGCAGCCAGTTGATGGGCTCGGCCTGGGTCAGCAGCACCGCATCCAGAGCGCGCTTGCGCAGATCGCTGGCCAGCATCTCGCGTTTGGCCTGGCTGGACTGGCCCGCCAGCGCTTCACTGTAGAGGATGGCCGGGTTCTTGGTGGGGGCGGGGCGATCGCTCCAGTGCAGATCGATGGGGTTCTGCTCGACCCGCACCAGCTCGATGCCGCGCTCGGTCAGCACCGCCTTGGCATTGTGATACCAGGCCAGGCTGTGCAGGCGGGCATCGAAGCCGACCCGGGAGCCGGACGGCAGCTGATCCGCCAGCCACTGCACATGGGGATCTTCCACCAGATGGAGAAACTCGAAGAGCTCGGCCGATGCCTGCATGCGGGCCTGCACCGTGTAACGACCGTCGATGAACAGGGCCGCCCGCTGCGCCAGTATGATGGCGAGGCCGGCGGAGCCGTTGAAACCCGTGATCCAGTCCAGTCGCTCGGCGTAGGCGGGAATGTACTCCCCCAGGTGCTCGTCGTCGTGGGGGACGATGAAGGCGTCCAGCTCCATCATGGCCAGTTCGGCCCTGACCTGGGCGACGCGGGTTTCAATAATCTCGAAATGATTCATGTCGTTAATGCCAGATTGTTGTGATGTGAGTGTTCAGTGGTTGTGGCCGCTGTCCAGGATCCGCTTGATGGACTGGCCGGCCGCCTCGATATGTTGCTTGAGCAGTACCACCGCCTCGTGCTTGCGGCGGGCGCGGCACAGCTCCAGCAGCTGGGCGTGCTCGCGCTCTGCCTTGTCGACGCCATCGCTGGCGAACAGCAGCTCGAAGCGCACATAGCGGTCACAGCTCAGATTGATCTGGGCGATCAGCTCCAGTGCCTGGGGGCGGCCGGCGGCCTGATAGAGGGTGGCGTGAAAACTGTGGTTCAGTTCGGCCCAGCGTTCGATCTGGGTGCCCGACTCGAGGGCCTGGTCGAACTGGGCGAGGATCGCCTGCGCCCTGGCGAAGGTCTCCTCCGTCATCAGGTCGACGGCGTGGAACAGGGTATCGGCTTCCAGCAGGGCTCGCAAATAAAAGAGCTCCTCGATGGCCGCGGCGTCCAGCATGGTGACCACGGCGCCGCGGTGTGCCTCGAACTTCACCAGCCCCTGCGCTTCCAGCTGCATCAGGGCTTCCCGCACCGGAATACGGCTCACCGCCAGCTCCTTGGCGATGGCGTCCTGACGCAGGGGGGCGCCGGCGGGAAACTCACCGCGCAGGATCCGGCCACGGAGGTTTTCCATCACCATTTGGGTACGGGTCTTGTAGGGTGGGGTCATGATCGGGTCACAGGGGAATCGTTACAAAATTGTATATTGTATAAAGTTGGGCTGAATCTAACGCGCAAGGGCCCACAAGGCAAGGTTTGGCAGGAGTCAAACGCCGCACTCTGCTCAAAAAAATACCGGCCAGCTGGGCTGACCGGTATGAGATTGGCAGTAAACGGGCTGGCTGTTACAGCTGCGGACCTGCCGCTACCAGACGCTTGCCCTCTTCATTGTCGGTGAAGCGCTCGAAGTTCTTGATAAAGCGTCCTGCCAGGTCAACCGCCTTGGCGTCCCACTCGGCCTTGTTGGCGTAAGTGTCGCGCGGGTCGAGGATCGCCGGGTTCACGTCGTGCAGGGCGGTCGGTACTTCCAGATTGAAGATCGGCAGCACCTTGGTCTCGGCCTTCTCGATGGAGCCATCCAGGATGGCGTCGATGATGGCGCGGGTATCCTTGATGGAGATGCGCTTGCCGGTGCCGTTCCAGCCGGTGTTGACCAGGTAGGCTTCCGCGCCGGCGGCTTCCATCCGCTTCACCAGCTCCTGACCGTACTTGGTCGGGTGCAGGGAGAGGAAGGCTGCGCCGAAGCAGGAGGAGAAGGTCGGGGTCGGTTCTGTGATGCCGCGCTCGGTACCGGCCAGCTTGGCGGTGAAGCCAGACAGGAAGTGGTACTTGGTCTGCTCTTTGGTCAGCTTGGAGACCGGGGGCAGCACGCCGAAGGCGTCGGCAGTCAGGAAGATCACCTTGTTGGCGTGACCCGCCTTGGAGACCGGCTTGACGATGTTCTCGATGTGATAGATGGGGTAGGAGACCCGGGTGTTCTCGGTCTTGGAGCCATCGTCGAAGTCGATGGTGCCATCTGCCGCCACGGTCACGTTCTCCAGCAGCGCATCGCGACGGATGGCGTTGTAGATGTCCGGCTCGGCTTCCTTGGAGAGCTTGATGGTCTTGGCGTAGCAGCCCCCTTCGAAGTTGAACACGCCGTCGTCGTCCCAGCCGTGCTCGTCATCGCCGATCAGCTGACGCTTGGGATCGGTGGAGAGGGTGGTCTTGCCGGTACCGGAGAGGCCGAAGAAGATGGCTACGTCACCGTCCTGACCCACGTTGGCGGAGCAGTGCATGGAGGCGATGCCGCGCAGGGGCAGGAAGTAGTTCATCATGGAGAACATCCCCTTCTTCATCTCGCCACCGTACCAGGTGCCGCCGATGAGCTGGATCTTCTCGGTCAGGTTGAAGGCGACGAAGTTCTCGGAGTTGAGACCCTGCTCCTTCCAGTTCGGGTTGGTGCACTTGGCACCGTTCATCACCACGAAGTCCGGTTTGAAGGTTTTCAGCTCTTCATCGCTCGGGCGAATGAACATGTTTTTCACGAAGTGAGCCTGCCAGGCCACCTCGGTGATGATGCGCACGGCCAGGCGGGTGTCCGGGTTGGCACCGCAGAAGCCGTCGACCACGAACAGGCGCTTGCCGGAGAGCTGTTTGGTCACCAGGGATTTCAGATGTGACCACACTTCCGGGCTGATGGCTTTGTTATCGTTTTTACCCTGGTCAGACCACCACACAGTATTCTGGGTAGTGGCGTCTTTGACGATATATTTATCTTTAGGGGAGCGGCCGGTGAAGATGCCGGTATTGACATTGACGGCGCCCAGTTCGGTCACCACGCCGCGCTCGAACCCTTCCAGGTCGGCACGTGTCTCTTCCGCGAACAGCTGGTCGTAGGAAGGGTTGCGCAGGATTTCAGTGGAGTTCTTGATACCGTACTGGTCCAGTCCTAATTGCTTGGCCAGGGTGGGTTCTGCCACGATTGTCATTGTATTCTCCTGGGTTCAGAGGTTGGTAGGGTTCTATCTGGCGTTCATCCTATCACTTAGGTGGTAGAGTTTAGCGATCGCCATCAAACTTTATAAAATAGGGTATTTTTTTGTTATTTAAGTTAAAGGCGGGTTTTGCCCGCCTTCAATTAGTGTAACTTGTTTGCATCATTACCGGGAGCCCTGCTGAACAGGGTTTCGACGTCGATCCCATCAAATTGGTACTGGGCGCCGCAATAATCACAGTGCATGTCGATCTTGCCGAGCTCCTGCACCATCTCCATCACCTCTTCCTTCTCTATCTGCAGCAGAGCCCCTTCGCAACGGGCGCGGGAGCAGGTGCAGCGGAACTCGACCGCCTGCGGATCGAACACCCGCACCTTGTCCTGGTGGTAGAGGCGGTAGAGGATCTCTTCCGCTTCCAGACCGAACAGCTCTTCATCCTTGATGGTGCTGGTGAGCTGGGTCAGGTGCTCGAAATCGTCGCTGTGATCCTCGCTCTGGGCGGGCAGCTCCTGCAGCAGGATGCCGGCGGCGCGCGGCTCACCCTGGTGGTAGCCGGTGCGGATCCACAGCTTGGTCGCCAGCTGTTCGGACTGGGCGAAGTAGTGCTCCAGGCAGCCGGCCAGGGTGTCGGCGTCCAGCGCTATGATGCCCTGATAGCGTTCACCCTGCTCCGGGGTGATGGTGATGACCAGCTGGCCTTCTCCGATCAGGCTCTGCAGCTTGTCGTCGCTCGGCAGTTCCCCTTCATAGCGGGCCACGCCACGCAGCTGCTGGTTGTTGTCGCCGTTGATGACGGCCAGCCGTACCGGGCCGTTGCCCTGCAGCTGCACCGTGATGGAGCCTTCGAACTTGAGGGTGGCGGTCAGCAGGCTGGTGGCGACCAGCAGTTCACCCAGCAGTTTTTGCACCTGTACCGGGTAGTTCTGGGCCTCAACCACGTGGCGGTAGGTGTGGTCCAGCTGGACCAGCTCGCCCCGGACTTCGTACTCTTCGAACAGATAGCGATACAGGAGATCTTGGTTACTCATCATGCATTCCTGGGTTCTTCGGTGGGGTAAATAGATAAAAACATTAATAAACAGCTGGTTAGGAACTTATTCCGGCAACTGTCGTCATAAAAGGGCCATCTTGGCGGGTCAATATTGCTTGACCTTGATCAGCTGGCGCCGCTCCTGCTTGTCGGGGCGACGCTCGGGGCTTGGCGCAAACTGGCTGTTGAAGCGGCGTGCCTCGCTGTTTTCGGCCCGCTTTTTCAGGCTGGCCTCGGTCTCTTCATAGAGCTGCTGGGCCAGCGGGGCGGATTTGCGCTGCTCGCTCACCTCGAGCACCCGCACTTCCCGTTCGTCCTGACCCTGCCAGCAGCGAATGAGAGCGCCGACCTCGACATGCTTGCCCGGTTTGCTGCGCTGGCCGTTGTAATGCACCTTGCCCCCTTCAATCTGGTCGCGGGCCAGGCTGCGGGTCTTGTAAAAACGTGCCGCCCACAACCACTTGTCGAGACGGACCAGGGTTGGGGTTTCTGCGGGGTTCGGCATGAATCGACTCCGGAATGGCTGAAAGGGGTGCCTGATTATACCAGAGGCGGGCCCCGGGATAGAAACAGGGGGGCTGATGGTGTGACGGAATGTCAATTTTCGCAGCTTCATCCCATCCGGTCGGTTGTCTCTGGGTCCATTGCCGTACACAATAGCCAACCGATTTGGATGCCAGAAAATATTGATAAACATGACGCTACCGTTCAGGGATGACTTGTTGAGCTCCCTTCTGGCCCGTTGTAAAACCGTGCCACTCTCCCGATTCAGCCAGCCTCTGTTCTGGCTTCTGCTGCTGTTGCTGGCCCACCAGTGTGCCGGTCTCACCTGGCGTCTGCTGGATCTCGGCAGCCGGCCCGTCAGCCAGTCCTGGCAACCGTCGGTGGTCGCCAATCAGAGCCAGGGTGCAAACCGGCTCGACCTGAGCGGCGTCAGCCGGCTGGCACTGTTTGGCAAGGCCAAACAGCAGGCCCAGGCGGCCGATGTTGTCGCAGCCGATGCTCCCAAGACCCAGCTCAATGCCCAGCTCAACGGCGTGCTGGCGAGCTCGGATCCCGCCAAGTCCATTGCCATCATCGCCCACAACGGGCTGCAGAACTCCTACGGCATCGGTGATCTCATCGATGGTACCCAGGCCAAGATCCGCCAGGTGTTCCCGGATCGGGTCATCATCGAGCGGGACGGCCGCGACGAAACCCTGATGCTGGACGGGGAGGAGTACGGCAAGCCGCTGCCCAAGCCGGGCAACCAGGACGGCAAGCTCTCCTCGGTACGCAACGAGCTGATGGGCAACCCCGGCAAGATCACCGATTACCTCAATATTTCCCCGGTCCGGGTCGATGGTCGCATGGTCGGCTATCGCCTCAATCCGGGCAGCAATCCGGAACTGTTCAATCAACTGGGGCTGGTCGCCAACGACATGGCGGTCAGCATCAATGGGCTGGATCTGCGGGATAACGCTCAGGCCATGCAGGCGATGCAGCAGGTGGCTGGCGCAACGGAAATGACCGTCACCGTCGAGCGGCAAGGACAGCTCTACGACGTTTATGTCGGCTTGTCAGAATAATGATTTGGAGTAGCACCAAGAATGATAAATAAAGGGAAGGGCTGGCGTCTGGCCACCGTGGCTGCGGCGCTGATGATGGCAGGTTCTGCCTGGGCCACCGAATATTCCGCCAGCTTCAAGAATGCCGACATCGAAGAGTTCATCAACACGGTCGGCAAGAACCTGAACAAGACCATCATCATCGAGCCTTCGGTGCGCGGCAAGATCAACGTCCGCAGCTATGACCTGCTCAACGAAGACCAGTACTACCAGTTCTTCCTGAGCGTGCTCGATGTCTATGGCTTCGCCGTGGTCCCGATGGACAACGGCGTGCTCAAGGTGGTGCGCTCCAAGGATGCCAAAACCTCCGCCATCCCGGTGGTGGACGAGAGCAACCCCGGCAGCGGCGACGAGATGGTGACCCGGGTCGTGCCGGTGCGCAACGTCTCGGTACGTGAACTGGCGCCGCTGCTGCGCCAGCTCAACGACAACGCCGGTGGCGGCAACGTGGTCCATTACGACCCCTCCAACGTGCTGCTGATCACCGGCCGTGCTGCCGTGGTCAACCGGCTGGTGGAAGTGGTGCGTCGGGTCGACAAGGCGGGCGACCAGGAAGTGGACATCGTCAAGCTCAAGTACGCCTCTGCCGGCGAGATGGTGCGGCTGGTGACCAACCTCAACAAGGATGGCAACAACCAGGGCGGCAACACCTCCCTGCTGCTGGCACCCAAGGTGGTGGCCGACGAGCGCACCAACTCGGTGGTGGTGAGCGGCGAGCCCAAGGCGCGCGCCCGCATCATCCAAATGGTGCACCAGCTCGACCGTGACCTGCAGAGCCAGGGCAACACCCGGGTCTTTTATCTGAAATACGGCAAGGCCAAGGATCTGGTGGAGGTGCTCAAGGGCGTCAGCTCCAGCATAGAGGCGGACAAGAAGGGCGGCGCGGCCACCACCACAGGGGGTGGCGGTGCCAGCATCGGAGGCGGCAAGCTGGCCATCTCCGCCGACGAGACCACCAATGCGCTGGTGATCACCGCCCAGCCGGACGTGATGGCCGAGCTGGAGCAAGTGGTCGCCAAGCTCGACATCCGTCGTGCCCAGGTGCTGGTGGAGGCGATCATCGTCGAGATCGCCGATGGCGACGGCCTCAACCTCGGGGTGCAGTGGGCCAACACCAATGGCGGCGGCACCCAGTTCACCAATACCGGTTTGCCGATTGGTTCGGTGGCCATCGCGGCCAAGGATTATAAGGATAACGGGACCACCACAGGCCTGGCCTCGCTGGCCAAAGAGTTCAACGGTATGGCGGCCGGTTTCTATCACGGCAACTGGGCCGCGCTGGTGACGGCTCTGTCGACCAACTCCAAGAGCGATATTCTCTCCACCCCGAGTATCGTCACTATGGACAACAAGGAAGCCTCCTTCAACGTCGGCCAGGAAGTGCCGGTGCAGAGCGGCTCCCAGAGCTCCACCACCAGCGATCAGGTGTTCAACACCATCGAACGCAAGACGGTGGGTACCAAGCTGGTGGTGACGCCGCAGATCAACGAGGGGGATTCCGTACTGCTCAACATCGAGCAGGAGGTCTCCAGCGTAGCGAACAAACCAGCCGAGGGAACTGCAACACTTGGCCCGACCTTCGATACCCGCACCATCAAGAATGCGGTGCTGGTGAAGAGCGGCGAGACCGTGGTACTGGGCGGCTTGATGGACGAGAAGACCAGCGAAACCGTCTCCAAGGTGCCGCTGCTCGGCGATATCCCGGTGCTGGGCTATTTGTTCCGTTCGACCAATAACAGCACCTCCAAGCGCAATCTGATGGTCTTTATCCGGCCCACCATTTTGCGGGATGCCAACATTTACACAGGTGTTTCCAGCAACAAGTACACCGAGTTCCGGAACGAACAGGTGGAAGCGGCGGCACAGGAGGGCTACCTCACCTCGCCCAAGCGCCAGGTGCTGCCCGAGTACAGCCAGGGTGTGGCAACATCGCCCGAGGCACAAAAGCAGATTGAACAGATGAAGCAGCACCAGCAGGCGACGATCGAATCGGTGCAGCCATTCGTGGGTAACAAGTAATGGCGGCATACCAGCTGGATGGCGTCGACATGCCGGCAGCCCTGCCCGAGCTGCCGTTTGCCTTCGCCCGCAACTTCGGGGTGATCCTGACCGAGCGGCAGGGGGCCCCGGTGCTGCTCTGCCGCCAGGGCGTGACGCCGCAAACCCTGCTGGAAGTGCGGCGGGTGGCGGGCTGCGCCTTCACGGTGGAGCAGATGGACGGCGAGGCCTTCGAAGAGCTGCTGATGGCCCACTACCAGCGTGACTCCTCCGAGGCGCGCCAGCTGATGGAGGATCTCGGCAACGAGATGGACTTCTTCGCGCTGGCCGAAGAGCTGCCCCAGAGTGAAGACCTGCTGGACGCCGACGACGACGCCCCCATCATCCGCCTCATCAACGCCATGTTGAGCGAGGCGATAAAAGAAGAAGCGTCCGACATCCACATCGAGACCTTCGAGCGGGCCCTAGTGATCCGCTTCCGTATCGATGGGGTGCTGCGGGAGATCCTGCGTCCCCATCGCAAGCTCGCCTCCTTGCTGGTGTCGCGCATCAAGGTCATGTCGCGGATGGACATCGCCGAGAAGCGGGTGCCGCAGGATGGCCGCATCTCACTGCGCATCGGCGGCCGGGCGGTGGACGTGCGGGTTTCCACCATGCCGTCCAGCTACGGCGAGCGGGTGGTACTGCGTCTGCTCGACAAGAACAACGTGCGGCTCGAGCTCAAGCAGCTCGGCATGACGCTGGCCAACCGCAACATCATCAGCGAGCTCATTCGTAAGCCTCACGGCATCATTCTGGTGACGGGCCCGACCGGTTCGGGCAAGTCCACCACCCTGTATGCGGCGCTCTCCGAGATCAACTCGCGGGATCGCAACATTCTCACGGTGGAAGATCCTATCGAATATGACCTCGAAGGGGTTGGCCAGACCCAGGTCAACAGCAAGGTGGACATGACCTTCGCCCGCGGCCTGCGCGCCATTCTGCGCCAGGATCCGGACGTGGTGATGGTAGGGGAAATCCGTGACCTCGAAACTGCCCAGATCGCGGTGCAGGCGTCGCTGACCGGTCACCTGGTGATGTCGACCCTGCACACCAACACCGCCATCGGTGCCATCACCCGGATGCGGGACATGGGCATCGAACCCTTCCTGCTCTCCTCCTCACTGCTGGCGGTGCTGGCCCAACGGCTGGTGCGCACCCTCTGCCCCGATTGCCGCGCGCCGCGCCCCATCACCGAGCAGGAGCGCATTGCCATGGGCATCGAGCTGGCGCCGGATCAGCAGGTGTGGCGGCCAGTGGGCTGCGAGCAGTGCAACCACACCGGCTATCGCGGCCGAACCGGCATCCACGAGCTGGTGGTGATCGACGAAGCGGTACGCGAGGCGATCCACAGCGCCAGCGGCGAGCTGGCCATCGAGCGGCTGATCCGGGGTCACACCCCCAGTATCCGCCGCGACGGCATCGACAAGGTACTCAAGGGGCAGACCAGCCTCGAAGAGGTGCTGCGCGTGACCCGGGAAGACTGAGATGGCTGCATTCGAATACAAGGCCCTCGACGGCAAGGGACGCAACAAGAGTGGCGTGCTGGAGGGGGATTCCGCCCGCCAGGTACGCCAGCTGTTGCGCGAGCAGGGGCTGACCCCGCTCGAGGTGAACGAGACCACCGAGAAGGCCAAGCGCGAGGCGAACCGCTTCGTGTTGTTCCGCCGTGGTGCCAGCACCGCCGAGCTGGCGATGATCACCCGCCAGCTGGCTACCCTGGTGGGGGCCGGTCTCACCATCGAAGAGGCGCTCAAGGCCGTCGCCGAGCAGTGCGAGAAGGCCCACCTGCGCAGCATGGTGGCCACGGTGCGCAGCAAGGTGGTGGAGGGCTATTCGCTGGCCGATTCGCTGGCGGCCTTCCCCCATGTGTTCGATCAGCTGTTCCGCTCCATGGTGGCGGCCGGCGAGAAGTCCGGTCACCTGGAGAAGGTGCTCAACCGCCTCGCCGACTACACCGAGCAGCGCCAGCACATGCGCACCAAGCTGCTGCAGGCGATGATCTACCCCATCGTATTGACCTGCGTCGCCATCGGCGTCATCTCCATCCTGCTCACCGCCGTGGTGCCCAAGGTGGTGGCCCAGTTTGAACACATGGGTCAGCAACTGCCGGCCACTACCCGCTTCCTCATCGGTACCAGCGAGCTGATGCAGCACTACGGCCTTTGGTTCCTGTTGCTGCTGCTGGTGGGTGGTTTTGTCTGGCGCTGGTGGCTGACTGACGACAAGCGTCGCCGTCACTGGCACCAGCTGATCCTGCGCCTGCCGGTGATCGGCCGGGTCAGCCGCGGTCTCAACACCGCCCGCTTCGCCCGTACCCTGAGCATCCTCAACGCCAGCGCCGTGCCGCTGCTGGAGGGGATGAAGATCTCCGGCGAAGTGCTCTCCAACGACTTTGCCCGCATGCGCATCGGTGAGGCCACCGAGCGGGTGCGGGAGGGGACCAGCCTGCGCAAGTCGCTGGATGAAACCAAAATTTTTCCGCCCATGATGCTGCACATGATCGCCTCCGGCGAGCAGAGCGGCGAGCTCGACAACATGCTGGAGCGGGCGGCGGACAACCAGGATCGGGAGTTTGAAACCCAGGTGAACATCGCCCTCGGGGTGTTCGAACCCATGCTGGTGGTCTCCATGGCCGGGGTGGTGCTGTTTATCGTGATGTCGATCCTGCAGCCGATCCTCGAGCTCAACAATATGGTGAATATGTAAGGTTCGGATGTTCGAATACGCTTCGCTATTCGAGCCTGCCAGTCCAATCGAGCGATCGTGGTTTAACAGTTAATCGTTGATGGTTCATGCCATCTCATTTCGTGAGGGAGTAAGTCATGCAAAAGCGTCGTCAATCGGGTTTTACCCTGCTGGAAGTGATGGTGGTCATCGTGATCCTGGGGATCCTGGCCAGCCTGGTGGTGCCCAACCTGATGGGCAACAAGGAGAAGGCTGACCAGCAGAAAGCGGTCTCCGACATAGTGGCGCTGGAAAACGCCCTCGACATGTACAAGCTGGACAACAACCGCTACCCGACCACCGAGCAGGGGCTGGACGCGCTGGTCAACAAGCCGACCGCCGCACCTGAGCCGCGCAGCTACCGCGAAGGGGGCTACATCAAGCGCCTGCCGCAGGATCCCTGGGGCAACCCGTACCAGATGCTGAGCCCGGGTCAGTTCGGCAAGATCGACATCTTCTCCATGGGGCTGGATGGCGAAGCCGGTACCGATGACGACATCGGCAACTGGAACCTGAAGGACTTCCAATAAGTGATCCCGCCACGTCGCGCTCACCGAGTCATGCCGAGGCTGCCTGAATGAAGGTGGCCTCTTCTGCCCGTCGCCAGGCCGGTTTTACCCTGCAGGAAGTGTTGCTGGTGGCCATGTTGATGGGTCGGCTCGAGGCCACTGCCATGCAGTTGAGGCTGGCGCCATGAAACATAGTCGCCAGGCCGGTTTTACTCTGCTGGAAGTGTTGCTGGTTGCCATGTTGATGGGGCTGGTTGCCACTGCCGTCACCCTCAGCATGGGCGGCGCCAGGGGGGATAGAGAGCTGGACAAGCAGGCGCACCGCTTCATGGCCGTGCTGCAGCAGGCGCAGGAGTACTCGGTGATGGATGGCCGGCTGGTGGGCCTGCGTGTCGAGGACAACAGCTGGCAGTTCATGCAGCGCGCGGCCAAGGATCGCAAGTGGCAGGTGATGAGCGGTGACAAGCTGCTGGATCGGGTCGAGTTGCCCGACAACATGCGGCTGGCCATCGAGCTCGAGGGCTTCAGCTGGCGGACCGAATCCGACGAGAAGTACGAGAAGGGGCGCGACGAGAAGGAGCGCACGCCGCAGGTGTTCATCTTTCCCGGTGGGGAGCTGACCCCCTTCGTGCTGACCCTAACCCAGCAGGACGACGATCTGCGCTATGTGCGCACGGTCAAGGCGGACGAATTCGGCCGCCTGCGCCTGCTGCAGGACGAGGAGGAAGAGGAATGAACGCCCGCGGCATGACCCTGCTGGAAGTCATGGTGGCGCTGGCGGTGTTTGCCATCGCCGGGCTGGCGGTGATGAAGACCGCCAGCGAGCACCTCTCCGGCCTCAACTATCTGGAACAGAAGACCCTGGCGACCTGGGTGGTGGAGAACCAGCTGGTGCAGCAGAAGCTCGAAGCCAAGTGGCCCGGTGACAGCTGGGTGGAAGGGGACGAGCAGATGGCGGGCCAGACCTGGTACTGGCGCTATCGCGGCGTCGCTACCGCCGACAGCAACTTCAAGGCGCTGGACATGGAAGTGCGTACCGCGCCCAAGGCCGAGAGCCCGGTGGCCATGATTCGGACCTATATCAGCCGATGAACCTGCATCAAGGTGTCTCCATGATCCGGAGCCAGCATCAGCCGATGAATCTGCAGCAACGTGTATACATGACCCGGCGTCAGGAGGGGTTTACCCTGCTGGAGATGCTGGTGGCCATCGCCATCTTCGCCGGCCTGAGCCTGGGCGCCTATCAGGTGCTGCAAGGGGTGCTCACCAGCGACGAGGTGGCCAAGCGCAAGGAGGCTCGTCTCTCCGAGCTGCAACTGGCCTTCTCCGTGCTGGAGCGGGATATCACCCAGATGGTGCCGCGCAGCGGCCGCATCGACGGCGAGAACAACAAGGTGCTGCTGGCGGCCTCCCGTTTCGGCCAGCAGAGCGACGACTGGGGCATGGCCTTCATGCGCGGCGGCTGGCTCAACCCGGACGGCATGCTGCCGCGCTCCGGCCTGCAGCGGGTCGGCTGGCGCCTCAAGGATCACAAGCTGGAGCGGCTGAGCTACCTCTACCCGGATCCGGTGATCGGCACCGAGCCGCGCATTCAGCCGATGCTGGAGCGGGTGACGGCGCTGCGGCTCTACTTCTACGACAAGGGCGCCTGGAAAGAGGAGTGGACCCAGCGCAACGTGCTGCCCTACGGGCTGGCGGTGGAGCTGGATCTGGAAGACTACGGTACCATCCGTCGCCAGTTCCTGATCGGGGCCGGTGGTCAGAGGGCAGAGAATGGTAACTGATCGTCGTTTTTCCCGCCCCGGCCGCCAGGGGGGCATGGCCCTGCTGGTGGTGCTGCTCATCCTGTCGGTGATGGTGATCATCGCCAGCAACATGAGTGGCCGCCTGCAGCTGGAGCTGCGCCGCACCGCCAACCTCACCGCCGGCAAGCAGGCCTGGTGGTATGCCATGTCGGCGGAGGCGCTGGTGAGCAAGGTGCTGGCCCAGGATTTCAAGGACGACCCCAACGTGGTCAGCCTGGGGCAGAACTGGGCGCGCCAGGATGCGGTCTTCCCGGTGGATGACGGCAAGCTCACCGGCCGGGTGCGGGATCTGCAATCCTGCTTCAACCTCAACAGCCTGAGCGTGCCGTTGAAAGACGGGATCAGCGGCGACGATCTGGAGAAGCAGCCCTATCCGGTCAAGGTGTTCAAGGCGCTGCTCAAGCAGCTCGAGGTGGAAGATTACGAGGCGGTGCAACTGACCGATGCCATCCGCGACTGGACCGACAAGGATACCGTGCTGGTGTCGAGCTACGGCGCCGAGGATGCCTATTACGAAGGGCTCACCCCCCCATATCTGACCGCCAACCAGTGGATGCTCGGCACCGACGAGCTGCGGGCGGTGCGCGGGGTGAGCGCCAAGCTGTACGCCCGGCTGGCGCCCTATGTGTGCGCCCTGCCCAACGACAAGCTGGTGGTGAACGTCAACACCATCCGCCCGGAGCAGTCGGCCCTGCTGGTGGCGCTCTATCTGGACAAGGTGGGGCTGGACGATGCCAAGCGGGTGCTGACCAGCCGTCCCCAGAAGGGGTGGAAAAACAAGAAGGAGATGACGGACCAGATGCCGGTGCAGGTGAGCAACATCCAGGGGCTGGATGCGGCGCTGGACGTCAAGAGCAGCTATTTCGAGGCCAGGCTGATTGCCGAGGTGGGTGACACCCGCGCCCGGCTGGAGAGCGTCTTCGTGCGCGGCAAGGACAACAAGCTGGTGATGCTGCGCCGTCTGAACGGTGGCGCCGAATAACAAGGGAGGCGGGCGACGGCCGTTGGCCGGCCCGCGCCATCCCCCGATTGGACTGCAGCCCATGGCTGCGCGCCCGCCCATCCCGAGGGATGCGAGCGAGCATGGCAGGAGAGACATTAGTGAGCGAGAGTCTGGTCATCCGTCTGGGGACCAATGCGCAGCAGCCGGTCGAGTGGCTGGTGTGGTCGGGCGGGGAAGAGGAGGTGATCGCCTCCGGTACCCTGGCCTCGGCCCATGCCCTTGGCGAGCTGCAGGAGCGGGCCGGTGGCCGTCCGGCGGTGGTGCTGGTGCCCGGCAGCGATCTTATCTTCCGGCGGGTGAGCCTGCCGGGCAAATACAGCCGCCAGTCCGCGGCCGCCTTGCCCTATCTGCTGGAGGAGCAAATCGCCTCCGACGTGGATGAGCTGCACCTGGTGGTGCTGGGTCATCAGGGGCACGAGGTGGACCTGATGGCGGTCGACAAGGAGAAGATGCAGACCTGGCTCGGCTGGCTGGAGCAGGCCGGTCTCAAGAGTCGGCAACTGCTGCCGGACGTGCTGGCGCTGCCGCAGGCGAGCGAGGGCTGGTCGGCGCTGCAACTGGGCAAGGAGTGGCTGCTGCGCCAGGGCCCCTGTCAGGGCATCGTCGCCGACGAGCCGCTGCTGGCCATGCTGCTGGCGGCGGAGCCGGCGCCGGTGACCATTCACAGCCATACCCCGCCGCCGGCCATTGCGGCGGCCAGCTGGCAGGCGGCCGATCCCGAGCTGCCCATGCTGCTGCTGGCCCGGGGGGCGCTCGCCAGTCAGGCCAACCTGCTGCAGGGCCCCTACCGACCGCAGACCGAATACTCCCGCTACTGGCAGCAGTGGCGCAAGGTGGCGGTGGTGGCCGGAGCGCTGTTGGTGGTGGCGTTTGCCCAGCGCGGCGTGCAGCTCTATCAGCTGGCGGAGCAGGACAAGGCGCTCAAGGCGGAGATCCGGCAGGTCTACACCCGGATCTTCCCGGGGGAGAGCCGCATCGTCAACGTGCGCAGCCAGATGACCCAGCACCTCCAGCAGCTGGGGCAGACGCCGCAGGACGGGGTGTTGATGGTGCTGACCGAGCTGGCCCCCACCTTCGCCGAAGTACCCGGCCTCAAGCCCGAGGTGCTGCGTTTCGACGCGGCCCGCGGCGAGCTCAGGCTGCAGGTGACGGCTCCCGGTTTTGCCGAGATCGAGCGTTTTCGCGAGCTGGCCGGCAAGCGCTTCGACGTGCAGCAGGGGGAGGTGCGCAGCACTGAAGGTAAGGTTGAAGGGGCACTGGTGCTGAAGGGTAAATCATCATGATGGACAAACTACAAGGCTGGTGGCGCGGTATCAGCGCCCGCGAGCAGCGGCTGGTGGCGGTGGGCGGCAGCGTGCTGTTGATCGGCTTCTGCTACTGGGTCATCTGGCAGCCCATCGGCAATCGCATCGATGAGCGCGAGCGGCAGGTATTGAGCCAGCAGCAGACCCTCGCCTGGTTGAAAGAGAAGGGTGAAGAGGTGCTGGCGCTGCAGGGTGGCCAGGGCCGCCAGCTCGATACCAGCGGCACCCTGGAAGGGGTGGTCAACCGCACCGCCTTCAACCAGAAGATCAAGATTGCCCGGTTGCAGCCTCAGGGCCAGGAGCTGCAGGTGTGGATCGACACGGTGGCGTTCGATGACCTGCTGATCTGGCTGGCGACCCTGGCAGATCGCCATGGCGTGCAGGTGCAGGTGATCGAGGTGGCCCGCGAGAATCTGGCGCCCGGCCTGGTCAAGGTACGCCGCTTGCAGCTGAGCCGTCCCCAATGAAACAACGCGTCCCGAGCAGGGCCATATGCCTGAGCGGGCGTTTGCAGTCGAGTCGTTTTCTATGAAGCAAAGAGTGCTGATTGCCGTGCTGTTTCTGGCGGCCTATCTGGTTTTCCTGCTGGCCAAGCTGCCGGCGTCTCTGGTGGTGCGCTACCTGCCGCTGCCGCCCCTGGTACAGCTGGAAGGGGTGAGCGGCACCCTCTGGAGCGGCCAGGTTGCCCGCCTGCAATACGCCAGCGAGTCGCTGACCCAGCTGCGCTGGGAGCTCAACGGCTGGTCGCTGCTGCGTTTTGCCCCTGAGGTGTCCCTGCGCTTTGGCGAGCGCAGCGGCCTCAACGGGCAGGGGGTGGTTGGCTGGAGCGGCGCCGCCTTTGGCCGCGACATCACCCTCAACGTGCCGGCCCCCTGGCTGCTGGCGCGGGTGCCGATGCAGTTGCCCGTGCCGGTGACGGTGGCTGGCCAGCTGCAGCTCAAGCTCGATCAGGTTGCCCAGGGCAACCCCTGGTGCGACAACCTCTACGGCAACCTCTACTGGTACGGGGCCGATGCCGATACCCCGGCCGGCAAGCTGGTGCTGGGGGATCCCGAGATCAAGCTGACCTGCATCGACTCCCGGCTGGTGGCCGAGCTCAAGCAGGGCTCGGAGGCGGTGCAGGTGCAGGGCAAGCTGGAGCTGCAGGCCAATCGCCAGTACCTGTTCCAGGGCACGTTGAAACCGGGGCCCGATCTGCCGGAGCAGATGAAGCAGGGGCTGCCCTTCCTCGGCCAGCCCGATGGTCAGGGGCGCTTCCCGCTGCGCTACCAGGGCCGCATCTGACGGCCTTGCTGTCTGATCTGGCATGCATCAACACCACCCCGCCCCGGCGGGGTGGTGTCGTTATGGGGTGGTGCTGGCCGGCGCCGTGATGAGGTGATTGAGGAAGAAGCGGAACAGCTCGGCCCGCGAGCGCAGGTGCAGCTTGGCGTAGAGGTGCTTGCGGTGATTCTTCACCGTGCCGCTGCCGATGCCGAGCGCACCGGCAATGGCCTCGGTGTCGAGCCCCTGCAACAGCAATCCCGCCACCTGACGCTCGCGGCGGGTGAGGCTCGCCCCCCCCACGCTGGCGATGGCCTGCTCCACGGTCGCCTTGAGATCAGTGCCGCCTGGCAGTGCTGGACTCTGTGCCAGCAGGGCGGCTTCCTCCCGCCAGTGCTGGCGGCACAGCGAATGCACCAGCGGGAACAGTGCCTCCAGCCTGGCCAGCTCGTCACGGCTGAGGGAGCTGCGCTTGTCGAGGCGGCCCAGAAACAGCATCAGGGTGAGGCCGCCGCGCACCGGCAGGATCAGCCCCACCTCCTCCTGCCAGCCGGTAGCCTGATAGAAGTGGTGGCGATACTCGGGGTCGAGCCGCCCGCGCGACACCTGTGCCAGGGTCCAGACCCCGGCCCCCAGACCCTGTTCCAGCGCCTGCATAAAGGGATCCTGACTGAAGTGGCGGGTGAGGTAGCGATCGAACAGCAGGGCCCGCTGGTGGTGCAGGTTGTCGTAGAGGTAGACGGGGCGCTGCCCCACCCCGAGCAGCAGGGCACAGTCGAACGCCACCTGCTGCTGGATCAGGCGTACCAGCGCCGCCGGAAAGGCGCTGCCGTGCAGGGCATCGACCACCTCGGTCATGCTGCGGGTCATGGCATCTGTGGCAAGAGTCTGGATCATGGGTACTGGTTCATGGCGATGGCTTCCGGGTGGCGGGCAGGCTCCCCGCGATGGTCGTGCGATGGTCGTGCGATGGTCACACGATAGCCGGATGCTAGCACGAGAGTGGCAAAACTGTCCCCTGGGGGACATATTCGGTACGAGCCAGAGCGGCGAGGATGTGGGCTTTTCCCCCTGTTGTTGGAGACCCCATGATCAACCCCCACCTGCTCGATGAGCTGACCCGACGCGGCCTGGTGGCCCAGAATTCCGATCCGGTGGCGCTGGCCGACCATCTTGCCACTCCGCGCACCGTCTACTGCGGGTTCGATCCCACCGCCGGCAGCCTGCACATCGGCCATCTGGTGCCGCTGTTGATGCTGCGCCGCTTCCAGCTGGCGGGCCACACCCCGGTGGCGCTGGTGGGCGGTGCCACCGGTCTTATCGGCGATCCCAGCTTCAAGGCGACCGAGCGCAACCTCAACAGCGCCGAGACGGTGCAGGGCTGGGTAGCCAGCCTGTCGGCCCAGATAAAAGCGCTGCTGCCGGCCAGCGAAGGGCTGGCGGCACCGCTGCTGGTCAACAACGCCGATTGGATGGGGCAGATGTCCGCCCTCGATTTTCTGCGCGACATCGGCAAACACTTCTCGGTCAACGCCATGCTGGCCCGCGAATCGGTGCGCCAGCGGCTGGCCCGCCCGGATCAGGGTATCTCGTTCACCGAGTTCTCCTACGCCTTGCTGCAATCCCAGGACTTCGCGGTGCTCAACCAGCGGCTCGGCTGCACCCTGCAGATCGGCGGCAACGACCAGTGGGGCAACATCACCAGCGGCATGGATCTCACCCGCCGCCTCCATCAGGCTCAGGTCTATGGCATGACGTTGCCGCTTATCACCAAGGCCGACGGCACCAAGTTCGGCAAGACCGAAGGGGGCGCAATCTGGCTCGACCCGGCGCTCACCTCGCCCTACGCCTTCTACCAGTTCTGGCTCGGCACGGCGGATGAGGATGTCTACCGCTTCCTGCGCTACTACAGCTTCATGCCGCTGACCGAGATTGAGGCGCTGGAGGCGGAGGATGCGAAGCGACAGGGGCGCAAGCTGGCGCAGCAGGTGCTGGCCGACGAGCTGACCGAGCTGGTGCACGGCAAGGGGGCGCTTGCGGCAGCGCAGCGCATCAGCGAACTGCTGTTCAGTGGCGAGGTGGCCCGCCTTGGCGAGAGCGATCTGGCCCAGCTGGCGCAGGATGGCATGCCGGGCTGGCGTATCGAGGGGGAAACAGATCTGGTGACCCTGCTGGTGGAGAGCGGTCTGGCCAACTCGAAGAGGATCGCCCGCGAGCTGCTGGCGGCAGGTGCCATCAGCCTCAATGGCGAGATCCGCCGGGATGAGCCACTGACGGCGGCCGACCGGCTGTTCGGCCGCTACCTGCTGCTGCGCCGGGGCAAGAAGCAGTACCGGCTGGTGACGTGGCTGGGGTGAGTCGATCCGGGATCGACAAGGGCTGCCTGGGCAGCCCTTTTGTTTATCCGTCAGTTCGAGAGCCTTGTAGCCCTGTTGGCTTACATGGCCAGCGGCAATAACTCGGCGTAGTCGCGGAAGGGATGGGGGAGGCGGTGCCTGGTTGCCCGGATGCTCACCTGCATCTCGGCTTACCCGGCCAGCGGCAATAACTCGGCGTAATCACGGATCGCCGGGAAGGCGGTGATGTGCTGCTCGGGCTGGCAACTGTCCGGGTTCTGGATGGCGAGCTGATAACCGATGCCGTAGTCGGCGGCGGCGCGCAGGATCCGCTCGCTGTCATCTACAAAGAGAGTGCGGGCCGGGTCGAACGCCAGCCGCTCGGCCAGTGCCTGCCAGCAGTGCTGGCTCTCCTTCGACCAGCCCAGCTCGTGGGTGCTCACCATCAGATCGAGGTGGCCGGCCAGCCCCAGCTGCGCATCCTTCACCGACAGGCTGGCGGGGTGGGCATTGGTGAAGAGCACCAGCTGCTTGCCGGCGGCCCGCAGGGCGGCCAGGAAGGGGATGACGTGTGGCCGCCACTGGATCTTGGCCAGGATTTCCTGCTTGAGGGCGCGGATGTCGAGCCCCAGCGTCTCGCTCCAGTAGTCCACGCAGTACCAGTTGAGGGTGCCGCTGACGGCCTGGTAGTGCGCCTCGATCTGCACTCTGGCCTCGGCCAGCGGCAGGCCGAGTCGCTCGGCATAGCGCTCGGGTACCAGCTGTTGCCAGAGGTGGTTGTCAAAATGGAGATCGATCAGGGTGCCATCCATATCGAGCAGGACAGTGTCTATCTGGTGCCAGGGCAGTGGGGTCGGTGGTCGGGTCGAAACGGGCGGGCATTATAACGGATTTTTACCGCCGCTTTCCCACCCTTGCCCCGTGGTGTTCGAGAGGGGAGTCGTTTACTCTTGAAACACGATTTTTTAACGAGCAGCCAGCCCCGATGAGTGACCTCCACCAACGCAAACCCGTCCACCTCAGCGTCGACACCATGGCGCACGACAAGAGCAAGCCGGAGATCCTCAAGGCCGAGATCGTGGCCGAGAGCCGGCTGTTCAAGGTGGAGTCCCTCCATCTCAAGTTTTCCAACGGCGAGGAGCGGGTCTACGAGCGGATGCGCGGTGGCAACCGGGGCGCCGTCATGGTGGTGCCGCTGTTCGATGCCCACACCCTGCTGCTGGTGCGCGAGTACGCGGCGGGCACCCACTCCTACGAGCTGGGCTTTCCCAAGGGGCTGATCGACCCGGGTGAAGATGCCTTTGAGGCGGGCAACCGGGAGCTGATGGAAGAGGCGGGCTTCGGCGCCAACAGCCTGACCCTGCTCAAGCAGGTGTCGCTGGCGCCGGGGTACTTCTCCAGCCGGATGGACATCTTGCTGGCACGGGATCTCTTCCCCGAGCTGCGGGTGGGCGACGAGCCCGAGCCCCTCGAGGTGATCCCCTGGCCGCTGAACCGGATCGACGAATTGCTGGCGCGACCCGACTTCACCGAGTCGCGCAGCATCAGTGCGCTGCTGCTGGCCCAACGCTGGCTGGCGGAGCAGGCAGAGTAGCCCGCAGACGGGCAGTTTGAATACAGAGGATAACAAGATGCAGGAGTTGTTGGCCTGGGTGCCGGGGGTCAAGGAGATCGCGCGCGAAGCGGGCAGGATCCTTCACGAAATCTATCACGGCGGTCAGTTCGAGCGTCAGCTGAAGGAGGATGCGACCCCGGTCACCAGTGCCGATCTTGCTGCCGATGCCTACCTCAAACAGGCGCTGTCGGCGCTCACTCCCCATGTTCCCGTGCTGACCGAAGAGGCGGCCGACATCCCCTTCAGCCAGCGCGCCAACTGGCGCCAGTACTGGCTGGTGGATCCCCTCGACGGCACCGGCGAGTTTATCGCCGGCAGCGGCGACTTCGCCACCCTGATCGCCCTGGTGCAGGACAATGTGCCGGTGCTCGGCGTCATCTATGCCCCCGAGTCGAACGTGCTCTACTGGGCGGTGCGCGGTCATGGCGCCTTCAAGGAGGCGAACGGCGAGGTGCATCCCATCAGCGCCATGCACCACGAGCACGATCAGCCCGATTCGCTGGTGGTGGCCATCAGCCGCCGCCAGAGGCTGGAGAACCTGACTCGCCGTCTCAACCCGGCCATCAACTACGAGCTGATCCCGCTCGGCTCCAGCTCGCTCAAGTCCTGCCTGGTGGCGGAAGGGGCGGCCGACTGCTACGTGCGGCTCGGCCCTACCGGCGAGTGGGACACCGCCGCCGCCCAGTGCATCGTCGAGGCGGCCGGTGGTCGCATCCTCAGCCTGGCGCTGCAACCGCTGCGCTACAACGAGACGGAGTCGCTGGAGAACCCGGACTTCATCGTGATGGGGGATCCGGATCTCGCCTGGGGCAGCATTCTGGCTCACTGAGCGGGTGAACAGGTCATCATTGACGGCAATCAGGCGGCCCCATGGCCGCCTGATTGCTTGGTGTGATCCGCTGGTTTCATCGGGAATGAACAGAAATATCCGCTGGCAAAGCGCGGGAATGACAGTGAATCATCACAAGAGAGGGCGGCGGAACGGCACGATTTTTCAGGTAATTCTGCAAACGATCGATTGGCCAAAATAAAAAATTGACCATGAATGGAAATTTGGTTTTAAATTTCGTAAATTTAACAAAATTAAGTTTTATTCATTTATGTGACCCCGATTCCATTCCCAATCTCACTGGCTGAAGCCCGTAATGGTAGTGATATGTTTCAGGGTGGATTTTTGAGAATTAAATCCCGATAAACCACAATGAACTCAGATTAAAACACTGACAAGAAGTGAATTAGTAATGAGTTTGTCTGTAGACGTCACCAAGGAGCTGTCCGGTTCCTGCTCCACCACCGTCAGCGCCACCCCCTGGCGCCGCCACGACACCCACTGGGTCATCAGCCTGTTTGGTACCGCCGTCGGCGCCGGCATCCTGTTCCTGCCCATCAATCTGGGTCTGGGCGGGATCTGGCCCCTCATCATCGTCTCCGTGCTGGCCGGCCCCATGACCTTCCTGGCCCACCGCGGGCTGGCGCGCTTCGTGCTTTCCTCTTCGCGCCCCCACGCCGACTTCACCGAGGTGGCCCAGGAGCACTTTGGCAAGATGGCCGGCCGCCTCATCTCGGCGCTCTACTTCCTCTCCATCTTCCCGATCCTGCTCATCTACGGGGTCGGGCTGACCAACACAGTGGAGAGCTTCATGATCAATCAGCTCGGCATGGATGCCCCGAACCGGGTGATGCTCTCCGGCCTGCTGGTGTTCGCCATGATCGCCGTGATGCTGGCCGGCGAGAAGGCGATGCTGCGCGCCTTTGCCGTCATGGTCTATCCGCTGGCGGCCATCCTGGCGGCGCTCTCCTGCTACCTGATCCCCCAGTGGCAGTGGCCGCAGCTGGGCAGCTTGGAGGGCGGCAGCTTCCTCAACACCGTCTGGCTGGCGCTGCCGGTCACCGTGTTCGCCTTCAGCCACGCTGCCGCCATCTCCGGCTTTGCCAACGTGCAGCGCCGGGAGTACGGCGAGCAGGCGGAAGCCAAGAGCAGCCTGATCCTGCGCAACACCACTGTCATGCTGGTGGGCTTCGTGCTGTTCTTCGTCTTCTCCTGCGTGCTGAGCCTCTCGCCGGCCCAGCTGGCCGAGGCCAAGGCCCAGAACGTCTCGGTGCTCTCCTATCTCGCCAACATCACCGACAATCCGGTGATCGTGACCCTGGGGCCGCTCATCGCCTTCATCGCCATCAGCTCCTCCTTCCTCGGCCACTTCCTCGGGGCCCGCGAGAGCCTGAAAAGCCTGATCGCCAAGCCCACCGGCCTGTCGCTGGCCAAGGCGGACCGGCTCGGCATCGCCCTGATGTTCTTCTCCATCTGGGGCGCCGCCATCATCAACCCGGGGATCCTGGGGCTGATGGAGACCCTCTCCGGCCCGGTGATCGCCATGATCCTGTTCATCATGCCGGTGGTGGCCATCTACAAGGTGGAGGCGCTGGCCCGCTTCCGCCAGCGCTGGGCCAACGGCTTTATTCTGCTGACCGGCGCGCTGGCGGTGTCGGCGCTGATCTTCAGTCTGCTGAAGTAACGGCGCGCAACCAGCCGCAAAGCAAAAGAGAGAGGCGACCCCAGGGTCGCCTCTCTTGTATCGGTCCGGTGGTGGCTTCAGCCAAGCTTGGCGCCGTTTTGCACCGCCTGCTCGGGGATGGCGATCACCACGGCGCCGTCCGGCCGGTAGAAGCCGGTCAGCAGAAACTCCGACTGGATCGGGCCTATCTGTTTGGGGGGGAAGTTCACCACGGCGACGATCTGGCGGCCCACCAGCTCCTGCGGTTGGTAGAGATCGGTGATCTGGGCGCTGCTCTTGCGCACCCCGAGCTCGGGGCCGAAATCCGCCCACACCTTGTAGGCCGGGCGGCGCGCCTCGGGGAAGGGCTCGACCCGCACCAGGGTGCCCACCCTGAGCTCCACCATCTCAAAATCCTGCCAGCTTATGGTCTGCATCTTGGCTCCTCGTTGCCCATACCTTGCATGAGCCTCAGCATGCCTCGAAACGACCTGCGCCGTCTTCGGCAAACGGCCGCCCGGTTACGGCAAGCGGCCGTTTTGTTGGCGCCAGCGGGAAGGGGTCAGTCCGGTTTCGGCCAGGAAGCGCTCGGCGAAGGCCCCCTGATTCTGGTAACCGCAGCGGCTGGCCACGTCGCCGACGGGCAGGGCGGTGTGGGCGAGCAGGGTGCGTGCCAGCGCCATGCGCCGCGCCCGGATGTAGTGGGAGACGCTCATCCCCACCTGCTGCTGGAAGGCGTGCTTGAACTGGCTCTGGCCGAGGCAGGCGATGGCGGACAGCTGCTCGTTGCTGAGGGGCTCGGCGAGATGCGCCTCGATATGGCGCTGCACCTTGCCGATGCGCGGGGCGAGGCGGGCACGGCCGCGCGAGCCTGCCTGCTGCGCCTCTGCCAGCAGACCCAGCCACACCTGCTCCATGCCGGCCACGTGGCGCCCCTCGGCCACCATGCGGTGCAGGAAGGCGAGGTAGTGGCGCTGGGCCTCGTCCAGCTCGATGAAGGGGCGCTCACCCAGCTCGCCGGGCAGCCAGTGGCTCTCCTGCACCAGAAACGAGAGCGCCGGATCGGCGGCATAGTCGTGCCGCTCACCGGGGGCGATGATGCAGGCAAAGCCGGGTGCAAGCCGCCGCCCCTGGCCCTGCACCTCGATCTCGATGGGACCGTCGAGGGGGATCACCAGCTGGGCATGGTCGTGGCTGTGGCTGCAGATGTCGCTCTGGTAGCGACGCAGGCTGAAAGGGGCGGATAGCGATGACGCGGCCTGGGGCCGCGTCATCGAAGGGGGTTTGCTGTTTGGCATCTGCTGCAGGATTACTCGGCGTCGAAATCTTCGATCTCTTTGCCCAGCGCTTCCATGATGGCACGCGCCTCGGCAGGGACGCTGTCCGGATGATCCTTGCGCAGATCTTCGTCGCAGGGCAGCGGCTGACCGGTGAAGGCGTGCAGGAAGGCTTCGCAGAGCAGCTCGCTGTTGGTCGCATGACGCAGGTTGTTCACCTGGCGACGGGTGCGTTCATCGGTCAACACCTTCAGCACCTTGAGCGGGATCGAGACGGTAATCTTCTTGACCTGTTCGCTCTTCTTACCGTGTTCCGCGTAGGGGCTGACGTAGTCGCCGTTCCACTCTGTACCCATGATCCACCTGTTCTCATTTAGCCGTGAGCGCGGATTTTAACCCTTAAGGAATTTAATGGCAATCCAACAGCAAAGCCATTTAGACGTCTAGAAGTGTTGACGGCCTTTTTAAGCTGGCGTAGTGTGGTTCACCATGAGCCTGCAATGGCGGGATGGCGCGTGGCAGAAACAGCATGCCAGCGTGTGAAGAGACATCAAGGAGAGTGACATGACCCACAAGGCCACCCAGGCGGTACTTTGTATCGGAAGATCGAGACAGAACGATCGCACAGTCACGGCGCCAAGGAGAGCATCATGAGTCATAAAGCCACACTGGCAGTACGCACCGGGATTGAGACAGACACACAGCACGGTGCCGTGGTGCCGCCCATCTACCTCTCCAGCAACTACACCTTTGCCGACTTTGGCGAGCCCCGTCAATACGATTATGCCCGCTCCGGCAACCCGACCCGCACCAATCTGGCGGACGCGCTGGCGGCGCTGGAAGGGGGCGCCGGCGCCGTGGTGACCGGCACCGGCATGGGGGCCGTTCATCTGGTCACCACCGCCCTGCTCAAGGCGGGGGATCTGCTGATCGCCCCCCACGACTGCTACGGCGGTACCTGGCGCCTGTTCGAGTACCTGGCGGCCAAGGGCCATTACCGGGTGCAGTTCGTCGATCAGGGGGATGCGGCGGCACTAGCCGCCGCGCTGGCCCAGCAGCCCGCACTGGTGTGGGTGGAGACCCCCTCCAACCCGCTGCTGCGGGTGGTGGACATCGCCGCCATCGCCGAGGCGTCCCACGCGGCGGGCGCCAAGGTGGCGGTGGACAACACCTTCCTCTCGCCGCTGCTGCAACAGCCGCTGGCGCTGGGGGCCGACCTGGTGGTGCACTCCACCACCAAGTACATCAACGGCCACTCCGATGTGGTGGGCGGGGTGGCGATCGCCAAGGAACCCGAGCTGGCCGACTCCCTGGTGTGGTGGGCCAACTGCCTGGGGCTCACCTCCGGGGCATTCGACTCCTACCTCACCCTGCGCGGCTTGCGCACCCTGGCCCCCAGGTTGCGCACCCATCAGGAGAACACCGACCGCATCCTCGCCTTCCTGCAGCAGCAACCGCTGGTCAAACGCATCTATCACCCCAGCCTGCCGAGCCATCCGGGCCACGATATTGCGCGCCGTCAACAGTCCGGCTTCGGCGCCATGCTAAGTTTTGAGCTCGATTGCAGCGAGGCGGGCATTCGCGCCTTCCTGGCGGCCCTCACCCTCTTCTCGGTGGCCGAATCCCTCGGCGGGGTGGAGAGTCTGGTGGCCCATCCGGCCAGCATGACCCACAGGGCCATGACCCCGGCCGCCCAGCAGGCGGCAGGCATCAGCGCTCAGCTGCTGCGCCTGTCGGTCGGTATCGAGCACGGTGAGGATCTGGTGGCCGATCTGGCCGCGGCGTTTGCACAGGCACAGCAGGTGGCGAAGTAATGGAACAGCAGCAACAAGGAGAGATCGCGGTGGCAACAGAAGCAGGCTTGAAGCGACGTCACGTCCACAAATTCGGTGGCAGCAGTCTGGCGGATCCGGTCTGTTATCGCCGGGTCGCCAGCATTCTCGAACAACAAGCCGAGCCGCAGGGGGGCGGGCGAGAGCTGGTGGTGGTCTCCGCCGCCGGCAAGACCACCAACCGGCTGATCCAGCTGGTGGAGCTGGCCGAAGCCGGGGATGAAGCCGCCGGCGAGGCCATCTCGGCTCTGCAGGCCTATCAACAGAGCCTGATCGACGGCCTGCTGGAAGGGGAACTCCACCTCGAACTGAGCCAGCAGCTGGCCGACGACATGCAGCTGATCGCCAAGACCCTGGAGGGGCAGTTTGACCGCTTCGAGCGCAACGGTCTGCTCGCCTTTGGCGAGGTATGGTCGGCGCGCCTGTTGGCGGCCCTGCTCACCAGTCGCGGCGACAAGGCCATCTGGCTCGATGCCCGCAGCTTCCTGCGCGCTGAGGATGGCGCTCTGGTCAAGGTGGATACCGCGCTGTCCAGCGAACTGCTCAAGGCGCGGCTGGCGGAACACGCCGGGCGCATCGTGGTGACCGGCTTTATCGCCGCCGACATGGAGGGACGCTCCCTGCTGCTCGGCCGCAACGGCTCCGACTACAGCGCCAGCCTGTTGGCCCTGCTGGCGGACGGCGAATCCACCACCATCTGGAGCGACGTGGCCGGGGTCTACAGCGCCGACCCGCGCCGGGTCAAGGAGGCGCGCCTGCTGGAGCGTCTGAGCCTGGCTGAAGCGAACGAGCTGGCCCGCCTCGGCTCCTCGGTATTGCACTCGCGCACCCTGCAGCCAGTGGCCGACAGCCGCCAGCGCCTCACCCTGCGCTGCAGCTACAACCCGGACGAGGGCTGCACCCACATCCTGCGCCGTGCCCCGCGCTCCGGCGGCGCCCGCATCGTCTCCTCGGTGGATCAGATCGCCCTGATCGAGCTCAAGGTGCTGCCGCAGACCCATTATGAGCAGACGGTAGCAGCCATCGAGGCCCATCTGGCCCGCCATCGCCTCAACCCGCTCACCTTGCAGCGCCAGCCGGATCGCCGGATCCTGCGCCTCGCCTACACCCTCGAGGTGGCGCAGGGAGCGTTCGAGCTGCTGCGCGACTTCCAGCTGCAGGGCAGCTTCACCGGTCTTATCCAGCGCGAAGGCTACAGCCTGGTGGCGCTGGTGGGGGCCGGCGTCACCGACAACGCCGAACAGTGCCACCGCTTCTACCAGTTGCTGGCGGATCAGCCGCTGGAGTTCGTGCAGGTCGCCAAAGACGGCCTGAGCCTGGTGGCCGTGCTGCGCCAGGTGGTGCTGGAGCCCCTGCTGATCGCCCTGCACAGCGCCCTGTTCAGCCGCCCGAACCGGGTCGGTCTGGTGGTGTTCGGCAAGGGCAATATCGGCGGCCACTGGCTGAACCTCTATGCCCGCGAGAAGGCGCGCCTCGAGCATGAACTGAACCTGGCGCTCACCCTCTACGGGGTGTTCAGCTCGGAAGGGGGCCTGCTCGATGAAGAGGGGCTGGATCCGCTCAAGGTGCAGGACAACTTCAATCCCAAAGCGCTGATCTGGCCCGAACTGCTGGCCCAGCTGGAGCAGCACGGCTTCGATACCCTGATCGCGCTGGACATGACCGCCAGCGAGACGGTGAGCCGCTACTACCCGGACTTTGCCCAGCTCGGCATTCACATCATCGCCGCCAACAAGTTTGCCGGCGCCGCCGACAGCGAGTTCTACCAGCGCATCAAGCAGACCTGCCGCGACCATCAGGTGCAGTGGCGCTACAACGCCACCGTGGGCGCCGGGCTGCCGATCCAGTCCAGCATCCAGATGCTGCGCCAGAGCGGCGACCGTATTCAGGGGGTCTCCGGCATCTTCTCCGGCACCCTCTCCTGGCTGTTCCAGCAGTATGATGGCACTCGCCCCTTCTCCGATCTGGTGGACGAGGCGTGGCAGCACGGCCTGACCGAGCCGGATCCCCGCGAGGATCTCTCCGGCCAGGATGTGCGCCGCAAGCTGCTTATTCTGGCGCGGGAGGCGGGTTTCGAGCTCGACTCCGCCGACATCGAGCTGGAGAACCTGGTGCCTGTCTCCCTGCGCAAGGTGAGCACGGATCAGTTCATGGACAGGCTCAAGGAGTTGGATGACCCGATCCAGACCGCCTTCGAGGGGGCACGCCGGGTCGGCAAGGTGCTGCGTTACGTCGCCCGCTTCGAGCATGACGGCAAGGCGCGGGTCGGGCTGGAGGCACTGGAGCCCCACCACCCGTTCGCCAACCTGCTGCCATGCGACAATATCTTCGCCATCGAGAGCGACAGCTATCGCACCAACCCGCTGGTCATTCAGGGGCCGGGCGCAGGCCGGGAAGTGACGGCCGCCGCCATCCAGTACGATCTCTGGCAGATTTGTGCCAGCCTGTAACAGCAAACAAGCCGTTCAGCAAAAGAGGCGCCACTGGCGCCTCTTTTTATTTTATTGTTTAGCGCCAGGTTTTTAGGTCTGCCGGCTGATTTCCCTATCCCGTAAGCGGCCCGTTTTTTAGCTTCTTCAACAGGTTGCTGGCAGGAGTCAGGTAATAACCGGACTTGCACATGTAGCATGAACGGGCATTGCTCCCGCACAGACTGGTCAAGAACGGGTACGGTATTGGTTCCCCCTCTTATTCGCTGAGGCGAGTACGCTTGTCCAGGTCGCGAGACAGGATGTCGAGCGAGTGGCGCCGGGCCATGGATGGCCCGTCGGCGCGTGCCGTCGGACATGCGGGTGAGCCGAAGGTACCCGACGTAGTCGGGCGAAGAAGCGGGGGAGAAGACCTTTGGTGACTTTGGGTCTTTCCAAAGTCACTCGCCCCAGCCCGAAGGGCGGGCGACACCCCTTCGAGACCTGCAGGCTTGCATCCACCATCCTATAAAGCTGTAAAGCGAGCGATTGCGCCTGATAGTTAATCGACCCTGCGATTCCATGGCAACGCCTAACAACCAAGGATTCTCCAGCAACCCGGTTCTAGTGGGCCCTGTAGATATGACAAAGGGCGCCGAGACGCCCTTTGTCATTGAGGGGAGCTTGATAGCCCCGACTATCAACCGGTGTTGCGCATACCGGCTGCGATGCCGGCGATGGTAACCATCAGCGCCTGATCCAGCTCGGGATGCAGGGTCTCGGCATGGTTGCGCGAGCGGCCCAGCAGCTCGACCTGCAGCACGTTGAGCGGGTCTGTGTAGGGGTTGCGCAGCTTGATGGACTCCTTGATCCAGGGCTGGTCGTCGAGCAAGTCGCCCTGCGGGCGCAGCTCCAGCACCACCTGGATGGAGTCGGCAAGCTCCTGACGCAGCTGTTTGCCGAGGCCCCACAGCTCTTTGGGCACCAGCCGGGTGTCGTAGTACTCGGCCAGCCAGACGTCAGCCTTGAGGAACACCATCTCCAGCATTTCGAGGCGGGTGCGGAAGAAGGGCCACTGGCGGCTCATCTCTTCCAGCACGCCCTTCTGGCCGTCGGCGATGGCTTGCTGCAGCCCCTTGTGGGCGCCGAGCCAAGCCGGCAGCATCAGCCGGTTCTGGGTCCAGGCGAAGATCCAGGGGATGGCGCGCAGGCTCTCGACGCCGCCGTTGGGTTTGCGCTTGGAGGGGCGCGAGCCGAGCGGCAGCTTGCCGAGCTCCATCTCCGGGGTGGCGGCACGGAAGTAGGGCACGAAGTCCGGATGACCGCGCACGATACTGCGGTAGTGATCGCAGGAGACAGACGCCAGCTGCTCCATCACGGCGCGCCAGCACTCCTTGGGCTTGGGCGGCGGCAGCAGGTTCCCCTCCAGCACGGCGCTGGTGTAGAGGTTGAGGCTCTGGATGGCCACCTTGGGCAGGCCGAACTTGAAGCGGATCATCTCGCCTTGTTCGGTCACCCGCAGGCCACCGCGCAGGGATCCCGGCGGTTGCGACAGGATGGCCTGATGGGCAGGCGCGCCACCGCGGCCGACGGTACCGCCACGGCCGTGGAACAGTGTGAGGCGCAGATTGTTGGCCTCGGCCAGTGCCACCAGGGATTCCATGGCGGCGTACTGGGCCCAGCCGGCGGCCATCATGCCCGCGTCCTTGGCGGAGTCGGAGTAGCCGATCATCACGTACTGACGGCCCTGGATGTAGCCGCGATACCAGTCCACCGACAGCAGGCGCTCCATCACGGCGGTACCCGCCATCAGGTCTTCCTGGGTCTCGAACAGCGGGGCGACCGGCATGCGGAACTTGCAGCCAGCCTCTTTCAGCAGCAGCTGCACCGCCAGCACGTCGGACGGTGCGCCAGCCATGGAGATGATGTAGATGCCGAACGCATCGGGATCGTGCTGGGCGATGACCTTGCAGGTATCCAGGGTCTCGCGGGTCTCGTCGCTCGGCTCCCAGTCGGTCGGGATGAGCGGGCGGCGGGAGTTGAGTTCGCTCAGCAAGAAGGCTTGCTTGTCATCTTCGCTCCACTCGGCGTAGTCGCCCATGCCGAGGTAGCGGGTCAGCTCGGAGAAGACCTGGCCGTGGCGCTCGCCATCCTGGCGGATGTCCAGCTTGACCAGGTGGATGCCGAAGCAGGCCAGCTTGCGCAGCACGTCCAGCAGCATGCCGTCGGCGATGTTGCCCATGCCGCAGGCGTGCAGGGAGTGGTAGCAGAGCTCCAGCGGCTCGCGCAGCTGGGCGGTGGTCTTGACCAGATCCCGGCTCTCGCTCGCCTGGCCCTGCACCTTGGCGGTGAGGAACTCCTGGGTCTCGCGCAGCTGTTCGCGCAGCTCGCGTACCAGGGCGCGGTAAGGCTCGGGGTGATCGCCGACCCGCTCGCGCACGGCGTCGGTGCAGTCGGACATGGAGAGCTCGGAGGTGAGTTCCTTGATGTCCTTGTAGAACAGGCTCACCGCCATCCAGCGGCCCAGCTCCAGCACTTCGGCGGTCACCTTGGCGGTGACGAAGGGGTTGCCGTCGCGGTCGCCGCCCATCCAGGAGGTGAATTTGACCGGCGCGGCATCCAGCGGCAGCCGCACACCCAGGTGGTGTTGCAGCCGTTCGTCCAGATTGCGCATGAATTCGGGGATGGCCGGCCACAGGCTGTTTTCCACCACGGCGAAGCCCCATTTGGCTTCGTCCACCGGGGTTGGGCGCTGTTCGCGGATCTCGTTGGTGTGCCAGGCCTGGTTGACCAGCTGTTCGATGCGATTGAGGATCTTGTCCCGCTCGCGGGGCAGCAGATCGGAGAGCTCCAGCGCCTCGAGGCAGTCGTTGAGCTGCACATGCTTGTGGATCAGGGTGCGACGGGTCACCTCGGTGGGGTGAGCGGTCAGCACCAGATCGATGTCCAGCTCGCGCACGGCCTGGATGATGGCCTCTTGCGACAGGTTGGAGGCTTTCAGCTTGTCGAACATCTGCTCCAGCGGATCCGGGGTGCAGACCTGCTCTTCGCAGCGACGGGAGATGGTGTGGAACTGTTCGGCCACGTTGGCCAGGTTGAGAAACTGGCTGAAGGCGCGGGCCACCGGCAGCAGCTCGTCATCGCTCAGGTTGCGCAGGGTATCGAGCAGACGTTCCCGGTCTGTCTCATTGCCTTTGCGGGAGGATTTGGCCAGCTGGCGAATGGTTTCGATCTTGTCGAGGAAGGCCTGTCCCTGATGATCCTTGATGGACTTGCCCAGCAGTTGACCCAGCATGCCTACGTTGGCGCGTAGTGCGGCGTACTTTTCGTTCATTCCACATCCTTATCTTGTTGGTGCCTGACACCCATCCGGGGTGAGAGACGACCTCACTTATTGTTGTGCGATTACAACATATGCTCCGTCATCTTAGGGTGACAATCTACCCAGATTGTCTGCGCAAGGTCAAATAACAGGCCGATTCAGAACATGTATTTCCATCACCTGTCCCGAGGTGCGATGTCATGTAACTTACTTACATTCCCGTCAATTCAGAGACAGAAATGGCGGATCAGGTGCTGCAATACGCGGGTGGTCGGCTTGACGAACGACAGATCCAGATATTCGTCCGGCTGGTGGGCCTGGGCGATGTGGCCGGGGCCCAGCACTATGGTTTCACAACCGAGCTGCTGGATGAAGGGGGCCTCGGTGCAATAGTTCACGGATTCGGCGGCCCGCCCGCTCGCCCGCTCGGCCTCGCGCACCAGCTCGGAGTCGCCGTTGCAGGCGTAGGCGGGGATCGGCTCGTGCAGGTGCTGCAGGTGCAGGCAGCCAGGCTGGTGAATTTCGATGGGGGAGAGCGCCTCTTTGAGCATGCCCATCAGTTCGTCGGGGCCCACCTGCGGGGTGGGGCGCATGTCGATGTGCAGTTCGCAGCAGCCGCAGATGCGGTTCGGGCTGTCGCCCCCCTGGATGTAGCCGAGGTTCAGGGTCGGTTGCGGCACGGCGAATCTGTGGTCGGCGTACTTCTCCTTCAGGCTGTGCTGCAGCTTGAGCACCTGGCCCATGGCCTGGTGCATGATCTCCAGCGCGTTGATGCCGTTGGCGGGATCCGAGCTGTGACCACTCTTGCCGGTAATGCGGATGGCTTCCGACATGTGCCCCTTGTGGGCCACCACCGGCACCAGCCCGGTCGGCTCGCCGATCACCGCGTAGTCGGGTTTCAGCTCAGCTGCGGCAGCGATGGCCCGGGCCCCCGCCATGGTGGTCTCTTCATCGGCGGTAGCCAGGATGCGCAGCGGCTTGTTGAGCGTCTTGAGATCGATCTCCTTGAGCGCCTCGACGATAAAGGCGAAGAAGCCCTTCATGTCGATGGTACCGAGGCCATAGAGGCGGTTGCCCTCTTCGGTCACCTTGAAGGGATCCTTGCGCCAGGCGCCCTCATCGAACGGCACCGTATCGGTGTGGCCCGCCAGCAGCAGCCCCCCTTCGCCCTGACCTATCGTCGCCACCAGATTGAATTTGCCCGGCAGATCGGGCAGGGCGGTTACCTCGCATTGAAAACCGAGCTGACCGAACCAGTCGGCTAGCAGCCGGATCACCGCCTCATTGCTCTGATCCCAGCGGGGATCCGTGCTGCTGATGGACGGAATCGCAATAATATTCTTGTAGAGTGAAAAAAAATCCAGATTGGCCACCTGCTCCTCCTTGCTTCCCCGGAATGTTTCTGTTAGAAAATACAAATGCAAAGTGAGTGCATGAATATTCTGTAAGTTTGCCTGAATACGTGGCTCATCGACAAGGCTTCTAGTTGTAAGGGAAAGTTAATGTTCTGTCACCTGATCTATAACCGACGACACACACCCGCCTGAATTGCCCCTCCGCACTTGTGCATGGGGCATCGAACCCCCTTGTGCACCGCAGCACCATGCTGTGAATCTCGAACTCTGACTTGGAATACTCAACATGCTTAACACCGTTATCGTCGGTGCCAGTGGCTACGCGGGAGCCGAGCTGGCCGCCCTGGTCCAGAACCATCCACAACTCAAGCTGTTCGGCCTCTATGTTTCCGCCGGCAGCCAGGACGCCCACAAGCGTTTCTCTTCTCTGCATCCCCAGTGGGTCGGCGCGCTCGATCAGCCGCTGCTGCCGCTGGACGAAGATGGCATGACCCGGATCCTGACCCAGGCCGATCTGGTGCTGCTGGCCACCGCCCACGAGGTGAGTGCCGAGCTTGCACCCAAGTTTCTCGCCAAGGGGCTGCCGGTGTTTGATCTCTCCGGCGCCTTCCGGGTCAGGGATCAGCAGTTCTACGCCTCCTACTACGGCTTCACCCACGACAGCGAGCAGTGGCTGGATCAGGCCGCCTACGGCCTGGCCGAGTGGAATGCCGCAGCGGTCAAAGCGGCCCAGCTGATTGCCGTGCCAGGTTGCTACCCGACCGCCTCTCTGTGCGCCCTCAAGCCGCTGCAGCAGGCAGGACTGATTGCCAAGGGGTGGCAGCCCATCATCAACGCCGTCTCCGGGGTCTCCGGTGCCGGTCGCAAGGCAGCCATCAACACCAGCTTCTGCGAGGTGAGCCTCAACCCCTACGGCACCTTCAACCACAGGCACCAGCCGGAGATCAGCCACCACCTCGGCAAGGAGGTGCTGTTCCAGCCTCACCTTGGCAACTATGTGCGCGGCATCCTGGCCACCATCTATGTGCAGCTGGCGGATGGCGTGACCCCCACTCAGGTGGATCAGGCCTTCCTCAAGGCTTACGAAGGCAAGCCGCTGGTGCGTCTGACCGGCCAGATGCCCTCCATCCGTGGCGTCGCGGGCACCCCGTACTGCGACCTCGCCTGGCAACAGCAGGGCAACATGCTGGTGGTGGTCTCCGCCATCGACAACCTGCTCAAGGGGGCCGCCTCACAGGCCATGCAGTGCATAAATATCAAATTCGGATTTGAACCGGCCACCGGCCTGATTTAAGGACTCAAGGAAGGATCGCAACGATGAACAAGCAGACTCTGGTAATCAAGTTGGGCGGTGCACTGATCGAGAACGACGAGGCGCTGACCGCCCTGTTTGCCACCCTCAAGACCTTTCTGGACGAGCAGCACAGACCCCTGGTGCTGGTGCATGGCGGCGGCTGCCTGGTGGATGACTTGCTCAAGGGGCTGGGGCTCACCTCCACCAAGAAGAACGGTCTGCGGGTGACCCCGTTCGAGCAGATCCCCTTCATCGCTGGCGCGCTGGCCGGTACCGCCAACAAGCAGATGATGGCCAAGGCCATCGCCACCGACATCCCGGCGGTGGGACTCTGTCTGGCGGACGGCGGTCTGTGCCAGGTGACCCAGCTCGACCCGGATCTCGGTGCCGTCGGCGAGTGCAAGCCGGGCAACCCGGCACTGGTGGCAGGGGTCCTCGGTCAGGGCTTCCTGCCGGTGGTGAGCTCCATCGGCATCACCGCCGAGGGGCAGCTGATGAACGTCAACGCGGATCAGGCGGCCACCGCCATTGCCGAGGCACTGGGCGCCGACCTGGTGATGCTGTCGGATGTGAGCGGCATCCTGGATGGCAAGGGCAAGCTGGTGCCCCAGCTCGACAAAGTGACCGCGCTGGATCTGATGGAGAAGGGGGTGATCAGCGACGGCATGGCGGTCAAGGTGAAAGCCGCCCTGCACGCTGCCGAGACCCTGGGAAAACCGGTCTGCGTCGCCAGCTGGCGCTACCCGGATCAGCTGCTCAAGCTGCTGGCTGGCGGCGCGGTCGGCACCCAGGTAGCCATTTGATCTCCACCGGAACAAGGAATATCCGATGCAACATCTTCTGAAAGACAGTGATCTGAACAAAGCCCAGATTGAAGCGCTGATTGCCCTGGGCAAAGCGGTCAAGGCCGATCCGAAAAAGTACGGCCAGGCACTGGCGGGCAAGAGCGTGGTCACCCTGTTCGAGAAACCCTCCCTGCGTACCCGGGTCACCTTCGACATCGGCATCGCCAAGCTGGGTGGCCACAGCGTCTATCTGGATCAGCAGAACGGCGCGCTGGGCAAGCGGGAGTCGGTGAAGGATTTCGCCGCCAACCTGTCGCGCTGGTGTGATGCCATCGTCGCCCGGGTGTTCGATCACCAGACCCTGGTCGAGCTGGCCGAGCACGGCACAGTGCCGGTGGTGAACAGCCTGTGCAACCTCTACCACCCCTGTCAGGGGCTGGCCGACTTCATGACCATTAGCGAGCACTACGGCGATCTGTCCAAGGTGAAGCTGGCCTATCTCGGCGATGGCAACAATGTCAGCCACTCCCTGCTGCTGCTGGGGGCGACCCTGGGTACCGACGTGACCTTGGTCTGCCCGAAAGGCCACGGCCCGGATACCCAGATCTTCCTGCAGGCCCAGGCGCTGGCGGCCCAGTCTGGTGCGACCATCCACATCAGCGACGACGTGGCGGCCATCGAAGGGTTTGACGTGGCCTACACCGATACCTGGGTCTCCATGGGTGACAACACGCCAATGGAGCAGGTAAAAGATATCTTTATGCCTTATCAGATCAACCAGGCCCTGCTCGACCGCACCGGCATCCAGCACGTGCTGCACTGCCAGCCGGCGCACCGGGAGCTGGAGATCACCTCTCAGGTCATGGATGGGCCTGGCTCCCTCATCATGGACGAGGCAGAAAACCGGATGCATATCCAGAACGCCGTACTGCTGACCCTGCTTGGGCACAAATAACGGCAACCGACCCCAAATAACACCCTTTTATCGAATCATCATGGAGAGAAGTAAATGAGCGGAATCAACAAGATCGTACTGGCTTACTCGGGCGGACTGGATACCTCGGCCATCATTCCCTGGCTGAAGGAAAACTATGATGCGGAGATCATCGCTTTCGTCGCCGACGTCGGTCAGGAGCGTGACGATCTGGAAGGGATCGAGCAAAAAGCCATCGCCTCCGGCGCCACCAAGTGCATCGTCAAGGATCTGCGGGAAGAGTTCGTCAAAGAGTACGTCTACCCGACCCTGAAGACCGGCGCCGTCTATGAGGGCACCTACCTGCTGGGTACCTCCATGGCCCGTCCGGTGATCGCCAAGGCGATGGTCGAGGCGGCGCTGGCGGAAGGGGCCGATGCCATCTCCCACGGCTGCACCGGCAAGGGCAACGACCAGGTGCGTTTCGAAGGTGCGGTCGCCGCGCTGGCGCCCCAGCTGAAAGTGATCGCCCCCTGGCGTCTGTGGGACATGCGCTCCCGGGAAGATCTGCTGGCCTACCTGGAGACCCGCAACATCCCCTGCAAGGCGACCCTGAAGAAGATCTACAGCCGCGATGCCAACGCCTGGCACATCTCCACCGAGGGTGGCGAGCTGGAGAGCACCTGGAACGAGCCGTCCGAAGCGGTCTGGCAATGGACCGTGCCCGCCGAGCAGGCACCGGATCAGCCGGAGTACGTCAAGCTGACCGTGGCCCAGGGTGAAGTGGTGGCCGTTGACGACCAGCCACTCAGCCCGCACCAGATCCTGATGACCCTGAACGAGCGTGCCGGCAAGCACGGCGTGGGCCGCATCGACATCACCGAAAACCGGATGGTGGGCATGAAGTCCCGTGGTTGCTACGAAACCCCGGGCGGTACCGTGATGGTCGCCGCACTGCGCGCCGTGGAAGAGCTGGTCTTGGATCGCCCGACCCGCGCCTGGCGGGAAAAGCTGGGTGCCGAGTTCTCCCACTTGGTCTATGACGGTCGCTGGTTCACCCCGCTGTGCAAGGCCATTGTCGCCTCTGCCAACGCCATCGCCGAAGATCTCGACGGTGAAGTGGTGCTGAAGATGTACAAGGGTCAGGTCACCGCGGTGCAGAAGAAGTCGCCGAACAGCCTCTACTCCGAAGACTTCGCCACCTTCGGCGCCGATGAAGTGTACGACCAGAGCCATGCCGAAGGCTTTATCCGTCTCTACACCCTGGCCAGCCGGATCCGCGCCATGAAGGAGCAGCACCAGGCCATCGGTGGCGATCACACCCACGGCTAAGCAAGCGCGATAACCCGTTGATTCCGTTGAGGGGGCATGGCCCCCTCTTCTATAGGTTGAGGGCATGGCTCCTGAGCCATCATCGGCGGGTGTGACAAGAGCGGCAGCGCCTCGACCGCTTCTGTGAGATAACAGGCTCGCAGAAAAACAGGGCACGATTTCAAGCTCGGTGGCCAGGGGCCGCTGACAACGCATTCAAGGAGAGCAGTATGGCACTTTGGGGTGGACGCTTCAGTCAGGGAGCCGATAGCCGGTTCAAGCAGTTCAACGATTCGCTGCGGTTTGATTACCGGCTGGCGGAGCAGGATATTCAGGGCTCCATGGCCTGGGCCAAAGCGCTGGTCAAGGTGGGCGTGTTGACCGCTGATGAGCAGGGCAAGTTGCAGCAGGCGATGGAAGTGCTGCTCGCCTCGGTACAGCAGGATCCCCAGCAGATCCTGAGCTCGGACGCCGAAGATATCCACTCCTGGGTCGAGAGCCAGCTCATCGCCGCTGTCGGCGATCTCGGCAAGAAGCTGCACACCGGCCGCTCGCGCAACGATCAGGTCGCCACCGACCTGAAACTCTGGTGCAAGGCCCAGGGCGAGCTGCTGCTCGGCTCCATCACCGCCCTGCAACAGGGGCTGGTCGCCTCCGCTCGCGAAAATCAGGCCGCGGTACTGCCCGGTTACACCCACCTGCAGCGGGCCCAGCCGGTCACCTACGCCCACTGGGCACTGGCCTATGTGGAGATGCTGGAGCGGGATTACTCCCGGCTGCAGGATGCCCTCAAGCGCCTCGACACCAGCCCGCTCGGCTGCGGCGCGCTGGCGGGCACCGCCTACGCCATCGATCGCGAAGCCTTGGCGCTCGACATGGGCTTTGCCGGCGCCACCCGCAACAGTCTGGATTCGGTCTCCGATCGGGATCACGTGGTGGAGCTGATGCACGTGGCGTCCCTCTCCATGACCCACCTGTCGCGCTTTGCCGAAGATCTCATCTTCTACAACACCGGCGAGGCGGGGTTTGTCGAGCTGTCCGATGCGGTCACTTCCGGCTCGTCGCTGATGCCGCAGAAGAAGAACCCGGATGCGCTGGAGCTTATTCGTGGCAAGACCGGCCGGGTGGTCGGCGCCCAGATGGGCATGCTGATGAGCCTGAAGGCGCTGCCGCTGGCCTACAACAAGGACATGCAGGAAGACAAAGAGGGGCTGTTCGATGCCCTCGACACCTGGCACGACTGCCTCGACATGGCGGCGCTGGTGCTGATCGATCTGAAGGTCAATGGCGAGCGCACCATGGCGGCGGCCCAGGGCGGCTACGCCAACGCCACCGAGCTGGCGGACTATCTGGTGGCCAAGGGAATTCCGTTCCGTGAGGCGCACCATATCGTCGGCGAGACCGTGGTCTACGCGATCCAGGTGAAGAAGCCGCTGGAGGAGCTGACCATCGGCGAGTTCCAGCGCTTCAGCCCGGTGATCGAGTTCGACGTCTACCCCAATCTGGAGCTGGAAGCGACCCTCGCCAAGCGGGTTGCCAAAGGCGGCGTCGCCCGCGAGCAGGTTGAGGCAGCCCTGACTGCCGCCGAAGCTTGGCTGGCCAAGCGCGGCTGATTGCCGAATTGGATAAAACGAAGAGGGCTCAGGCCCTCTTTTTTATGTCTATGCCATCGCCTGCCACTCCCGATTGCGCAAGAATGGGCTTCTGCATGGACGCCAATGCCTCGCTCAAGGAGCCTTTATGTATCAACCACCCCATTTTGCCGTTACCGACTCCGAGACCCTGCACCAGCTGATCCGGGCCTATCCGCTGGGGGCCCTGATCACTCATGGTGAAGAGGGACTGGATGCCAACCATCTGCCGTTCGAGTTGGATGCTGGAGAAGGGGAACATGGTGTCCTGCGTGCCCATGTTGCTCGCAACAACCCGCTCTGGCAGGAGGTGAAAGACGGCGACGACGTGCTGGTGATCTTCAGGGCTGCTGATAGCTACATCTCCCCCAACTGGTATCCGGGCAAGCATGAGCATCACCAGCAGGTGCCGACCTGGAACTACAGCGTGGTGCATGCTCACGGTCGCATCCAGATCCGCGACGATGCCCGCTTCGTGCGCCGGCTGCTGGCAAATCTGACTCGTCACCATGAGGCCGGAGAGCCGACCCCATGGAAGATGGCGGATGCGCCGCGAGACTATCTCGAAACCATGGTGCAGGCGGTTGTCGGCATCGAAATCGAGATAACCGGGCTGGTCGGCAAGTTCAAACTGGGTCAGAACAAGGAGGCGGCGGATCGCCTGGGAGCGGCCAATACCTTGCAGGAGCGCGGGCAGACCGCGCTGGCTGAGGCAATGCTGAGTCCACCTTCCTCACTACCCTAGCGTGGCAGCATGAGGTCCGGCCCGACAAAAACGGCAACCTCCAGGTTGCCGTTTTTCATGGTTCCACTCCCGTTCACGCGCTGGCATTGAGCAGCTTGCCGACGCCTTCCCCCTTGCCGTTGGGCAGGGTTTGCTTGAAGGCGTAGAGCAGTTGATCGAGGTTGAGGTCGCTGTTGCCAAGGGAGCCCTTGAGGGTGTCGAGCTCGCTCTGCAGCGCGTCGAGGCGGGTGCTCTGGGTGCCGTCGGCCAGCTGGGTGCGGGCGGCGTCGATGGCCTGGGACAGCGACTGGCCCGAGTACTCCTGACCCAGGGTCTGCATCAGCGCCCCCATGAAGTGATTGATGGCGGGGCGGTTTTGCTCGCTGTTGGCATCCTTGACTCCCAGCCGCTGGAACAGGCTCTGCACCGTGGGGGCGAGCCGTTCTTCCTGGACGGGGGGCTCGGCCTTGGCCTGTGGCGTGCCATCGCCGAGCAGCTTGCTGCCGAGCTTGAGGGCAAGGGAGGCGAGGGGAAGCAGGGTGCTTATGGCGATCATGATGTCACTCTCCGTACGACTGATGTCATGACGGAGCAGGGAATGGGCCAGCTTGGCGAAAATTCAGCCTGAAAATGGCAGGGGACTGATCCAGCTGTGAATTTAGTTTTTGCCTGGCAGGAGGCGGGTGAGCACAGGAGGGGGCGGCGGCAAACCCTTGCAGCCCGGGGGCTGGCCGGTTTGCCGCCCGGCTTGCCGGATCAGAGCTCCTTGAATGGGCGGCGCTTCTCCTCCTCGATGACGATGGCCTCCAGATTGGCGATGCGCTCCTGCAGCTGGTTGATGAGCACGTCCTGTTTGCCGAGGCGGTCGGTGATGCGAATATCCCCCAGCTGGTAGCGGGCCCGCTTGCTGAGAAAGCCGAACAGTGCGCTGATGAAGACGATCAGCACGATACCGGTCCACATGGTCATGAGTGACTCCTTGCCGATGAACAAACGAGAAAACAGCCTGATTGCCTTCTGTTGTCTCATACCCGATTGCCGGCTGCAATGGCCGACAATCGGGCACTGCGACCCGCGTCAGATCGTCTGCCAGAGCGGGCGGCCGAGCCAGAGCCCCCACAGGGTGAGGTGCAGCAGCACGATGAACCAGAACACCCTGCGATAGCTCCCCTTCTGGGTCTTGTGACGCAACCAGTGGCGGGCCACCAGGGCACCTGGCCAGCCGCCGAACAGCTCCAGCAGGTGGAGCCGGGATTCGGGGATGCGCCAGCCACCGCGAATGGCCTGGCGCTTGTCGTGGGCGTAGGCCAGCACCGTCAGCAGGCTCATGGTGGTGACGATGGCCAGCGGCCACCAGTTGGTGTCGACCAGGCCGAGCCAGGCGGTCCACAGCAGGGGAAGCAGGGCGAGCCAGATCACAGGGCCAGCTCCCAGCCACGGGGGGCATCCGAGCTCAGGCTGCGGATCACGCGCGCCGGGTTGCCCACCGCCACCGAGTCGGCCGGGATGTCGCGGGTGACCACGGCGCCGGCACCTATGATGGAGCGCGGCCCTATGGTGACGCCGGGGCAGATGATGGCGCCGCCGCCAATCCAGCAGTCATCGCCGATCCGCACCGGCTTGTTGTAGGCGGTCCAGTTGCGTCGCTCCAGATAGTCCATGGTGTGGGTGGCGGTGTAGATCTGCACGTTGGGGGCCAGCAGCACATGGCTGCCTATATGCACCTCGCCCACGTCGAGAATGGTGATGTTGAAGTTGAAGAAGGTCTTCTCGCCGATGTGGATGTTGCGGCCGAATTCGCAGGTGAAGGGAGTGCTGATCCAGCAGGAGTCGGGGCAGTGGCCGAACAGCTCGCCGCACAGGCGCTGGCGCAGGGCTTCGTCACCGGCCGGAGAGGCGTTGAGTTGTGCCAGCAGCGCCTGACCACGGATCCGGTCGTTCGCTATCTCCTCGCTCTGGCTGTCCAGGGCGCCGCCCGCCAGTACCTTGTCCCAATCGCTTGCCATGCTACAGCTCCTCTCATGTGCCAAGAGGAGCCAGTATACGCGAGCACTCTGGCGGCGTCAGGCTGTCACTTGCTGCAAGTTCAGGCGCCGGGCCAGATCAGCGGCAGGATCAGCAGGGCCGAGACGAAGTAGGGCAGCAGCACCCGCAGCCCCAGCCGGCGGCCGCCGATCCCCAGGGCCAGCAGCCCCTTCACCAGCGAGTTGACCAGCCCGGCCAGCAGGATGCCGCGGGCCGCCACCTCCAGCGCCAGCTCCTTGTGGGAGAGCTGGGAGAGCGACAGGGTGATGGCGTCCACGTCGGTGATGCCGGAGACCAGCGACAGCAGGTAGACCCCGGAGTTGCCCACCTTGCTCTGCAGCAGGGTGGCCATGAAGCCGATCAGCGCCAGCAGCAGGCCGAACTTGATGGCGGTGGCGAGATCGAGCGGGTTGCTGGTCTGGGGCTGCACCGGGCCGTCGGTCAGTTCTTCGCGCTGGCGCCAGAACCAGAAGGCGAAGCCGTAGACGGTGGCTGCCAGCAGCAGCAGGGGCGCTGCGAGGCGCATCGCCAGCTCGCTGTGAATGAGCAGCACCAGCACCAGCAGCCGCAGCCACATGGTGGCCCCCGCCAGCAGGATGCCGGTGGCCAGCAGCCGCTCCAGCCCGCCCTGCTCCTTGTTGAGGCGGGCGAACTGCAGGGTGAGGGCGGTGGAGGAGGCGAGCCCCGCCAGTATGCTGGTGAGCACCAGTCCGGCGCGGGTGCCGAGCAGGCGCACCGCGAAGTGGCCGCAAAACGAGATGCCGGCGATCACCACCACCATCAGCCAGATCTTGAAGGGGTTGAAGGCGTCGAGTGGCCCCATCTCCTCGTTGGGCAGCACCGGCAACAGCACCAGCGAGATGAGCAGAAAGCGCAGGGTGGCGTGAAATTCGGTCTCGCTCAGAAACAGCATCCCCTGCTGGATCTTGCCCTTGAGCCCCATCAAGAGGGCCGCCAGTACGGCGCAGGCCACCGCCTCGCTCGGGCTCAGCAGCACCGACATCAGCCCCAGCAGATAGGTGAGCAGCATGGCCACCGAGCTGGTGAGGCCGAACTCCCCCTGCCAGCGCTGGGCCAGCCAGACCGAGAGGCCGCAGCCCGTCACCACCGCCAGCAGGCCGAGCAGCGGCAGCCAGGGGCCTAGGGTGGGCAGCAGCAGGGCGCAGACCCCGCCGAGCAGGCCGATGAGGCCGTAGGTGCGCATCCCGGCGATGCGCTGGTTGTCCCCCAGCTGGCGCACCTGCCAGCCCCGCTCCAGTCCGATGATGAGGCCGATGGCCAGCGACACCAGGGCGCCATTGACGGGTTCTGCATTGATCCACATAACGACTTCCTTTTTGTCATCTGCCTGCCTTGTTTCCATGATGGCACAGCCGGCACCGGGCCAGCGCGGCCTGGCTCACAGAGTGCGCGAATGACGCCTGTGGCCTCCTGATATGAGCAAATGAGATAAGCAAAGCGTTATTTCTTGGTTCTCGGCATAACAAGCCCACGGCATGCTGCATTCAACCCAACGAGATATGGAGTATCCCCATGAAACTGCGAATGACCGCCCTGACCCTGCTCCCCCTGCTGGCCCTCGGTCAGGCCAATGCCGCCGAGATCCGTTTGCTCAACGTCTCCTACGATCCGACCCGCGAACTGTTCCAGGAGTACAACGGCGCCTTCGCCAAGGAGTGGAAGGCGAAGACCGGCGACGATGTGGTGGTCAGCCAGTCCCATGGCGGCTCCGGCAAGCAGGCGCGCGCCGTGGTGGACGGGCTGGAGGCGGACGTGGTGTCGCTGGCGCTGGCCTACGACGTCGATGCCGTGGCCAAGCAGGGGCTGATCGCCGCCGACTGGCAGAGCCGGCTGGCCAACAATGCGGCGCCCTACACCTCCACCATCGTGTTCCTGGTGCGCAAGGACAATCCCAAGCAGATCAAGGACTGGGATGATCTGGTGCGCAAGGACGTGGCCATCGTCACCCCCAACCCCAAGACCTCCGGCGGAGCGCGCTGGAACTACCTGGCTGCCTGGGGCTATGCCCTGAAGAAGAGCGGCAGCGAGGAGGGGGCCAAGCAGTTCGTCGGCGATCTCTACAAGAACGTGAAGGTGCTGGATTCCGGCGCCCGCGGTGCCACCACCAGCTTCATCGAGCGGGGCCTCGGCGACGTGCTGCTGGCCTGGGAGAACGAAGCCCTGCTGGTGCTGGGTCAGCCCGGCAATAGCGACAAGTTCGAGCTGGTGGTGCCGTCGGTCTCCATCCTGGCCGAGCCGCCGGTGGCGGTGGTGGACAAGGTGGCCAAGAAGCACGGCACCGAGGCGGTGGCCAAGGCTTACCTCGACTACCTCTACTCCGACGAGGGGCAGCGCATCATCGCCAAATATCACTATCGCCCCAGCAACCCGGCGATCCAGAAGGAGACCGCGGCCCAGTTCCCGCAACTGGCGCTGTTCACCGTCAAGGATCTGGAAGGGGATTGGGACAAGGCGCAGAAGAAGCACTTTGCCCAGGGCGCCCTGTTTGACCAGATCTACCAGCCGGGTCGCTAAGCGGCCGGCCATCGCCAACTTAACTGGCCCCTGTGCCAGCTGATAGGAGCACCAAGATGAACAAGATCCTCCTGGTTCCCGGTCTGCACAACAGTGGGCCGGATCACTGGCAGAGCCGCTGGCACCAATACTTCCCCCACTGGCAGCGGATGGTTGGGTTGCCGTGGGATCGGCCTGACCTCACGGTCTGGAGCGCCAAGCTGGCGAGCAAGCTGCGCAGCCGGCGTGGCCGGGCTCACCTGGTGGCTCACTCCTTCGGCGCGCTGGCGGCCATCACGGCGGCGCGCCAGCAGCCCGACAAGGTGGCCTCGCTGTTCATCGTGGCCCCGGCGGATCCGGCCCGCTTCGGCTTGCCAGACGAGCTGCTGGCAGGGTCGCTCAAGGTGTCGGCCCAGCTGGTGGCCAGCCGCAACGATCCCTGGATGAGTTTTGAGCGGGCCGAGTACTGGAGCCGCCAGTGGCAGGTGCCGCTGTTCGATGCCGGCGAGGTGGGCCACATCAATGCCCAGTCCGGCCACGGCGAGTGGAACCAGGGGCTCAACCTGCTCGGCACCCTCTATCGGCGGGCCGAGATGGTGGTGGAGCCGACGCCGGCGGTGTGGGAGCGGCGGGCAGCCTTGAGTTTTCGCTGAGCGGCGAGCGTTGATCACAGAGGTTTGGAATAGAGAAGGAGGGCAGGCACCCGACACCACGACAGTCTGATTTGGATAGCTTGGTACATTGCACGACGCTCCATTTTTAGGTCTTTTATTTATATAAAAGACCTTTTTTTCATTTTATGGCTCTAAAAGCCTTGTCCGCCGCTGTTAGACAAAAAAGTGCTTAGCAAAGGCGTTATTGGTGTTTGTTGCCCCAAACAGGAATGCGCAGAATCGCTGTATCTAATGTTTTTCATAACAAACGGATGCGTTATGCGATTTGGTTCTTACTCCGTGCTGCCGGGCTTCGGCCCGACCCTCGGCTTCAGCCTGCTCTACCTGGGTGTGCTGGTGCTGCTGCCACTTTCGGCGCTGGTGCTGTTCGCGGTGAACAATCTGACCCTGGCCGAGTTCTGGCAGGTGATAGGTTCGCCGCGGGTGCTCGCCTCCTTTCGTCTGAGCTTCGGGGCCGCCCTGGTGGCGGCGCTGCTCAACGCCCTGTTCGGTCTGATCCTGGCCTGGGTGCTGGTGCGCTACACCTTTCCTGGTCGTCGACTGGTGGATGCCCTGATCGACCTGCCGTTCGCCATGCCCACCGCCGTCTCCGGCATCGCCCTGTGCGCCATCTTCGCCCCCAACGGCTGGATCGGGCAGTGGGTCGCCCCGTTTGGCATCGAGCTCGCCTACAACCCCATCGGCGTGGTGATTGCGCTCACCTTCATCGGGCTGCCGTTCGTGGTGCGCACCTTGCAGCCGGTGCTGCGGGAAGCCGAGACCGAGCAGGAGGAGGCTGCCGCCAGCCTGGGTGCCGATCGCTGGCAGACCTTCATCCGGGTGCTGTGGCCGACCCTGGTGCCGGCCCTGCTGACCGGCTTTGCCCTGGCCTTCGCACGGGCGGTGGGGGAGTACGGCTCCGTCATCTTCATCGCCGGCAACCTGCCGATGGTCTCTGAAATCGCGCCGCTGATGATCATGAGCCACCTGGAGGAGTACGACTACGCCGGCGCCTCCGCCATCGCCGTGGTCATGCTGCTGATCTCTTTCATTTTGTTACTGCTTATCAACAAGTTGCAGGCCTGGAGTTGGGCCCGTATCGGAGGGAGCCGGATATGAACGCATCCAACGCAAGCCTGGCGCTGGCAACGGGCGAGGCGGCGCCGACCACCTCGGTGCGCCAACCCCCTGTCATCCGCGAGCCGGTCTGGGTCAAGTGGCTACTGATCACGGTCGGCCTCGGCTGGTTTGCCGCCCTGCTGCTGCTGCCGCTGGCCACCGTCTTCATCCAGGCGCTGAGCCCTGGCTTGGCCTTTTTCTGGCACGCCATCAGCGAGCCGGAGGCCCTCAGCGCCCTCGGCCTCACCGCCCTGGTGACCCTCTGCTCGGTGCCCCTCAACCTGCTGTTCGGGGTCGCCGCCGCCTGGGCCATCGCCCGTTTCCGTTTCCCGGGCCGGCAGCTGCTCATCACCATCATCGATCTGCCGTTCTCGGTGTCGCCGGTGATCGCGGGGCTGATGTTCGTGCTGATGTTCGGCAGCCGTGGCTGGTTCGGCGAATGGTTGAGCGAGCACGACATCAAGGTGATCTTCGCCACCCCCGGCATCATCCTGGTCACCACTTTCATCACGGTGCCCTTCGTGGTGCGCGAGCTGCTGCCCCAGATGGAGGCGCGCGGCCCGGAAGAGGAGGAGGCCGCCATCATGCTGGGGGCGAGCGGCTTGCAGATGTTCTGGCGGGTCACCCTGCCCGGCATCCGCTGGAGCCTGATGTACGGCCTGCTGCTCTGTACCGCCCGGGCGGTGGGGGAGTTCGGCGCCGTGTCGGTGGTCTCCGGCCACATTCGCGGCCAGACCAACACCCTGCCGCTGCACATCGAGATCCTCTACAACGAGTACCAGACCGGCGCCGCCTTCGCGGTAGCCAGCCTGTTGGCCCTGTTCGGGATCTTCACCCTGCTGGGGGAAACCCTGCTGGCCCGGCTGCGTGCCCAGCCCACTCACTCTCACTGATCACCGAATTCAAGAGGCTGCCATGAGCATTCAGGTACAAGGACTCAACAAGCATTTCAACCAGTACGCGGCGCTGGCCGACATCAACCTCGACTTTCACGACGGTGAGCTGGTGGCGCTGCTCGGCCCCTCCGGCTGCGGCAAGACCACCTTGCTGCGGATCATCGCCGGGCTGGAGCAGGCCGATAGCGGCAGCGTCATAATCCGGGGCGAGGATGCCTCGGATCTGCACGTGCGCGAGCGCAACGTCGGCTTCGTGTTCCAGCACTACGCCCTGTTTCGCCATATGACGGTGTTCGAGAACGTGGCGTTTGGCCTTAGGGTCAAGCCGCGCAGCGAGCGACCGGCCGAGGCGGCGATCCGCGCCAGGGTCAAGGAGCTGCTGGAGCTGGTGCAGCTCAGCCACGTGGCCGCGCGCTACCCGACCCAGCTCTCCGGCGGTCAGCGTCAGCGGGTTGCGCTGGCCCGCGCGCTGGCGGTGCAGCCCAAGGTGTTGCTGCTGGACGAGCCCTTCGGCGCCCTCGACGCCCAGGTGCGCAAGGAGCTGCGTCGCTGGTTGCGGGAGCTGCACGACGAGCTGCATGTCACCAGCCTGTTCGTCACCCACGATCAGGAGGAGGCGCTGGAGGTGGCGGATCGGGTGGTGCTGATGAATGCCGGCAAGGTCGAGCAGATTGGCACCCCGGCCGAGGTCTACGACCAGCCCGCCAGCTCCTTCGTGCACAGCTTCCTCGGCAGCGTGAACTTGTTTCGCGGCCGGGTGGCCGGGCAGGGGCTCGGTATCGGCGAGCAGCTGCTGGGCGGGCCCATCAGCTCCCAGCTGGCGGAGGGCAGCGCGGCCGTCGCCTATGTGCGGCCCCACGAGCTGGAGATACTGCCGGAGGATGCGCCGGGCGGCATCAGCGCCACCATCACCCGCCTGCTGCCCATGGGGCCACGCATCCGGGTGGAACTGCGTGGCAATGGGGATACAAACGGTGCACACTTCGAAGCCGAGCTGAGCAAGGAGGCGGCCCGCGCCTTCAGCCCGGGCCAGGGGGTGCGACTGGTGGCCAAACAGGCTCAGCTCTACCCGGATTACCAGATTTAAGTGGCAGGCCCCTGGCGGGCCGCGCAGGCAAGCAGCGTGACCATGGCGGAGTCTGCCCGCCTGGGATACAACAGGGTCAGTATGGCGGCCAGAGTTCAGGCTCGGGCGGCCAGACAAGATAACAACAAGGCGGCGGGGAGAACCCCGACCTGCCGGTCAGCGCAGGAGGCGATGACGTGAATTTTCAGCAGTTGCGAATTATCCGGGAGGCGGCACGGCGGGATTACAACCTGACCGAGGTGGCCAATGCCCTGTTTACCTCCCAGTCCGGGGTCAGCCGCCATATCCGCGAGCTGGAAGAGGAGCTGGGGATCGAGTTGTTCATCCGCTACGGCAAGCGGCTGCTCGGCATGACCGAGCCGGGCAAGGAGCTGCTGGTGATCGCCGAGCGCATCCTCAACGACGCCAACAACATCCGCAAGCTGGCCAGCACCTTTGCCAACCGCGAGTCGGGCCGGCTGCTGGTGGCGACCACCCATACCCAGGCCCGCTATGCCCTGCCACGAGTGGTGAAGGCGTTTCGCGAGCAGTTCCCGCTGGTGCAGCTGGAGCTGCGCCAGGGCAGTCCGGAGGAGATAGTGCGGCTGGTGCAGACCGGCGAGGTGGACATCGGCATCAGCAGCGAGCAGCTCGACAAGAGCGAAGGGGTGGTGGCGTTTCCCTACTACCGCTGGCACCACAACATAGTGGTGCCGGAGCAGCATCCGCTCACCGCCGAGCGGGAGCTGACCCTGGCGGCGCTGGCCCACTGGCCCATCATCACCTACCAGGCCGGCCTGACCGGGCGGGCGCGGGTGGACGAGGCGTTTGCCGAGGCCGGCATCGCTCCGCAGATCCTGTTGACCGCGCAGGACTCCGACGTCATCAAGACCTATGTCGAGCTGGAGATGGGAGTAGGTATTCTCGCGGACATGGCGTTCGACACCCAGCGCGACAAGGGGCTGGTGCAGCTGGACGGCAGCCGGCTGTTTGCGCCCCACACCGCCTGGATCGGTCTCAAGCAGGGGCAGTTCCAGCACAACTTCGCCTGGCAGTTTATCCAGCTCTGCAACCCGGAGCTGGCGCTGGCAGATATTCAGGCCCGCGCCATGGGCAGCGAGGCGGCCATCGATTTCCAGATCTGAGGTGGTGCATCAGAGAAAACGGGGAGCCAGTGGCTCCCCGTTTTGTTGATGGTGTCATGCTGTGCCTGCGGCTCAGTTCACCTGGATCCAGGCATCCTGCCAATTGGTGCCGACCCCGGGTTCATACTGGGCGGCACTGGCCGACCACTGGCTGCACCAGCCGCGATAGGGGAAGGGCTTGCACTGGTAGACCTTGCCGTTCTTGGGCTGCAGCACCTTGGTACCGTCGGTGTAGGACTTGAGCCCGTCCGGGAAGGTGAACTGGTAGTCACCGCCGGCGGCCGGATCCTTGAGCATCAGATCCAGGGTCTGCTGCACCGCATCGCCACCGGCCTTGGGTTTGCCCTCGATCACCAGCTGGTGGTGACCGGCGCTGAGCCCGGTCAGCGGCATGGTGAAGCTGTGGGTGCTGTCCTTGATGTCGGCGCTGGTCTGCCCCTTGGCGGCCCCACCGTGATCATACAGGGTGTTGGTGACGGTCAGATCGCCCTCGGCGGCCACGGTAAAGTTGAGGGTAAGCTTGCCCTCGTCGAGCAGGTAGTCGCTCTCCAGGCCGCTCACGCTGACGCCATTGCTCACCGGCGGCTGCTGTTGCTCGAGCTGGATCTCGACCCGCTCCAGTGCGCTGCCGGCCTTGAAGTAGACCGGGTTCTGGCCGTAGACGGGGTTGAACTGGCCTTCGCCGCTCTGCTGGCCGGCCCGGATCTGGCTCTGCTCTGCATTGATCTTGGTCGCCAGGGCGTGGGTCCAGTTGTTCTTCTGGCCCTGCTCCGGGCTGGCGATGGTCAGCTCGGTCTGCAGATCGGGGCGCACGCCGTTGGCGTCGAACACCAGGGTTCTGGCCTTGTCGCCGACCGCCAGTTCGGTGGAAGGATAGATGGTGCCGCCCTGGCTCCAGGCCAGCGGCGGCTGGGTGCCGCCCTTGAAGTTGGCGTCGATCACGTTATAGAAGCTGTTGCTGGTGTCTCCCACTTCCCACACTCCCAGGATCACCTGATAGCCGGTGCGCTGGGGCAGGTTGCACTGGTGGGTGACCTGCTTGGGCGGCTGGGTCATGTTGCCGTCCACCACGCAGAAGGGGGTGAGCTCGAAGGCGGCGCGGGTCAGCGGCTGGTTCGGGTTCCAGTCCTGCTTGGTGAGGTAGTAGCGCCAGTTGCGGGTGACGTGGTTGGCGGTGAAGGTCCAGCTGATGGCGAAGGGGCCGGCCTGCACCTCGCGGCGGGTCCAGCGGTCGCTGGTCTGGGCGTTCAGCTCGCGCCAGCTGGCACTGCCAGCCGAGGCGATCTGGCCATCGGGCGGACCGGCCTGCGGGAAGCCGGAGGGGCCTTCCACGCTCTGGGGCTCCCATTGCACCGCGCCGCACTGGCTGTTGCCGCCGGTTTTGCACAGGTAGTTGCGCGATTCCGGCTGGCTGATGTAGCCGTGGGCGAGCACGCTGCCACTGACCAGCAGGGCCAGCGTCGCAGCGACGTGATTGAGTTGGATTTTTGCTGCCATACATTCCTCTGTTCGACAGATGTGGGCAGTCAGGTTGGCAGGGGGAGTTCCCCGAAGCACGATGTGGCAACCCCGCTATCCTGGACGACATGTCTTTAGACCGGAGGCTTTGCGTCCTGGCCTTTCAACCAGTTTGCCAAATGACTACATAAAGGGTCATGGTGTCGCGTTTGGCGACAACCCATCATGGCTATTTTTGATTAAATAATTAAGTGTAAATCTTTACAGCTTGACCTCATCGGAGTAGAGCAAACACTTAACTGTTTGTTTTTAAATGGTGGTTAACTGAACGCTGCCGCATCAATGTCGTCGAACAGGTCGACAAGATGCAAAAAATCCACATTTTTCATCAATGAAGAACGCCCCCACCAGCCGGGCTGACGGGGGCGTGCGCTGCGACAGGGCAGGACGGATCAGTGGCGAGCGCGGGGGCGTTCGGCCGGACTCACCTGCCGATGCAGAGGGGCGAGTCGCTGCTCCAGCTGCTGGTCGATGGCGCTGCCGAGTTTGAATACCGCCAGCCGCTCGTCCAGGCTGCGCGAAAGACCGGCCAGCAGCTCGCTCTCCTGGGCCAGCTGGGAGGCAGACTGGGACATCTCCAGCGCCGAGTCGTTGATGCCGCTGACGTTGCGGTTCATGTCCTCCGCCACCATGCTCTGCTGCTCCGCCGCGGTCGCTATCTGGGTCGCCATGTCGCTGACGTGCTGGATATGGTTGACGATGAGGGAGAGATCCTGGCCTGCCTTCTCCGACTGGCTGACACTGCTCTCCGCCAGCTTGCGGCTGGCGTCCATGGCGCTGGCGGCGGTCACCGCCCGCTGTTGCAGCTGGGCTATGGTGCTCTGGATCTCCTCGGTGGACTGGCGGGTGCGACTGGCCAGCTGGCGCACCTCGTCGGCCACCACGGCAAACCCGCGGCCCTGCTCGCCGGCGCGGGCCGCCTCGATGGCGGCGTTGAGGGCCAGCAGGTTGGTCTGCTCCGAGATGGCGCTGATGACCGCCGTCACCTCGCTTATCTGCATCACCCCCTCCTTGAGCTGGTTGACCTGCAGGGTGGCCTGCTCCACCTCGGTGGCCAGCGCCTGGATGCCGTGCACGCTGGCGTGCACGTCACGGTTGCCGAGGCCGGCCTCGCTGGTGGCGTCCTGGGTGTCGCGGGCAGTGTTCTCGGCGTGGCCCGCCACGTCGGAGATGGTGGCGCTCATCTCGTTCATGGCGGTGGCGAGCTGGGCCAGCTGATCCCGCTGGCTGTTGACCGCCTGGTTGGTCTGCTCGGCGGAGGCGGCGATGCGCAGGGCGGCATCCGCCACGTTGCGGGCCCCCTGGCTCGCCTCCAGCAGGGCGCGGCGAATGGCGTCGAGCCCCTGGTTGGTGCAGCTGGCGACAGCCCCCAGCTCATCCTTGCCGTGCACCGGGATGCTCACCACCAGATCGCCGGCGGCCACCTGTTGCATGGCCCGGTTGATCTCGGCCAGCGGATTGACGATGGAGCGGCTGATGGCAAAGCCCAGCAGCCCCATCAGCAGGGTCACCAGCAAGGTAGCGCCCCCCATCAGCTGATACTGGGACCAGATGGTGGCCTGGATGTCCTGCAGCAGCACGCCGGAGCCGAGGATCCAGCCCCAGGGCTGATAACCGGCCACCAGCGACATCTTCTGGGCCGCCTCGCCGGAGGGGGAGATCCACTTGTATTCCAGCCGGCCGCTATGGCCCCCCTTGCCGAGATCCACCATCTGCTGCCAGTGGACGCCGGCGGTGGCGGTGCCGCTCTCGCCCATCTGCTGGCCGACCAGCTCGGGCCTGACGGGGTGCACCACCATCCGGCGGTTCTCGTCCAGCACGAACAGGTAGTTGTCGCCGTCAAAGCGCATGCTGTTGAGCATGGCCTTGGCTTCGGCCTGGGCCTGGGGGGCGGGCAGGGTGGCCGCCAGCGTCTGGATCCGGCTCATGGCCAGGTCCAGCACGGCCTGCAGCCTGGCTTCCCGTTCACTCATCAGGTTGCGATGCAGGGCACTGGCAGAGATGAGCAGCAGTGCGATGAAACCGATCAGCGCCAGTGAGAGCAACAGCATCAATTTGCGGCTCACGGCAATATCACCGAGCTTGAACATAGTCTCTTCCTTAACTTTCCCGTGCGGGTCTGGTGGTGGCCAGTCCGTTGGCTGGCCCTGATTATTTTGTTATTAACATTTAATTAACTTTCAATGGCTTGGGGCCATAAAACGCCAATTGAGCAATTTGACAATCAGTATAGCCAGCAGACAGAAACCCTCGCTTTTGGTAGCGTGGTTGCGCGCATCCCGGCGCACTATTTGTCTGCTCAATTTGCAGAAAATGTGAATGAGTTGGCATTTCACCAAAAAGGAGTGGGCGCCCTCGTGGCCGCCCCATAACAAGAGGGAAGTTATGAGTTCCATTGCCAGGAATTATCTCAATCAGCTCAACGCCGACTACCTGCAGGTACACAGGCGCAAGGAGGATCTGTTCTGGTCCACCTACATGGGCACCAGCGACGATCAGGCCGGCTTCACCGCCGCCGAGCAGGCCTACAAGGCATTCTGCGCCGATCCGGCGCGCCTGCCGGTGTTGCGGCAGATGCAGGCCCAGGCCGAGGAGACCGAGCTCAAGCGCGGTCTGGGGGGCTGGATCGCCTTCTTCGAGTGCAACGTCATCGAGGATCCTCAGGCCGCCGCCCTGATGGACGAACTGGTGGCCGCCGAGGCGGCGCTGTTTGCCCGCCGCCGGGAGCTGAAGCTGACCTTGCTGGATGAGCAGGGCCGACAGGTGGCCGGCAGCCTGCCCGCCGCCAGCACGGCGCTGGCCGCTAGTAGCGACGAGGCGGTGCGGCAAAGCGCGCTCGCCATGTTCCACACCCTGGAGCAGTGGGTGGTGGACAACGGTTATCTGGCCATCGTCGCGCTGCGCAACCGCTTCGCCCGCGCCATGGGTTATCGCGACTACTTCGACTACAAGGTGCACAAGAACGAGCAGATGAGCCCGGCGCAGCTGTTCGCCATTCTCGACGACTTCATCGCCGGCACCGAGCAGCGGTTGCACCAGAGCCTGGCCGAGCTGAAAGCGGCCAAAGGGGAGGCTGCCCTGCTGCCCCACAACCTGCGCTACAGCGTGAGTGGCGACGTGACCCGCCAGCTCGACCCTTACGTGCCCTTCTCGCGGGCGCTGCAGGACTGGGTCGAGAGCTTTCGCCGGCTCGGCATCCAGTACCGCGGCGCCACCCTCACCCTGGATCTGCTGACCCGGGAGGGGAAATACGAGAACGGCTTCTGCCACGGCCCGGTGCCGAGCTTCTGGCAGGAGGGGGAGTGGGTGCCGGCGGTGGTCAACTTCACCAGCCTGGCCAACCCGGCCCAGGTGGGCAGCGGCTGGAGCGGACTCAACACCCTGTTCCACGAGGGCGGCCACGCGGCGCACTTTGCCAATGTCACCGGCAACGCCCCCTGCTTCTCCCAGGAGTTCCCGCCCACCTCCATGGCCTACGCCGAGACCCAGTCGATGTTCTGCGACAGCCTGCTGGACGATGCGGACTGGCTCAAGCGCTACGCCAGAAACGCGGCGGGGGAGCCGATCCCCGATGCGCTGATCAAGGCGATGATCGAGGCGCGCCAGCCGTTTCGCGCCTTCAACGAGCGCCAGATCGCGCTAGTGGCCTACTTCGAGCGGGATCTCTACGCCATGGACGAGGCCGAACGCACCCCGGCCGCCGTGCTGGCACTGGCCCGCCGCTGGGAGCTCCAGATCCTGGGGGTGGAGAGCCCGCGCCCGCTGCTGGCCATCCCGCACCTGCTCAACCAGGAGTCGGCCTGCGCCTATCACGGCTATCTGCTGGCGCTGATGGCGGTGGAGCAGACCCGCGCCTACTTCTTGAAACGCGACGGCTACCTCACCGACAACCCGCGCATCGGGCCGGATCTGGCCGCCCACTACTGGGGACCGGGCAACGGCATGACCCATGACGAGACGCTGCAGAGCCTGACCGGCAAGGGCTTCAGTGCGGGGCCGCTGGCCCGGGCCTGCAACCAGAGCGTGGCCGAGGCGTGGCAGCAGGCAGAAGCCTGCATGGCGGCGGCCCGCCAGCGTCCGCCGGTCGGCGAGGGTGAGCCGCTCAATGCCCGCATCCGGGTGGTTCACGGCGACCAGCTTATCGCCGACAATAGCGGCTCCGAAGCGGCCATGCTGGCCGATTTTGAGCGCTGGATCCGCGACCACTACCAGGAAGCGGTGACCAGCCACTGAGGCGCAAGCCGGTGAACATGCGTTATGTCAGACCCCTGCCGCGGCAGGGGTCTGTTTTCATGGGAAGGAGTCGAGGGTGGGAACAACAGCGCGGTGGCGGTGGCTGCTGGTCACGCTGCTGCTGACGGGAGGGCTGGCGCAGCCGGCCCGGGCACTGCAGGCGCTGACCGAGCAGATGCCCCCTTACAACTATCAGCTGGCCGGTCAGCCGGTGAGCGGTTTTTCGGTGGATCTGCTGCATGCCATGCTGGCGCGAAGCGGCCTGGCGCTGCGCGGTGACATCCAGCTGCAGCCCTGGGCGCGGGCCTATCAGAATGCCCGCTATCAGGCGGGCAGCATCCTCTTCTCGGTGGCGCGCACCCCGGAGCGGGAACAGCAGTTCCAGTGGGTGGGGCCGGTCGGGCCGCGAACCATCAGGGTGTGGCGCCTGAGCTCGCGCACTGACATCCAGCCCCGCAGCCTGCAGGAGGCGAGTCACTACCGGATCGCCGTGGTGCGCAATTCGGCCTCGGCCCAGCAGCTGATCCGCCAGGGGCTGGCGCCGGTCAGCGTCAACAGCGAGGAGGACAAGTTTCGCATGCTGCTGCGCGGCCGGGTGGATCTGGTGACGGCGCTGGATCTGGGGGCCGCCTTTCACATGCACCAGCTGGGCCACGGCCTCGAGGCGCTCACCCCGCTGTTCGTCTATGACGACGGCGAGCAGTACTACTTCGCCCTCAATCTGGCGACGGAGCCGGCCAAGGTGCAGGCCCTGCAGCGGGCCCTCGATCAGATGCGCCAGGATGGCTCACTGGAGGCGCTGCGCCGGCGCTGGCTCAACCTCCATGCATTGCCACCCAGCTCGGCCAGCGGGGCGACCCCCTCCTGATGGCGATCCGGGCTCAGCCCTGGATCTTCAGCACGCTGACCGGCTTGTCCTTGAGCGCCACCAGCAGCTGGCGGCCCGGCAGCTTGTGGCCGTCGATCATGATGGAGCTGTGGCCGAAGTTGGCCACCAGCCGGCTGCCGTCGGAGAAGCGGGTCTCCTGCACCCGGCCCACCCCGTCACGCCAGCGAAAGCCCACCAGTGCCTTGTCCCACAGTGCCTCGTGCAGCGGGCCGAACTGGCTGTCTAGCCTCACCAGCTCCGGCAGGCGGCTCGCCAGCGTGCTGCGACTCAGGTTGACCAGCGGCGGCGTGTTGTAGAGCAGGCCGAGGAGGGCGCGCTCCTCCTTGATGCCCGGGAATTTCAGGTTGTCCAACAGCCAGTGGTGGCTGTTGAGCACGGAGTCGTGGAACACCGCCTGATAGAGGGGCAGTCGATCCGCCGGGTTGAACACCGTCTTCAGGTAGCGCGGCTTGAGCCGGGCGGGCTGAAAGAAGACCTGCGGCGCTTCGTCCGGCCACCACTTGCCGAGGTAGTAGGGGGACTTGGCCTGCTTGCGCATGGCGGCATCGGTCCAGCCAAAGCCCCAGCTCTGGATGCCGTGGGCAAACAGCAGCGGCTTGCTGGTGAGGGCGTTGCCATCCTCCGAGCCCAGCACCAGCCCGAGTCGCTCACCCACCCAGCTCATGCGGGCGTTGCGGTCGGCGATCATCGCCTGGCTGCCCTGCTGGTGGGCCGGGTTGTAATCGTTGGAGGCCATGGCGGTGCCGTCCACGTCGAGGAACAGGCTGTTGATGCCGCTGGCCTTGGCCAGCTCGCTCATGCGGCTCTTGGCAAACGGCAGGGTGCAGCCCGGGTTGAGATAGACCCCCTCGCCACCAAAGCCCGGCTTGGGCTTGCCGTTGGCCTCGACGATGGCGCAGCGCTTGCCGATCTCCGGCGGCAGCTGGGCGGTGAGCCAGCTGTCGTTGGTGCCGGGCGCGATGGCGGTATCGTAGGAGTCATAGCTGCCTACCAGATAGCCCTGACGCTGGGCGGCGATGAGGGCATAGCTCTGTTGCAGGGCCGCCGTCCATTGTGGGGTGCCGAGCCACAGCTTGCGCAGTCCCGCCTGCTGCAGCGCCTCGATCACCGGCAGCGACAGCCCCTGGCCCCAGCGCTCCTGCGCCACTAGTTGCTCGCCGAACTGGCTCTTGACCCACTGCTGGCGCAGGGCCAGCACCTTGCTCTGGGCCTGCGGACCCTGCTGGGCAGGCAGCGGCAGCTGGTTGGCAATCAGCCGGTTGAGGCCGGCCATGATCAGGTTCTGCTGCCAGATTTCGGGATGGGCGGCGGCCAGCGCCTCCTGCTCCTCGTTGTTGAAGCCTTGCAGCCACTCCGGCTTTTGCCGGAGCTTGGCCTGCAGCGCGGGCCAATTGGTCACATCTTGCCGATCGAGCAGATCATCGCCCCACAGGTAGACATGGCTGGCGCCGATCAACCGCCGCCCGGCAGGAATGCGGGCGACCTTGTCGGCCAGAGACTGCCAGGCCCCCTCGCTCTGCAGCCACGCCCGGTATCGGCGGGCGCCGGCCAGCCAGTCATCTCCCACGCTCAGCCGCACCACCATCGGCGCCTGCTTGTTGAAGCTGCTGAATTCATGGCTGGCGCTCAGTTGCAGCCGGCCTCCTTGGCGGCTGAAGCGAAGCCGGTTGTCGTAGGGGGTCTGCAGGATCCAGCTGTAGGTCTGCTTGCCGGCATCCTGGCTCCAGAGCGGCAGCTTGAGGTCGTAGTGGGTGTTGAGCTCGGCCAGCTCGTCGCCGACATAGCCGAGCCAGTCGCTGTCGCGCACCGAGAAGCGGCTGCCCTCGCCGAAGGCCAGGGAGAGGTGGGTCTGGTTTTTCGGCAGGCTGAACCAGGCCAGCTGACGGGGACTGTCGCTGACCAGCGTCAGCAAGAGGTCGTCGCCATCCAGCTTGACCTCCACCCTGGTGTCCTGGGCGGGCCAGTGCCAGCTGGCCTGCTGCTCCCCTTGTTGCAACTGATCGACCTGGCGGGCGGGCTGGCCCGCACTGACCGGGATCTGGTTGACCGAGATGGCCAGGGTATCGGGATCGATGCGGTAACGCTGGGTCTCGCCCTGCAGCGTCAGGGGGGCGGCGGCCAGCGGCGCCGCCAGCAGTGAAATCAACAGCCAGCCCAGTGCTGGCGCCCGTATCGGCAAACCGTTCATGCAACATCCTTGACCTGATTGATGCCATCAGGGTACGCCGACGCCTGCCCCCCGGTACAGCCAAATCTGCTTAACCCATATGGGGTGAATGGCCTCATTCCAGCCCTTTTGGGAGCCATTTTCATGCGGCAAAAAAGCATCATTCGAACCCTCTCTCAGCCCCCGCCAGCACTGACTTGCGCGACTAATCCTGCGGGGGTGAACCTCCCGCGTCCATTTTTTCGACGCCCCATATAGGGGGGTGCCAGCCTGCTCGGCGGTTTCTAGCATGCCTGCTCACTTTGAACGCAATCCATTGTTTTATAAGGATTGTTTTTGACTGGAGTATCAGTATGAAGAGAGCGAAATGGAAGCCTTTGCTGGGGTTGTGCGCCCTCTTGGCCGGGGTGATCGGCTGGTACCTGTGGCCGCAACCGGTGGCGCCCGGTCAGGCGGCGGCAGGGGATGAGGAGCACGCGGCGGATAGTGGCCCGTTGGCGGAGCTCACGCCACTCGCCGCCATGCCTGCGCCTGTGCTCAAACCGGCGCCGGTCGCGGCCCCTACCAAGCCGGATCGGCTGCGAGAAGATGGCAGCCAGCAGCTGGAGACCCCCTGGCAGGCGGCCGAGGTGGATGCGGACTTTCCGCTGGCGGAGCCCGGCGATGCGGTCGAGCAGCCCCAGCCGATCGCCCTGCAGGGCAGCGATCTGGAGCGGGCCCAGGTGGGTGACAGCGTGGCCCTGCCGCTACCGGACGGCAGCACCCTGCAGGCCAGGGTGACCAAGGTTGAACTGCAGCGGGGCGGGGAGCGCAACTGGCAGGGGGAAATTCGGGTCGACGGTGACAGCTATCCGGTCAATTTCACCGTCGGCAAGCAAGCGACTTTCGGGTTCATCGGCACGCCGCAAGGCAGTTACTCCGTCGAGACCCTGGGAGGCAAGGGCTGGGTTTACAAGAACCCGCCGCTGGATCTGGGTCATGGCGGCGATGACGCCCTGATCCCGACTCACCAATAACAACAGAAAAGGAAGATCACATGCAGAAAACCACCTTGGGGATCATGATTGCGGGATTGCTCGGGGCGACCCCGGTGCTGGCGGAAACCATCGACCTGATGGTGCTGCACAGCCCGGGGCTGGCGGCCCGCTATCAGGGGGATGCGCAGACCCGGATCCAGCACATGATCAACGTCACCAACCAGATCTATGCCGCCAGCGGCCTGGATCTGACGGTGCGGGCCGTGCACGACCAGCAGGTCAATTACCCGGATGGCGGCACCGACAAGTCCGCGCTCAACGCGGTGACCTACCAGCAGGATCCGGCTTTCAAGCAGGTACCGACCCTGCGCACCCGTTATGGTGCCGACATGGTGGTGCTGATGCGCCCCCAGACCGGTGACCACGGCAGCTGCGGGCTGGCCTGGGTTGGCGGTTCCGCTACCTATACCGATGGCAGCAAGGCGTATGCCGACGGGGATGTCTCCCAGGATGCCGGCAGCATGTTCAGCCATGTCACGGCCACCGGCTGTGGCGACGTGGTGCTGGCGCACGAGCTGGGTCACAACATGGGGCTCAACCACTCCCGCCTGCAAGATGGCACGGGGGGCACTTATCACTATGCGTTGGGGCACGGGGTGCGGGGTTCCTTCGCCACCGTGATGGCTTATCCCTCCAGCTTCGGGGTCTACAGCCACGAGTACAAGTTCTCCAGCCCGGACCTGATCTGCAAGGGGCAGCCGTGCGGCGTGGATTACCGGGATCAGGCCAACGGTGCCGATGCGGTGCGGGCGCTGAAGGTGACGACGCCGCAGATCGCCGCCTTCTATCCCACCATGGTGTCGGAAGAGCTGCCGGATCTGGGCGAGCTGGAGCGCTCCCTCGAGACCCGGCGCCAGGACTTGGCGGCGGCTCAGGAGCACTACAGCCAGCAGGTGGCGGCCAGAACCGCCCTGCAGGATCGCCAGCAGACGCTCAAGGGCAACTTTGATCGCTACCAGCGCGAGCTGAGCCAGCTGAACCAGCGCAACCGCCAGACGGTGCAGGAGATCAACCGGCTGGTGCGCGAGCACAACAGCTACAACGGCAGTTACGGTCGGGAAGAGTATCGCCGGATCCGCGCCATCCAGGCGAACCTGAGCGCCCGCATCGATCAGCTGCACGATGAGAACAACGCCATCATTCGCCAGTCCAACGAGATCAGCCAGCGCTACCAGGCCGAGGTGAACGAGTACAACGGCAGCTGGGATCGCTACAACCAGCTGGTGGCAGCGGTGAAGAGCGCCGATGGCAAGGTGGACGAGGCGCGCCGCGAGCTGGAGCTGGCCGAGCACAGGTATCAGCTGGCGTTGGCCCGCCAGCCGGCCGAGACGCAGCCGGCCTGATGCAACAAGGGCGCCCCGCAACAGGCGGGGCGCCCTTGATGTCTGTCTGTCAGAGGAGCCGACCGGGCAAGCCCGGCCGGCTCCTCTTTTGCTGGTTGGCGTCAGTCAGCCCGTTTGGCTGCGGGTTTCGCATTCGTCGACAGCTGGGCGAGGGCGGCCTGCACCGCGGCTGCCAGCTGGGGATCGCGCCCCGCCAGCATGTCGGCCGGGGTCAGCGCCACCTGCACGTCCGGGATCAGCTCCTGATTCTCGTACAGGGTGCCATCGGGGTTGCGCAGCCCCAGGGTCGGGATGCCGTAGGCGAGGCCCGGGATCAGCCTGGAGGTGTGGGCATACACCATGGTGCCGGTGCCCGGCACCGGCTCACCGACGATGGGGCCCACCTTGAGGGTGCGGTAGTACTGGGGAAAGGCCGAACCTTCCGAGTAGCTGCCCGCATTGACCAACACCACCGAGGGTTTGGTCCACTGGCGAGTGGCGGCATCCGTCTCCCCCTTGCCAAGGCGTGGCCAACTGCGGGCCATGCCCTGGGCGCTGCCGCTGCCGGTCAGGAACTCCACCAGGGTGTTGGCCAGATAGCCCCCCTTGTTGAAGCGCACGTCAACTATCAATGCCTCGCGGTTGCGCTGGCGACCGAGGGCGTCGGCCACCACCTCCTCATAGACGGCGCTGCTCATCTCCGGCAGGTAGACATAGCCGACCCGCCCCTGACTCAACTGCTCCACCTGGCTGCGGCGCTTGGCGATCCAGCCGTCGAGCTGCAACTGATACTCCTGCTGCAGGTCGATGGCAGTGACCTCCAACTGGCTGGGCTCCTTGGCTCCCTTGGGCAGCACAGTGAGCGCCAGTCGCTGGCCGGCCTGGTGGTTGAGCAGGGCATCCAGCTCGTTGAGGCTGTGCAGCTCGGTGCCGTTGACGGCCAGCAGGCGGGCGCCCGGCGCCAGATCCGTCTCCTGCTCCAGCGGGCCGCCGGCCAGCAGGGCGTCGAGCTCGACCGCCCCCTGTCGCTCGCGCCAGTAACCACCGAGGCTGGCGGTCTCGTCCGGCATGCGCAGGGAGGGGGCCGGGCCGCTGCCCCAGGTGTGGGAGACATTGAGCTCGCCGGCCAGCTCCGCCAGCAGGTTGCCGAAGTCACGATCGTTGCTGATGCCGGGCAGCAGGCGGCGATAGGCGGCCACATAGCCGTCCCAGTCCACCCCGTTCATGTCGGCCCGGTAGAACTCGTCCCGGGTGAGGCGGGTGATCTGGTCGAAGGCGGCGCTCATCCGATCCTGCCAGCTGGCGGTGATCAGCAGATTGAAGGGATGGCTGCTGGCCTCGCCGGAGCGGGTATCGATGAGGGCGATTTCCCCCTCCCGCACCAGAGTGGCGAGGCTGGCATCCTGGTTGAGGCTGGCCAGCGCCGGCCCCGGCTGCTCGGCAAACAGCAGCTTGGTCTCCCCCTTGCGCAGATCCTGGGCGTAGCCCTTGATCTCGCTCTCGCCGTTGGCGTCCATCACCTCCACCAGATAGATCAGATGATCGTCGACGATGCGACTGGCGAGGATGGGGCCCTCTGGCTGCAGCTGGAGCGCCTCCCGGTGTGCCAGCCGGTCGGCTTCGAAACCGTAACCGGCCTTGGGCGGCGCCTGTTCGGCGATGAAGTCGCTCTTGGCGGCGCGGCTGCTGTAGAGGCCGAGCAGGCTGCCACCGAGGGGCTCGCCATCGGCACCCAGCACCCCGTACTTGGTGGATTGCCAGTAGAGGATGCCGCCGTCCTGACTCCAGGCAGGCTCGCCATCCCGATAGCCGTTGAGGCTGACGTTGACCGGCTTGGCCTTGGCATCCCGGGTATCGATGACGGCGATCTCTTGCTGGGCGGAGTCGGGCTGGATGGTCAGCGCCAGGTGGCGCGAATCGGGGGCAAAGGCCAGCTCCACCGCGTGACGGGTGGGGTTGAACTCGGCCGCGACCAGCTGGCGCTGCTTGCCGCTGGCCAGATCCAGCAGATGGACGGCCTGGCCGTCCACCACGAAGGCGAGCTGTTTGCCGTCGGGGGAAAGGGTCGGCACGCTGATGGCGGCGCCCGGAATGGCCAGCAGTTTCTCCTCGGTCAGGGTGCCGGGGTCGCTGAACAGCTTGTCCGGCTGCCCCTTCTTGAGGCGGTACAGCGCCGCCGGCCCCTCCTGCTCGGAGAGGTAGATGAGTGTCTGCTCTTTATCCAGATAGCGCGGCGCCGACTGTTCGCTGGGGTGGCGGGTGAGCTGGCGTACCCGCTCGCGGCGGGTGTCGACCGCGTAGAGATCCCCCTGGCTGACCAGGATCACCTCTTCCCCGTCCTGGCGGGCGATGGCCTCGTCGACGGGGCCGGGCTGCCAGCTCTGCTCGGCCGGCACCTTGGCGAACAGCGGCTGGATGACGAGCTTGAGCGGGGTGTCGCTGCCGGCATCGAGGCGGTAGAGCTCCCCCTGCCAGGACCAGACCAGATCCCCCTGGCGGGAGGCTGATAGGCCGCGCACCGGGTGGTCTTTGAAGTGGGTGAGCTGGCGATCCTGGCCGCTGGCCAGGTCCCGTTGCCAGACGTTGAAATCGCCGCTGCGCTCGCTCAGGTAGTAGAGCCGCTTGCCCTGTTCGTCCCAGACCGGATCGCTGGCGGCCACCCTGTCTTCGGTCAGCTGGCGATGCTGCTTGCCGTCGAACAACCACAGACGGGAGACGGCGAACGAGTGCTGGTGCTTGCGAAACGGCTGATCCATGCCCGGCATCTGGTAGGCCAGCTGGTTGCCGTGGGGGCGGGCCAGAGTGGCGGGCAGGGGCTGGGCTGGGGTCAGCGTGCCGCCGGTAACCGGCGTCCAGTAGAGGTTGCCGGCCTGATAGCCTTCCGCCACGAAGTGATCGGCGTCGGGGTCGGTGAGGCGCTGACTGCTCAGCAGCAGCTGCTTGCCGTCGGCGCTGAAGGCCTGGGGCAGGTCGGGGCGCGAATCCCGGGTCAGCCGCACCATCTCGCCGCCGTGGCTCGGCACCACGAACACGTCTTCGTTGCCGTAGAGGTTGGCGGAAAAGGCTATGAGCTTGCCATCAGGCGACCAGAGCGGGCGCTGGCTCAGGTAGTTGCCGTCGGTGAGGGGCATGGCGGGCCCGCCATCCCCGGCGCTCAGGTAGACGCGGCCCTGCCAGGTGAAGGCAAGCTGTTTGCCGTCGGGGGAGAGGGCGGGCTCGCGCAGCCAGAGCGGCTCGGCCGCCTGCAGGGAGGAGCAGAGCAGCAGGAGCAGCAGTGAGAGTCGGTATCGCATCGTGAGGTTCCTGAGAGGTGAAAAGCGCCTTATCTTCCCCCAATGTCCCGCCCGGGACTATCCCGAGATAGGGGGGTTATCCCGTTGTTTTGGCAGTTAATTGTAACAATCTATAAAAGATGGCGCGGGATATGTTTCTCTGGATATATTGAGTATTGATGGCGATCCAATATGATGGCGCTCGCCCGCCACTCGAGGCGGTGCAGTTCAGATGATTTGGTAACAGAAAAGCCCTTACCAGAGGCTTGCCGAGGGATGGAATGAGAGCCGTATTACTGTGTTTGCTGGGGCTGTGGCCCGCATTGAGTTTTGCCACCCTGTCCGCCGATATGGTGGTGGTGAAGAAATCGAGTTATAGCCTGACCCTGATGAAGGATGGCAAGGAGGTCAAACGCTACTGGATCGCTCTGGGTCCGGCTCCCAAGGGGCACAAGCAGCGGGAAGGGGATCAGCGCACGCCGGAAGGCCGTTACATCCTCGACTATAAGAAGACCAACTCCAACTATTACAAGGCCATCCACATCAACTACCCGAATCTGGACGACATCAAGGCGGCCAACGAGATGGGTGTGCGACCGGGCGGCATGATCATGATCCACGGTCAGCGCAACAGCATAGGCAACACCCGCCTGCAGCCGTCCAACTGGACCAATGGCTGCATCGCCATGCTCAACAAGGATCTGGACGAAGTGTGGAACGCCATCGAACCCGGCACCCCCATCATCATTCAGCCCTGACCCTCAACAGCGCGCCACCTCCGGGTGGCGTTCTGTTTTTTGGCTACCTCTGTTTTGCGCCATCCTCTCTTTACCTGCAGCCTCTTGGTATCCGTCCCCGTGCCGTGCTAGTTTTTCCGGCTCGCCGTGGACGCAACAAGGATGATCCCATGCCGTCAGCAACCCGCTCCCGACCCGTTGGGGCCGAGAGTACCCGCGCGCTCTGGTGGCGCGCCTCCATCGATATTCTGCCGCTCTCCGTCTCGGTGATCCCCTGGGGGATCCTGTGCGGTGCTCTGGCGCTGCAGGTGGGACTGAGCCCGCTGCAGGCCCAGCTGATGTCGCTGCTGGTCTATGCCGGCGCCGCCCAGCTCTCGGCCACCACCCTGTTCGGGGCGGGTACGCCGCTGCTGCCCATCATGGGCTCCACCTTCGTCATCACCTCCCAGCACCTGCTCTACGGCTTCACCTTTCGCCGCGACGTGCTGCCGCTCTCCCTGCGCTGGCGCGCCAGTCTGGCGTTCTTTCTGACCGACGAGATGTTCGCGGTGGCGCTCAAAGACCGGGAGCGCAGCGGCCGTTTCGATCCGGCCTATGCGCTCATCGCCGGCTTCGTCTTCTATCTGTTCTGGAATGCGGCGACCCTGCTCGGCATCGCCGCCGGCCAGTACATCGACGGGCTGGATCAGATGGGGCTGGATTTTGCCATCGCCGCCACCTTCATCGCCATGACCATTCCCGCCATGAAGAACCTGCCTATGGTGGCGGCCACCCTGGTGAGCGGCGCCATGGCGCTGCTCACCAAGCCGCTGCTGGCGGAGGTCTACATCATCATCTCGGCGCTCTCCGGCATGCTGGTGGGTTATGTGCTGCACCGGATGAGGAGGTAATCATGAGCTGGCTGATGATAGGCCTGCTGGCCCTGATCACCTTCTTCAACCGCTTCGCCTTCTTCTCGCGGCTGACCCGCTATCAGCCGGGCGCCGAGATGGGGGCCTTCCTCAGTTTCTCGGCCCAGTCGGTGCTGACCGCCATCTGGCTGCCCATCGTCTTCAGCTACCAGCCTGGCGTTGGGTTAAGCTGGGATCCGGACTATCTGGTCGCCACCCTGCTGGTGACGGCGCTGACCCTGCTGCGGCTGCCAACCCTGGTGGTGGTGGTGGTCGGCATGGGGGGCTTCTTCCTGCTGCGCTGGCAGGGGGGCGTGGCCCAGCTGCTGCCCTGGCTGGGCTAGGCCCGTGATCTTGCATGGCGGATGTCTTTATCGGATATCCGCCATGTTGTGAATGTCACTTCAAAAAACACCTCTCAAGTGTGAGGATTTAGCTCCCATCCGTCGAGGAGCGAGTCATGTCCTTCACCGAAACCTGCCAGCGCATCGTGCGCGATCCCCTGCTGTCACCGGCCCAGAAGAGCCATGCTCTGGCGCTGGCCGCCGAGAATGCGTTGCCCTATCCCGAGCTGCCCGCCGAGGTGAGCGAGGCGATGGCCAAGGGCTTTGTCTGCGACATGTTCGAGGGGCACGCCCCCTACAAGCCGCGCTATGTGCTGCCGGATTACGAGAAATTTCTGCGCCAGGGCTCGGCCTGGCTGGAGCTGGCACCGCCGCAGGATTTCGACGAGGCGCTCGATGCCTTGCGCATCCTCTACCACCATGTGCCCTCCGTCACCAGCATGCCGGTCTGGCTGGGCCGGCTCGATCACCTGCTGCTGCCCTTCGTCGGTGAGCTGGATGACGAGGTGCTCTATCGCAAGCTGAAGGGGTTCTGGATCTACCTGGACCGGGTGCTGCCGGATGCCTTCATGCACGTCAACATAGGCCCGGATGACAACCGGCTCTGCCGCCTGATCCTGCGCATCGACGGCGAGCTCAAGCAGGTAGCCCCCAACCTCACCCTGTTCCACGATCCGGCACAGACCCCGGACAGCCTGCTGCTGCAGGGGGTGAAGAACATCGCGGCTTGCAGCAAGCCCCACATCGCCAACTACCCGCTGCATCGCAACACCTTCGATGAGCGCGGCTTCGGCATCGTCAGCTGCTACAACGCCCTGCCCCAGGCGGGTGGCGCCAACACCCTGGTGCGGGTCTCCCTCAAGCGGGTGGCCGAGCAGGCCCACGGCATCGACGACTTCCTGGGCTGCCTGCTGCCCCACTACTGCCGCCTCGCCTCCCGCCTGATCGAGGCGCGTGCCGCCTTCCTGCACCAGGAGTCAGGCTTCTTCGACAGCTTCCTGGTGCAGGAAGGGCTGCTGGAAGAGGGGCGTTTCGTGCCCATGTTCGGCATCTACGGCATGGCCGAGGCGGTCAATTTGCTGATGGACAAGGAGAATCTGCCGGAGCGTTACGGCCGTGACGAAGAGGCGAACCAGCTGGGCTACCGCATCTCGGCCCAGCTCGCCCGCCACGTGAGCGAAACGCCGCAGCGCCACGCCTGGGGCGGCCACGCCCTGCTCCACTCCCAGGGTGGGCTCAGCGTGGATCGCGGGGTGACCCCCGGGGTGCGCATCCCCTATGGCGAGGAGCCGGATCCCGCCAGCCACGTGCTGGCGCTGGCGCCCCACCACGGCTTTTATCACTCCGGGATCAGCGAGATCCTCACCCTGGATCCTACCATCCGCCAGAACCCGCAGGCGCTGCTGCAGCTCTGCAAGGGGGCGCTCGCCATCGGCATGCGCGAGTTCACCGCCAACGTGGCCGACAGCGACCTGGTGCGGGTGACCGGCTACATGATCCGCAAGAGCGATGTAGCCCGCTTCGCAACCGAGGGCTCGCGGCTGCAGACCACCTGCCTCGGCGCCGAGGCGAGCGAGCTGACCGGGATCCGCCAGCGGGCGCCGCGGGTGGTGGGGCGCGAGGCGACCCTGTGTGACTACTGAGTGCGGCAGGCGGGCAGGGGCGGCGCGCACCGCGACGGTGAGCCGCTGGCTGCCCTTCTCCTGCGTGGACGGCCCCGGCAACCGGCTGGTGCTGTTTCTGCAGGGCTGCAACTTCGCCTGCCCCGGCTGTCATAACCCGCACACCATCGGCCTCTGCGATCACTGCGGTGACTGCGTGTCCGGTTGTCCGAGCGGGGCGCTGACCTTGCACGAGGGGCGGGTGAGCTGGCAGGCGGCAAGCTGCACCGATTGCGATGCCTGTCTCGATGCCTGCCCCCGCAGCGCCAGCCCCAAGACCGCCACCATGACGGTGGCCGAGGTGCTGGCCCTGCTGCGCCGCTACGGCCCGCTGCTGACCGGCATTACCGTCTCCGGCGGTGAGGCCACCACCCAGTTGCCGTTCGTGATCGCGCTGTTCACGGCCATCAAGGGGGCGGCGGATCTGGCTCATCTCGACTGCCTGCTCGACAGCAACGGTTCGCTCGCCGAGGCTGGCTGGCAGCGGCTGCTGCCGGTGCTGGACGGCGCCATGATCGATCTCAAGGGGTGGGGCAACTCTGTGCATCACATGCTGACCGGCTATGGCCGCGAGCGGGTGCTGGCGTCGCTGCAACTGCTGGCGCAGGCGGGCAAGCTGGCGGAGGTGCGCCTGCTGCAGGTGCCGGGGCAGAGTGATTATCTGACCGCCGACGGCACGCTGGAGGGCGGGCTCGCCGCCTTTTTGCACGCTCTCGGGCCCGTGCCCATCCGCCTCAACGGCTTTCGCCATCACGGCGTGCGCGGGGCGGCGCAGAGCTGGCCAGAGGCGGCGCGAGAGGAGCTGGAGCAACTGGCCGCTGCGCTGGCGGTGGCCGGGCTCGGCCCGGTCAGCCTGCCGCCACTGCTCTGAATAGCCGGGTGCTAATCAACTGATCGCAAAGGGATTTGATACTACAAGGCAAGATTGGACGGCGAACCGAGCGGTTCGGCGTGGCTTTTTTGCTGCCTGAGTCTTGAGATGACGTAACTGTGATTGCTGTCTATTTGAGCTCTGCGAGGTGGCGGCTAGAATGGGTCAATCGCCCACCATCAACAGACGAACATGAGTGAATCCAACGCCTTATATCGAGTGCAGTTCATTTGTCACAACGAGCGTTACGAAGTCTATGTCAGGGAAGTGAGCCAGGGTCAGCTGTTCGGCTTCATCGAGATCGCCAACTTCGTGTGGGACAACCACACGGCGCTCATCGTCGACCCCAGCCACGAGAAGTTGAAGAGTGAATTTGCCGACGTCAATCGCACCATGATCCCCATGCACCACGTGCTGCGGGTCGATCAGGTGCGCAAGCAGGGGGCCGCCCGCATCACCGAACTGGGCAACAACGTCTCTCCCTTCCCCAGCCCCATCTACACCAAGAAACCCTGACACCCACCATGCCCGGCCAGCGTGTGCCGGGCATGGTCGTCCTTATCCCAGCTCGCGGGCCAGTTGCAGGATGCGCTGGCGGAACCAGCGCCGGGCCGGCTCTTCTCCGGCCGGGCCGTACCACACCAGGCTGTGGGTGACGGCACCGTAATCGAAGGGGACCGGCCTGTTTACCAGAGCGTGGGGGGCCGCCTGCTCTGCCCAGCCACCGATGGCAGTGAGGATCAGATCGCTCTGGCGCAGCAGGGCCGCCGCACTGCCAAAATCCGGCAGGATGGCGGCGATCTGCCGGCGCACCTGCAACTGGGCCAGGCTCTGTTCGAAGAAGGGGTTGGCCAGCTCCTGATCGCGAATGGCGATATGGCGCCAGCTCAGGTAGGCATCGAGATCCCAGGATCGCGCCAGCGCCGGGTGATCCGCGCGCAGCAGGCAGACCAGCTTGTCCTCGCGCAGGGTCTCCCACACCAGCCCTTGCTGGCGGGGCAGGGGCTGGCTCTGATCGTGGGGCAGGATCACGAAGTCCAGCTTGCCCGCCGCCAGCGCCGCCAGCCCCTGCTCATCCTTGTTGCGAATGTCGGGCACCAGGCCCGGCACCTCGCGCATCAGCTGCGCCAGGATGGGCCCCATGGGCCAGACCATGCCGCTTTCACGCAGGGCGAATTTCAGCTGCCCCTGCCAGCTGGCGGGATCGAACCCGCCCTGGCCGGTGAGGCCGTTGAGCTCGCTCAGCAGCCGGTGCAGGGTGGGGCCGAGCCGCTCGGCGAACGGGGTCAGCAGCAGCTGGTTGCCCTGGCGGTAGAGCAGCTGATCGCCGAGCAGATCCCGCAGCTGGTTGAGGGTCTTGCTGACGGTGGAGGGGGTGGTGCAGAGCCGCTCGGCGGTGCGGGTGACGCTCTGGCTGTCGAGCAGCAGGTGCAGGGTAACCAGATGGCGACCGCCGAGGCGGGAGAGGGCAATGAGATCCATAACGGTTCCACAAGCAAACGGGACAAACAAAAAGCCCCGCCTGAGCGGGGCTTGCGGGGATCAGCCCTTGAGCACGGCGGCCATGGCGTCGGCCACGTAGTCGACGTTGCGGCTGTTGAGGCCCGCCACGCACATGCGACCGGAGCGCACCAGATAGACGGCGAATTCCTCGCGCAGTCTGTCCACCTGCTCCGGGGTGAAGCCGGTGTAGCTGAACATGCCGCGCTGGTTGATGAAGTAGCTGAAGTCACGGCCCGGCACCTTGGCGCTCAGCACCTCGAACAGCTTCTCGCGCATCGCCTTGATGCGGGTGCGCATCTCGGTCACCTCACCGACCCACATGGCGTGCAGGCTGGCATCGTTCATCACGGCCGCAGTGATCTGGCCACCGTGGGTGGGCGGGCTGGAGTAGTTGCGGCGCACGGTGGCCTTCATCTGGCCCAGCACCCGGCTCGCCTCTTCGGCATCCTGGCAGATGACCGACAGGCCGCCACAGCGCTCGCCGTAGAAGGAGAGGTTCTTGGAGAAGGAGTTGCTGACGAAGAAACTGACGCCGGCGGCCACCATAGCGCGAATGGCGTAGGCATCCTCTTCGAGCCCGTCGCCGAAGCCCTGATAGGCGATGTCCATAAAGGGGATCAGGTTCTTCTCGACCACCAGCGCGATCACCTGGTCCCACTGGGTGCGGGAGAGATCCACCCCGGTCGGGTTGTGGCAGCAGGGGTGCAGCAGCACGATGCTCTTTGCCGGCAGGCTGCTCAGGCAGTCGATCATGGCGTCAAACTGCACGCCGCCGGTAGCCGCATCGTAGTAGGGGTAGTCGTGCACCTTGATGCCGGCGCCCTCGAACATCGCCTTGTGGTTGTCCCAGGTGGGATTGCTGACCCACACCTCGGAGGTCGGGAAGTAGCGCTTGAGCAGATCGGCGCCGATCTTGAGCGCGCCGGAGCCGCCGATGGTCTGGATGGTGGCGATGCGACCCGCTTTGACCGCTTCGTGGTCGGCACCGAACAGCAGGTGCTGCACTGCGGTGCGGTAGTTGGCGGCGCCTTCCATCGGCTGGTAGGGGCGCGGGGCCGGGGCGGCGGCGCGCTGGGCTTCGGCCTGCTGTACCGAGGCCAGCAGCGGAATGCGGCCCTGCTCGTCGTAATAGAGGCCGATCCCCAGGTTCACCTTCTGCTCGCGGGTGTCTTTGTGGAAGGTCTCGACTAGGGTCAGGATGGGGTCGCCAGCATAGGCATCGACGTGTTCAAACATGGGGGGTCCTTGCGAAATGGAATCCAGGGTATGGCGATCAATGATCGGCGGTCATCATGGCGTAAAGCCGGCGAGGGCTCAAGTCTGAAAGGGGCGGGGGCTGGCGGGCCGACGCCACCCAGCCGTCAACGGGATGAGGTGGGGCTACGCATGGCCCCATCCACCGGCCCTACTTCAGATAGGATCGCAATACCCGCACCACCTGATCCAGATCCTCCAGCCGCTCGGCCGGGGTCGCCTCTTCGGCGCCGAGATGCTCGCGCATGTGGCCCTCCAGCACCTCCAGCATCAGGCCGTTGACGGCGCCGCGAATGGCGGCAATCTGCTGCAAGATGGCGGCGCAGTCGCTCTCCTGCTCCAGCGCGCTCTCCAGTGCCCCTGCCTGCCCCTTGATGCGGCGCACCCGCGCCAGCAGCTTCTTCTTGCCGTGAATGGTGTGTGACATGCAGGATCCTCTCGATCAATAAAACTATACTGGGGTATAGTATATTGCATTGTCGTCCTCAGGAGAAATCCATGTCATCCCTCGCCTCATCCCACTGCCACCAACCCGTCGTCCACGAAGGGAATCCGCTGGCCGAACAGAAGACCCGCTGGGCCGTGCTGCTGACCGTCATCATGATGGTGGCGGAGATCGGCGGCGGCTGGTTCTACAACTCCATGGCGCTGCTGGCCGACGGCTGGCACATGAGCTCCCACGCGCTGGCGCTCGGCCTGTCGGTGCTGGCCTACCGCGCCGCCCGCCATTTCGCCCGCGATCACAGATTCAGCTTCGGCACCTGGAAGATCGAGGTACTGGGGGGCTTCACCAGCGCCCTCTTGCTGGTGGGGGTGGCCGGCATGATGCTGTTCGAGTCGGTGTTCCGGCTGCTGGATCCCAGCCCGATCCACTACCAGCAGGCCATCGTCATCGCCATCGTCGGCCTGCTGGTGAATCTGGCCTGCGCCTGGCTGCTCAAGGATGATCACGGTCACCACCATGGCCACGGTCACGACCACCATCATGATCATCACGACCACGCTCACCCGCACGATCGTGGCCAGCATCACGGCCATCAGGATCTCAACCTGCGCGCCGCCTACATCCATGTGCTGGCGGATGCGGCCACCTCGGTGCTGGCCATTCTGGCGCTGGTGGGGGGCATGCTGTGGGGAGCTGACTGGCTGGATCCCCTGATGGGCATAGTGGGGGCCGGGCTGGTGGCGGTGTGGGCCTGGGGCCTGCTGCGCGACTCCGGCCGGGTGCTGCTGGATGCCGAGATGGACGCGCCGCTGGTGGCGGAGATCCGCGAGGTGATCGCCGAGTTGCCGGACGCCGAAGTACGCGATCTGCACGTCTGGCGGGTGGGCCAGCAGCAGTATGCCTGCGTGCTCTCCCTGCTGATGGCGGCGCCGGTCTCCGCCAGCGAGATCCGCGCCCGGCTCGCCATCCACGAGGAGCTGGTGCACGTCACCATAGAGGTGAGCGCCGCCTGATCCTGGCCGGTTGGCCGCCCGCAACAGCAGAAAGGGGCCAAGGCCCCTTCCTGTTTTTCTGGCTCAGTGCGGCTGGCCCTGCACATCCTCCGGTTTGTGCTGCCAGATGGCGCCGAGCAGCAGCTTGAGCAGCAGCTCGGGCGGGTTGTCCAGCAGCCGGCCCGACTCCAGCAGCAGGTGGCCGTCGGCCCGAAAGCCGAGGCTGGCGTGGATGGTGCCCTCTTCACCGCACACCTGGATCAGCCCGCTCAAACTGCCGCGCTCCCCCGGCTGGCAGCGCAGCCGCAGCTCCCGTGGCTCCCCCAGCAGGGTAAAGGCCCGGGCGAGGGGCGGGGTATCCTCATAATCCGGCCAGTTGAAGAAGTGGTACTGCTCGGCGAGCGTCCCCGCCTGCTGACAAAATTGGTCAAACAGCTGGGCAATCTCTTGATACTCCTGGTCCAGCCGTCTGGCCTGCTCTTCAATCCGCTTCATCTGTCGTGGCTCCCTCTCTCTTGCTGTATCCACTTATCCATTTGATCGGAAATCAATTTTTCCAGACATCATGGCTCTGCCCGCAGGTATGTGCCGAATCGGGCGGCAGGTCTGTGAGCCCGATCCGATTTTCGTTATGAAAACGTTATCTTGTTGAAAGCGGTTAACTTTTTTGCCCCCCTGCTCACATTTGAAACGATTTCTGCTGATTAATATGGCACCGCTCGGCAATGACCGGGTACTCGGATATCGAGACTAACTACAGCGGGAATTATAAAAAAATGGATATGAAAAAGACCAAAGTGGCGCTGGTAACAGCCTCACTGCTCGCACTTTTGTCCGGCTGCAATGACAACAGCTCCTCCCCCTCCACCCCTGAACCCACGGACGGCCCCGTCGCCCGTCTGCCCAATGTGCAACCCCCTGCCGAGCAACTGGTGGCCGGGCCCGATCAGGCGGTGATCGCCCTGGTGGATACCCAGACCAGTGCGGCCCGCGGGGTCACTGGCCCCTTCGCCAACCACAGCCTGCACCTGTGGAACAACGACGCCTGCAGCGCCACCGCCGAGAGCGGCCTCAACGCAGGCTGGGACGACAAGGTCAACACCCCGGCCGCGGCCGACGGCTTCGGCCCGAGCTGGGTGGTGCCCCTTAGCAAGCTGGAAGGCTGTATCAACTTCATCGCCCGCAACGGCGATCTGGCCAACCTGACCGGCAGCGACATGAAGGTGGTCTTCAGCGATCACCCGGACCGCACCGTGGCCATCGTCGCCGGCAAGAACGAGATCTTCGGCAGCCGCGCCGAGGCCTTCACCGCCGCCTTCGGCGTGGCGGGCGCCAGTGCCCACCTGATCGACGGCAACACCCTGATCTGGCAAGGGGGCAAGGACAAGCCCCATGTCCGCCTCTATTACACCGAGTCCGGCACCATCAAGGCCAACGCCGAAGGGGTGTTCGACTTCCCCTACATCACCCTTGCCCCGACCAGCCTGACCGCCGAGCAGCAGGCCAAGTATCCGCATCTGAAGGATGCTGCCGCCTTCGCCCTGCCGGCTGGCAAGGATCTCAAGCCGCTGCTCAAGGGTGAGCTGGTGGCCATCGGCACCGATGCTGACGGCATTCTGCAGGGGGCGACCCTGGTGCAGAGCGCCGGCGCCCTCGATGCCCTCTACAGCGAAGCGGCCACCAAGCTGACTTATGGCGCCGTGGTCGAGGGAGGCAATGTCACCTTCCGGCTGTGGGCGCCGACCGCCAAGTCGGTCAAGCTGGCGCTGTTCGACGGCCAGCACAAGCCGCTCGGCGAGCGCACCATGACCCTGGACGAGGCCAGCGGCAGCTGGAGCGTGCAGGGCGGCAGCGAGCTGGTGGGCAAGTTCTACCGCTACGACATCCAGGTCTATCATCCGGTCAGCCGCAAGCTGGAATCCTATCAGGTGACCGACCCCTACTCCCTGAGCCTGGCGATGAACTCCGAGTTCAGCCAGGTGGTGGATCTCAACGATCCGGCCCTCAAGCCGGAAGGGTGGGACAGCCTCAAGGCACCCCACAGCCAGCAGAACCCGGCCGACATCACCATCTATGAGGCCCATGTCCGCGATCTGACCGGCAACGACGACTCCACCCCGGCCGAGCACCGCGGCAAGTTCCTCGGCCTGACCGATACCGACACGGCGCCGGTCAAGCACCTGCAGGCGCTGGCCAAGAGCGGGGTCAGCCACCTGCACCTGCTGCCGGTGTTCGACATCGCCACCGTCAACGAGGATCCGGCCAAGGTCGCCAACATCAGCGACGACTTCGGCAAGTTGTGCCAGGTCAATCCCGAGGTGCAGAACTCCAAGTTCGCCGGCTACTGCAGCAGCGGCCAGACCATCGAGGCCGTGCTCGGCGACCTGCAAGGGAGCGACAGCAAGGAGAACCCGCAGGTGCAGGAGCTCTACGGCTATCTGCGCGGTGTCGACTCCTTCAACTGGGGTTATGACCCCTACCACTACACCACCCCGGAAGGCTCCTACGCCACCAACGCCGAGGGCAGCCAGCGCATCCTGGAGTTCCGCGAAATGGTCAAGGCCATCAAGCAGAACATCGGCATGAACGTGGTGATGGACGTGGTCTACAACCACACCAACGAGGCGGGCCTGGGGCCCAAGTCGGTGCTCGACAAGATAGTGCCCTGGTACTATCAGCGCCTCAATCCGGAGACCGGCTCGGTGGAGAACTCCACCTGCTGCTCCAACACGGCGCCAGAACACGCCATGTTCGCCAAGTTGATGGATGACTCCCTGGTCACCTGGGCGCGCGACTACAAGATCGACGCCTTCCGCTTCGACCTGATGGGTCACCACCCGAAAGATCAGATGGTGCAGGCGCTAGCCGCGGTGAAGCAGGTCAACCCCGAGATGTACTTCTACGGCGAGGGCTGGAACTTCGGCGAGGTGCAGGATGACAAGCGCTTCGTGCAGGCGACCCAGAAACACCTGGCCGGCACCGGCATCGGCTCCTTCTCCGACCGACTGCGGGATGCGGTGCGCGGCGGCAGTCCGTTCGACGGCGGCGACACCATTCGCAAGACCCAGGGCTTTGGCAACGGCGCTCTGGTGGATGCCAACGAGATGGACGGTGTCGATCGCGCTACCGCTCTGCATCAGGCCGATCTGGTGCGCCTCGGCATGGCCGGCAACCTCAAGGACTTCATCCTGACCGACAAGGACGGGATGCCGAAGAAGGGCTCCGACATCGACTACAACGGTCAACCGGCGGGCTACGCCCAGGATCCGACCGAAATCCAGAACTACGTCGACAAGCACGACAACCAGACCCTGTTCGACAACCTGATCTACAAGGCGCCGCAAGGGGCCGATCTGGTGCGGATGCAGGGGGTATCGCTCGCCACCGCCATGCTGGGACAGGGCATTCCCTTCACCCACGCCGGTGTCGAGCTGCTGCGCTCCAAGTCCATGGAGCGGGACAGCTACGACTCGGGTGACTGGTACAACCGGGTCGACTACACCCTGGCCGACAATAACTTCGACAAGGGGCTGCCGCGCAAGGACAAGGATGGCGACAACTATCCGTTGATCGAGAAAGTTCTCGGCAAGCACGTCAAACCGAGCGGTGCCGACATGGCGACCATGGTGGGCTTCTATCAGGAGCTGGCCGAGCTGCGTCAATCCTCCCGTCTGCTGCGTCTGGGCAGCGGTGCCGAGGTGATCAAGCGGGTCGACTTCCGTAATACCGGCCCGGATCAGGAACCCGGCCTCATCGTGATGACGGTGGATGACGGCATCAATGCGGGGGCGGATCTGGATCCGGCCATCGACGGTCTGGTGGTGATGATCAATGCCACCAATGCTCCCCAGAGCGTCAGCGACTTCCGTGACGGCAACGATCAGCCCATTGACCTGACCAGCCTGCAGCTGAGCCCGGCCCACCACGGCGGCGAGAGCATCGCCCGTGATGCGGCCGTCAATGGCGGTACCCTGACCCTGGGTGCCTGGTCGGCGGCGGTGTTCGTCAAGCCGCAGAGCGGTGCTCAGGGCAGCGGCCTGCCGGTCGGCAAGAAGACTGATCTGAGCACGGTACCGCCGTTTGGTGACACCGCCGTCTATCTGAAGGGGTTCCTCAATGAGTGGGGCAACACCAACCAGATGACCTTCAGCAGCAACTTCATGTATGAGTTCACCACCGAGGTGAGCAGCGACAAGCTGGGCACCACCAACGTCAAGATCGCGGATGCCAGCTGGGGTCCCCTCAACTACGGCAGCTGCAATGCGGGTGACAAGCTGGTGGTCGGCACCCCGTTGACCCTTTGCAAGGGCGGCGATACCGGCAACATCGGGCTCGATCTGGCCAAGGCGGGCAGCTACAAGTTCGTGTTTACCGCCATGAACAAGGACAAGCCCACCCTGAGCGTCAGCTTCACCGAGCCGGTGCAGAGCTGCAAGGTGCTGGACACGGTGGCGGGCAATCCGCTCGGCTACAACCTGTTCGTCAAGGGCGAGCTCTCCGGCTGGGCCGCTCAGCCCCAGTACCAGTTGAGCTACAAGGGGATGGACGGTGACCTCGCCATCTATCAGGCGGCCTTCAACTACACCGGCAGCACCGAGTTCAAGGTGGCCAACGAGGACTGGAGCAAGGAGTACCTGCTTAACGGTGGCGGCGCGGTGACGGCGGAGACAGGTTATGCCATCGGCTTCTCCCAGCCGGGCAGCGCCAACAACAGCATCACCTTGCCGCAGGGGCTGTGGAGCGTGCTGGTGAAGGTTGACCCGGCCGGTACCAAGGCCGGTACCGCTGTGATCCAGGAGTGCAGCGCCAAGTAGTCATTCCCATCGAGCCCGGGGCTGGCTCGGCACCCCAGGGTTGAATTCCACCTCGCCAAGGGTGGGATAACTCCGAGAGAGTAAGCAAAGCGCGACTGCCGACCGGCAGCCGCGCTTTTTCTTTGCTCGTGGGCAAGGCAATAAAAAAGCCGCCCCGTTGGGGCGGCTGTTGGTTGTGCCGTCAACGGCCGGCTTAGCGCTTGCGCAGCAGGCGCAGGGCGTTGGCGGTGACCAGCGCGGTGGCGCCGGTGTCGGCCAGCACCGCAATCCACAGGCCGGTGATGCCGAGCAGGCTGGTGACCAGGAAGATGGCCTTGAGCCCCAGCGCCAGCGCTATGTTCTGGTGGATGTTGGCCAGTGCAGCGCGCGAGAGCCGGATCATGGCGGCGACCCCGCCGAGCTGGTTGTGGGTCAGCGCCGCATCGGCGGTCTCCAGCGCCACGTCGGTACCGCCTCCCATGGCGATGCCGATGCTGGCCCGCTTCATGGCCGGCGCGTCGTTGATGCCGTCGCCGATCATCGCGACTTTCTGGCTGAGGCCGAGCTTGGCGATTTCATCGACCTTGCCCTCCGGCAGCAGGCCGGCGCGCCAGCCCATGCCTAGCTCACCGGCGATGGCCTCGGCGGCGCGGGGGTTGTCACCGGTCAGCATGATGCTCTGCAGGCCGAGCTGGTTGAGCTCTTGCAGCGCCGCAGCCGCTTCCGGCCGGATCTGGTCGCGCAGGGCCAGCAGGGCGGCCGGGGCGGCGTCAGGCTGACCGAGCACCACCACCGTCTTGCCTTGCTGCTCCAGGGTGGCGACCCGGGCCTGCATCGCCGCATCCAGGGTGGCGACCCGGCTCGGCGCCAGCAACTGCCAGAGAGCGCCGTCGATGCGACCTTCCACGCCCATGCCGGGCAGGGCGCGCAGCGCCTGGGCCGCGGCGAGGCTGAGGCCCCGTTCGCTGGCCGCCGTCAACACGGCGCGGGCCAGCGGGTGGTGGGAGCCCTGCTCGATGGCTGCCGCCAGCGCCAGCAGCTCGGCCTCAGGCTGGCCATTGAGGCTCACCAGTTCGGTCAGCTGCGGCTTGCCCAGGGTCAGGGTGCCGGTCTTGTCAAAGGCCACGGTATCGATGTGGGCGAGGCGCTCCAGCGCGGCGCCCCCCTTGATGAGGGCCCCCTGCCGGGTGGCTGCCGCCAGCGCCGAGGTGACCGCCGCCGGGGTGGAGATGACCAGGGCGCAGGGGCAACCGATCAGCAGCAGCGCCAGCCCGCGATAGACCCACTCGTCCCAGCCCTGGCCGAAGGCGAGCGGCGGTACCAGCACCACCAGCAGGGCAACCAGCATCATGGCCGGGGTATACCAGCGGCTGAAGCGGTCGATGAAGCGCTCGATGGGGGCGCGCTGGGTCTCGGCCTCCTCGATGAGATGCAGGATGCGGTCGATGGCGTTGTTGCCGGGTTCGGACACCACCTCGAGGCGCAGCACCCGATCCGCCGCCAGACTGCCGGCAGGCACCTTGTCACCCTGGCGGCGCTCCACCGGGATGGATTCGCCGGTCAGGGCGCTCTCGTCAAAGGCGCCGAGGGCGTCGAGCAGGCGGGCATCGGCGGCCAGGCGGGCGCCCGGGGCGATTTCGATGATGTCACCGGGGCGCAGCTGGTCGGCAGCGACTTCTTCCCGCACTTCGCCCTCGGCAGTGGTGCGGATGCGCAGCGCCTTGTCGGGCACCAGCGCCATCAGGGCGGTGACCCCGGCGCGGGCACGGCCGGCGGCATAGGCCTCCAGATGTTCGCCCAGCATGAACAGCAGCAGCACCATGGCCGCTTCGGCGGTTTCGCCGAGGAACAGGGCGCCCACGGCGGCGACCGTCATCAGGGTCTCGATGGCGAAGGGGGAGCCGCTCTTGGTCAGCGCCCACGCCTTGCGGGAGATGGGCCACAGCCCCCACAGGGTGGCCAGGGTAAACAGCGGCTGACCGACCTGGCTCGGCAGCAGGGCCGCCACCCCCATCAGGCCGGCCAGCGACAGCGGCTGCCAATACTTGGCGAGCAGGGTCTGCAGAGGGCTGCGTTCGAGGCCAGGCTCCTGCTTGCCGCTGCGCTCGCCCTTGAGCTGGAAGCCGGCGGCCAGCACGGCGGCGGTGACGGGATCGGGGGAGAGGCCGGGGGCCAGATCCACCACCAGCTTCTCGGTGGCAAACAGCACGCGGGCCTGTTGCACGCCGCTCACCCGGCTGACGGCGGTCTCTATCTTGCGGGCGCAGCTGGGGCAGTCCATCCCCAGCACCTGCCAGCTGTGGCGGCGGCTGTTCTGCTCGGGGGCGTCCAGCGGGGGGTCTGCCGCGACGGCATGCTCATGGTGGTCGTGCTCCCCGTCATGCTCATGGTGGTCGTGCTCCCCGTCATGGGCATGCTGGGCATGGGCGGGCGGTGGAGTGGCGCAACAACCCCCTCTGGGGGGCTCTTCCCCCTCGGGAGCGTCGCTGGCGGCATGATCCTGATGATCATGGGGGGCCTGACTCGCGCAGCAGCTGACTGGTGCGGCCTGGTCGCAGCAGTGGCTGTCGTGCTGGTGCTCGGCCTGGGGCGCAGCGCTCTTGCTGACGGCCTTGATGGGGGCGGCGGCGTGTTGATGGCTGCAGCAGGATTTGCTCATGATGAGTCCCTCTTGGATGGATCCCGCCGGTGCGAGATCTTCGATAACTGAGCCGAGTGTAAACCTTGGTGTTAAGTCCAAGGTCAAGCCCCTTTCTCCCGCTCCTGGCAACAGGCTGCCGGCAGAGGCGATATCCCTGTGGTTGGCGGGTGTTTGTCCCCGCCCGGCAGGCCTATACTGGAGGGCCTGATCCTCCCTCGATAATCAAGGACATAACATGAGCAATTCCGTTACCCTGCAAGGCAACCCCGTCTCCGTCGCCGGTCACTTCCCGGTTGCTGGCGAGCAGGCCAAGCCGTTCTCCCTGGTGGCCAAGGATCTCTCCGATCTGACCTTGGCGAGCTTCGCCGGTCAGCGCAAGATCCTGAACATCTTCCCGAGCGTCGACACCCCGACCTGCGCCACTTCCGTGCGCAAGTTCAACGAGCAGGCCAGCGCGCTGAACAACGCCGTGGTGCTGTGCATCTCCGCCGACCTGCCGTTCGCCCAGTCCCGCTTCTGCGGCGCCGAAGGGCTGGACAAGGTAGTGACCCTCTCCACCCTGCGTGGTGCCGCCTTCCTGCAGGACTACGGCGTGGCCTTCTCCTCCGGCCCGCTGGTGGGTCTGGCTGCCCGTGCCATCGTGGTGCTGGATGAAGAGAACAAGGTGCTGCACAGCGAGCTGGTGGCCGAAGTCGCCGACGAGCCGAACTACGCTGCCGCCCTGGCCGTACTGTAAGCAGGCAGACTGACAAAAATCCCGCCGGGGCATGGCCCCGGCGGGATTTTTTTATGGGCGGCCGCCGTCAGGGCGTCTTGTTGCCATCAGCGGCTGGCAGGGGCTGGGGTTGCCACTCGACATAGGGGCGGTGCAGCCTTGAGTAGATCTCTGCCAGTTTGCCGGAGGAGGCGAGCCTCTCGATCGCCTCGCCGAGGAAACGATCCGTTTCATCCCCGGCAGGCCCCTTGGCGATGATGAAGACATCCTCGAAATCCCCCAGGTGTTCCCGGTGAATGTTGGTCAGCTTGAGCTGGCGCAGCATCAGGTCGGCCTCCTCCTGGGCCCAGATGAAGGCGTCGATGCGCCCGCGCGCGAGCTTGCGCAGGGACTGCTCTATGCTCATCGACCGTTGCAGCGGAATGGGCAGAAAGCCGGGGGTCGCCTCGATCAGCAGATCCCGTCTGGTGGGCACTATGCCGTAGGCCATGTCGGGGGTGATGAGGTGGTCGGTATTGCTGTAGAGCACGTGGGTGACCTTGCCGAAGCTGCGGGTGCTGAAGCGATAGGGCAGCAGGTCGACATCCTGCAGATTGCGGATGGCGGGCAGGCTGAAGTCGGCGGTGCCGGCGATCACCCCGGCCATGGCTCGGGCGAGGGGATAGATGGTGATCCGGATGCTCACCTCGGGGTAGAGCTCATCGATGGCGCGCACCAGATCGACGAAGGGACCGGTCTTGTCGGCGTTGATGAGCCCCGGCAGCTCGCCGAGGTGGGCGTTGAGGATGCGTACCGGTTTGGCGGCGGGGGCGGGCGCCGTGTCGGCGCGGGAGAGGCTGAGGCTGGTCAGCCCCGTCAGGCAAAGCAGCAACAGCAGCAGAGAGGGATGTCTGGTCATGGTCTGGTCACGTCCCCGTGGGAGGTTCCCAGAAGTGTAGTCAGGCCCGCTTTGCTCATGGTGGGCCGGGAGTGGGCCCGTGGCTGCGATGGATGGGATTTTACTTATGGTCTGCCGCTCACTAGACTTCGCCCCCACCTCCCTCTTCTGTCGATAGCTGCGTAGCCCCATGACTTTTGATGAACTTGCCCTCGCCCCCGCCCTGCTGGCGACCCTGCCCGCCGACCTCAAGCGCCCGACCCGGGTGCAGCAACTGGCCATTCCCGCCGCGCTGGCGGGTCGGGATCTGCTGGCGCTGGCCCGCACCGGCAGCGGCAAGACCCTGGCGTTCGGGCTGCCGCTGCTGCAGCAGCTGGATCTGGCCTGCGATCGGGTGCAGGGGCTGGTGCTGGTGCCGACCCGCGAGCTGGCGGTGCAGGTGAGTGAGGCGTTGCAGCGGCCGGCCGCCGGGCTGGGTCTGCGGCTGGTGACCCTGTGCGGCGGGGTGGCGCAAGAGCTGCAACAGGCCGAACTGGCGCTGGGGCCGCAACTGCTGGTGGCGACCCCGGGGCGACTGCGGGATCTGCTGGCCCAGCAACTGCTGGGTCTGAGCCAGCTGCGCCATCTGGTGCTGGACGAGGCGGACCGGCTGCTTGAGATGGGCTTCTGGCCCGACATCCAGTGGCTGCTGAATGCCATGCCGGTCGAGCGTCAGACCCTGCTGTTCTCGGCCACCCTACCGGCCGAGCTGGATGCGCTGGCGACCGGTCTGCTGACCGAGCCGGTGCGGGTGGAGGCGGATCCCCGCAACAGCGTGGCCGACGACATCGAGGAGCGGCTCTATCTGGTCAACAAGAGCAGCAAGGTGCCGGCGCTCATCAGCCTGCTCAAGGCCCACGAGTGGCCGCAGGTGCTGGTCTTCATCAGCGCGCGGGACGACGCCGACGGGGTGGCCCGCAAGTTGGCCAAGGCGGGCATCGCGGTGGCGGCCCTGCACGGCGAGAAGGAGCAGGCGGTGCGCGAGCAGGCGCTCGGCGACTTCAAGGCGGGCAAGGTGCGAGTGCTGGTGGCCACCGATCTGATGGCGCGCGGCATTCACGTGGAGGCGCTGCCGCTGGTGATCAACCTGGATCTGCCCGCCAGCGCCCCCGTCTACGTGCACCGCATCGGCCGTACCGCCCGGGCCGGACGCTGCGGGCTCGCCATCTCGCTCACCTGCCATGGCGAGGCCGACACCCTGGCGGCGATCCGCACCCTCACCGGCCGCGAGCTAGCGCTGGCCGAGCTCGCCGGCTTCCCGGTCACCGATCAGCCAGCCAGCGGGGAGGGCAAGCGCGCCCCCCGTGACAAGCAGGCCAATCGTCGTACCCAGGCCAAACGCAGCGCCAAGCAGTTCAAGAGCAAGGGCTGACCTGCCCTGCCCGCTTGGGCAGTACCAAAGGACGCCCGTTTCACTATGCTCCATGGGTTCAACCACGGAGGGATAGGCAATGGCGAGTCTGGTGATGGGGCCCCTGCTGGGGCTCGAAGCGGAGACACAATACAGCATCTGTTTTTTGGCGGGGCCTGACTGCAAGGGCGCCGGGGTCAGGATCAACGGCAGCCTGCTGGCCGCCGACAAGCAGGCGGATACCCCCAGGGGCGGCTTCTGGCGGGTCAGCTGGACGGCGACCCCGGCCGAGGCGGGTTCGAGCGTGGAGTACCAGATCCTGCTGGATGGGGAGCCTGCCCGGGATCTGGCCGGTGAGGATCGCTGGCAGTTTCATCTGCCAGGGTCGGCGGAGCGGGTGCGCATTGGGTACGCCTCCTGCAACGGCTTTTCCGACTTCAAGCTGCTCACCTCCACCCCGCAGCCCTATGTGATGTGGGACAAGCTGGCCGCCGAGCACGCCACGCACCCCTTCTCGCTGCTGCTGATGGGGGGCGATCAGGTCTATGCCGACTCCCTCTGGACCACGGTGCCCAGCCTCAAGGCCTGGAACGAGCTGGACATGGCGGAGAAGGTCAAACGCAAGGCCACTCGCACCATGGAGGAGCAGCTCGATCGCTTCTACTGCGATCTCTACTGCAAGCAGTGGGGGCGGCCCGAGGTGGCGCGCCTGCTGGCCCGGATTCCGAGCGCCATGATGTGGGACGACCACGACATCTTCGATGGCTGGGGCAGCTATCCCGAGTCGCCGGACAATCTGCAGGGCTGCGACGTCTATAAGGCCATCTATGCCGCTGCGTCCCGCTATTTCCGGCTGTTCCAGCTGCGCTCCGTTGCCAACGTCTCCCTGCTGGATCCGGTCAAGCTGGGCCACCACTCCTGGCGGCTGAGTTTTCGGGGCTACCAGATCCTGGCGCTGGACAACCGGACCAATCGGACCCGCGCCCAGGTGATGAGCCCGTCCCAGTGGGATCAGATCAACGATGCGCTGGCCGTCTGCGACGCGGGCCATCTGCTGGTGCTGGCGGGGGTGCCCGTGGTCTATCGCGACTTCTCCTTCACCGAGGCGGCGCTGGATGCCACCCCCTGGGAGGAGGAGCTGACCGACGATCTCAAGGACCACTGGCGGGCCAAGGATCATCAGGGGGAGCGGGCCCGGCTCATCATGCGGCTGCTGGACAATGCCAAGAGCCGGCGTGGCTGCAAGACCCTGATCCTCTCCGGCGACGTGCACGTGGGCTGCCTCGGGGTGATCCAGGACAAGCGGGACGGGGTGCTCAACGTGCACCAGCTGGTCTCCTCCGGTATCGTTCACCCCTGTCCCACCCAGTTCCAGTGGATGGGGATCCTGGCCATGACCAACGACGATGCCGAATACCTCGACGAGAACCGGCTGATCCGCGCCGAGCTTATCAAGCCGTTCGGCGCCCCCGTCTACCTGCGTACCCGCAACTTCGCTACCCTGTTGATGGGCAGCGACAACAAGCTGTGGGCCAACTGGCACTGTGAGAACGGGCTGGCGGCCAGCTACCCGCTGGCCTGATGGCGGTGAAATGCGAAGGGCCCTGACGGGCCCTTTTTCTTGTGAGGATCAGATTCCCCAGGCCGTTGCCCGCTCAGGGTTGGTCCGGCGTCTGGGCGAAGAAGTCGCGCCGAAACTGGCCGAGTACCGCTTCCCTGTGCTGCTGCCAGCTTGCCTCGTCCATGTTGCCCCGGCTGGCCGCCAGCTGCTGCTCCAGCTCGGTCAGCTGCTGCTGGTAGTGGCTGCGCTGCGCCAGCTGCTGCTGTCGGCTGGCGGCAAACTGCAGGGTCGCTTCGGCCTGCCCGGCCGGCAGGAAGTGGTGGGCCAGGGTCGTCAGCTCCTCGTCCCCCCACAGCTGGCGCGCCTGCTGCAAGCGGGCGGCCGGGTTGAACAGTTCAGCCGCCAGATCCGGATGATCCGCCGCCCACTCATCCTGCAAGCGGGTGAGGGCGGTCAGTCGCTCGGCCAGCGGCAGTTGCTCGTGCTCCTGCGCCAGCTGCTCGAGTGCCAGGGCGTAGCGCCCCTGCAGCCGAAACAGGCTCTCCCCCTCGCTCAGCCATTGGGCCTCTATCGCTTCCAGATTGGCCAGCCGCTCGGCGAGCGGCTGCTCGCTGTCGCTCACCTCGCTAGCGAGCTGCCGGTTCATCTCGTCCGGCAAGTCGCGCCAGCTGGCAGGCGCAGGTGCTGGGCCATCTGGCACGGCGGTGGCGGCAACCGGGCCGCTAGCGCGGGCCTGTGGCGGCTTTGTCTGCGGCGACGCTGCGGTGGCTGGGTGAGCGAGCTGGCCGGTGTGTGCCGGCCGCGTTGGCGCCTCCTGCCAGCTTAGGTTGAGCAACAACAAGGCCAGCATTGTCAGTGCCAGCAAGCCGTAGCGGCGCTTCATCGGCTGATCTCTCCCTTGACCGGGAAGTGATCGGAGAGGTTGCTGGCGGGCCAGAGGCTGCCATCGCTGCTGCGCGGGATCCAGACGCTGTTGAGGTTGTGGCGCACGGCGCCGTATTCCCGGCTCACCACCAGATAGTCGAGGTACTCCACGTTGGCACCGCCGGAGAGCGGACCGCCGGCATAGGGGTTGATCCTGGGATCGAAGGTGGCCTCGGTGTAGCCGCCATAACGGGGCTCGTCGGCGTTGAGGTTGGCCAGCATGCCGGCGTAGTCGTCGGCAAACTTGCGCTTGTTGACGTTGAAGTCGCCGCCATAGATGACGGTGTCGCTGGCGGGGATCTTCAGGCTGGCGGCCAGGGTGCGGATCTGGCCGAACTGGATCTGGCGCAGCCGGCGCGCCTCGTCGGTGTCGAAGCTGGCGGTGTGGGTGGCAAACAGGTGCCAGGCCTTGCCCCCCTTGATCACCTCCGCATACATCACCCCCTTATCGGCGAAGCAGTCGGTGCCGGTGCACTGGGGATAGACCAGCTGGGCCTCGCGCACTATGGGATAGCGGCTGATGATCACCACGCCGCCGTCGTGGATGTTGACCCCCGGCTTGTCGAGCACTCTGGTTTGGTAGGGGTACTCCTTGGCCAGCGCCTGCAGGAAGCCCTCGCGGCGCCCGTCGAACACTTCCTGCAACAGCAGGGCGTCATAACCCTTGAGGTGCTCGGGCAGCAGCGCCAGCCGCTCGCCGATGCTGGCGGCGATCACCGGCAGCGCCCAGACGTTGTAGCTGGCCACCTTCAACTTGGCTTCGTCAGCGTCGGGCAGCTCCACCTGCCTGGGCGGAGTGAGCATATAGTGCAGATCGTCGTAGCGGCCGGTGAACTTGGCGGCAAAGGCCAGCTCCTGCGGCCCGCTCAGGCGGTGGATGGCGCGATCGCTCTGCCAGCCGGAGTTGTCTGCCGGCGTCTCGCCGCCGTGTTGCAGGGTGCTGTTCCACCAGGTGCCCTCCATCTTCTGGTTGAGGCGATAGGTGTCGCCGCCGGGAGTGGTGACCCGGGTTTCGAACAGATAGCTCTTGCCCGCCTTCACCCCCTCGTAGCGGTTGAAGCTGAGCACCATGGCGCTCTCCCAGGGGCCCAGCTCGGTTCTGTGCTGAAGCCACTGGCTGCCGGCCTGCAGCTGGCCGGAGCCGCTCTGGCGGATCTCCAGCTGGACCGGATCCGGGCTGTTGTTGGTGAGGTAAACGTCGGTGTCGGCCAGCGCCTGCAGCGGAAACTGGCTGGCCAGCAGCAGGGCGGCATAACTGAGGGGTTTGTGCATCATGAAGTCCTTCTGGTCGAGGCACGCTGGAAAGTGACTGTTATGGCGGGCACAGAGGTCATTTCATTTACATTTTTGTTACAAATAAATGAAGGGCCCCATATGGGGAGGTGTTAACCCATGGGGTTGGCAACGGCCAAAGGGACGGGGGAGGTCAGGACAAACGAGGTGAAGCGGGCGTGCCGGGCGGCACGCCCCTGCAAGGCGGTCAGTGCTGGAACTGGTTGATCAGGCGGGAGAGGGCATGCAGCCGCTCCACCAGCAGGGTGATGCCGTCGAGGGCCTGGCGGCTGTTGTCGGCGGTGTGGCTGGCCAGCTGATGGATCTGGTGGATGCCCTTGTCCAGGGTGCTGGTGACATCCGCCTGCTGGCTGACGGCCTGGGCAATCTCGTCGCTGGTATGGGTGACCCGGGCCAGCATACGGTTGATCTGGTTGAGCACCTCGGCGGTGGTCCCCACGTGCTGCTGGCAGCGGTCCGAGGTCTGGGCGCCCTGGCTCATGCCGTCGGCCAGCTGACGGGTCGTCTGCTGCAGCGCCTGGATCATCTCGTTGATCTCGCCGGTGGAGCTGCGGGTCTTCTGGGCCAGCGCCCGGATCTCGTCGGCCACCACCGCAAAACCGCGCCCCTGCTCGCCGGCCCGCGCCGCCTCGATGGCCGCGTTGAGGGAGAGCAGGTTGGTCTGATCGGCGATCTGGCTGATCACCTCCAGGATCCCGCTGATCTTCTGGCTGTCGCCGGTCAGCCGGGCCAGCACGGCGTGGTTGGCGTCTAGCTCGTGATGGAGCTGATCGACCGAGGACTGGGTGGTGGCCAGCGCCCGCAACCCCTCGGCGGAGACCTGCTGCACCTCGCCCACCAGTTCGCTGGCCTGATGGGCGTTGCTCGCGACATCACGAATGGAGTGGCTGAGCTCGGTGATGGCGGCGGCCAGCTGCTCGCTCTGGGCCCGCTGCTGCTGCAGGTGGATATCGATGGTCTGGATATTGCCCCTGTCATCCTCGGCGGCCTGCAGGATCTGCTGGTTGGTGTCGGCGCTGCGCCCCACCACCGCCTTGAGCTCGGCCCGCTTCATGCGCAGCGCGAGCTCCAGGGCTGCCAGGGTGTCCCGCCGCCTGGTGTAGAGCACCTGGCAAAGCGGGGTGCCCATCTCTTCGCCGGCCGTATGAGCCAGCCGGTTGAGCCGCTGCTGCAGGCGCCAGCCGTGCAGCATCTGGGCCAGCAGGGCCAGTGCGCCTGGCGCTCCCCACAGCGGATTGCCGCTGATGATGGCCGCCAGCAGGGTGAGCAGGGCGCCGCCCGACAGCAGCAGGGTGAGCAGACCGGGTTCGAGGGCGAGCCGGCTCAGCCAGGGCAGTGCCTTGCCGGCCCGGATGCGGGCGTAGAGCTGCTCCGCCCAGGCGATGTCGTGCTCGCTCGGGCGGGTGCGCACCGACTGGTACTCGATGATCTGTCGCTGTTCGTTGAGGATGGGGGTGACATAGGCGTTGACCCAGTAGAACTTGCCGCTCTTGGCGCGGTTCTTCACTAGCCCCATCCAGCTTTTACCCTGGCGCAGTCGCTGCCACATGTCGGCGAAGGCGGCCTTGGGCATGTCGGGGTGGCGTACCAGATTGTGGGGCACCCCCTCCATTTCGGCGGGGTGATAACCGGCCACGTCACAGAAGTGCTGGTTGGCGTAGGTGATGTGGCTGGCGGGGTCGGTCGTCGAGATCAGTGACAGGTGGTCGGGGAAACGTATCTCCCCCTCCCGTTGGGTTGTGGTCATGAGTGCATCCTGATTGAGCCAAGTAACTGATAGATTTGTTTTTATTTTTTGTGATTGTTACCGGCCCATTCTAGGGGGCAGCAAGCGCGCTATCTTGGCTTGGGTCAATTAATCGCCACTCTCGCTTAGCTAAATAGTGCAAATGAAAGGTGCATCTGTGCAGGCGGATGGCAAAGGAGTGGGCGGCATGCGCCAAGGGGGGGGCAGAGGTTGCAGGCGCCCCGCTGGGGGCGCCCGGGATCAGCGGCTGGCCAGCGGGTAGGTAAAGAGGGCCAGGTGGGCGAAGTTGAACAGGAAGTGGATCGCGATGGCGACGCTGAGGCGCCCGCTCAGCAGGAACGCCAGGCCATAGCAGGCCCCCGCCAGCGCGGCGAACAGCACCAGCAGCGGGCCGCCGGCCAGGTGGGCGGCGCCGAACAGCAGGCTGGCCACCAGCACCCCAAGCCAGCGCCGGCTGTGTGCGGCGATCCCCTGCTGCAGGAAGCCGCGAAACAGCGCCTCTTCCGCCACGCAGGTGAACAGCAGGTTGTTGAGGGCAAACAGCCACCACCAGCCGGGCAGGCCCGCCTCGGGCTTGAGGGCCCCCAGCTGCCAGGCGGCGACCAGCAGGGCCGCCAGCGGCACCAGCAGCAGTGCCAGTCTGCGCCACTGAACGGTGCCGCCCGGGCCCAGCAGGGCGGGCCAGGCCAGCAGCAGGCCGAAGAAGACCAGGGGCTTGTCCAGGTTGAGGTACATGTTGAACGGCACGCTGGCGGGGCCGGCCTGCACCTGATCCAGCACCTTCAGGTTGGTGAAGCCGGGGATGAGGTGCAGCATCAGCGCCACCGCCCACAGCAGCACGGCGCTCAGGGCGACGGCGCGCCAGGGCTGGGGCAGGGAGGGGGTGCGCCAGGCCAGCAGCAGGCCCGCCGCGCTGGCCAGCAGGGCGATGGGGCTCAGGTGGCCGAGGCCGAGAGCCGCCAGCAGGGCGACGACCAGCATGATGAAACCGGGCAGCCGTTGCCGGGCCAGACAGAGCAAGACGGCCAGCGCCAGTGCTCCCCAGATGAGTGAATCAGGTAGAGGTAACATTGAGTCTCCAAGGCCGATGAAAGTCCCGCACCTTAACAATGGGACATCCCATGAGACAAGGCTTAATAAGCTGGTCGGATCCCGTGTTCGGCTGGCTGCCAGGGCGCGCGGCCATAAAAAAACCGGAGCTGGGCTCCGGTTTTGGCAAGGGTGACAAGGCGTCTCAGCGGCCGGATTCGGCGATCACCCGGGCAATGATGTCGGCACGCTTGCTGGCTTCCAGCTCGCCCAGGGCGATGAGGCCAGCCTTGAAGATCACGTTCTTCGGCAGGCTGACGTCGTCCAGGGTGGCAATGGCTTCGACGTGCATACCGTTTAGACGGCTGGCATCGCGCGGGCTCAGGTTGACCTGGGTGTTCAGCACCTGCTTGCCTTTCTTCTTGGCAGGGGCGGCTTTTTTCGGTTGTTCCTGCTCGTCTTCTTCCGGCAGTTCGTCATCAAAATCGTAAATAGACATAGTCAATCCTGTTGGTTAGGCAATGGGGCATGGTTGCCCGATGTCGTTTTTCAGAGGGGTCGATCAGCCCATATCCTCGTTGCGGATAAAGGCGCGCCAGGAGCCGAGCACCTGGGCAAAATCTTCCAGCCCGCACATGGCCAGCTGTTCATCATCGTAGTAGGCGAGATCGTCGAGATCCTCATCCTGCTCGATATTGAGGACGTTGGCTTTCACCTCGGCTTCCTCGTGGGTCAGCAGCAGGGAGTAGTCGCCGCCCAGCAGCCGGTATTCGACGCGAGTCCGGCTGGAGAGCTGATCGATGATGGCGAACAGCTCGTCGAGTTTATCCTCGTCCTTGCCCACTTCGTCGATCAGCCACTGGCCGATGGCCTCATGGCCCATGGAGAACCGGGCGCGATAACCGCCGAACGGATCGCGGCGAAATTCATAATCCATAGTTCAGTCCATAGCGGAAGGGTGAGTCGTCATGGGCAGGGCAAATCCTGCTCCATGGCGGGGCGCATATAGCGTAAAGTGGCCTATTCTAGCGAGCCCCCCCTCGCTTGTCTTGAAGATGTGGCATCTTTGCCCCGCTACCGGCGCTTTGTGACCGGTCCGGCCCCCGCTTTGGAGATGTGATGCAGCTAAACGATACCCTCGCGCGCCAGATTGTCAGCCGGGCGATGAAAATCCTGTCGTGCTCGGTCGAGGTGATGGATGAAGCACTGCGACTCATCATCGCCTCAGGCTATTCCCGGTTCATTCAGCGGAGTACCTATGCAGCTCAATGACACCCTCGCACGGCAGATTGTCAGTCGGGCGATGAAGATCCTCTCTTTTTCGGTCAACGTGATGGACGAGCATGGCCTCATCATCGCGTCCGGCAACCCGGAGCGGCTCCATCAGCGTCATGAGGGGGCTGTGCTGGCGCTGACCGAGAACCGGGTGGTGGAGATCAGCGACGCCACCGCCCGTGAGCTCAAGGGGGTGCGCCCCGGCATCAACCTGCCCATCGCCTATCAGGGGGAGCTGCTCGGGGTCATCGGCATCTCGGGCGATCCGGACGAAGTTCGTGCTTACGCCGAACTGGTGCGGATGACCGCCGAGCTCATTCTGGAGCAGGCGGCGCTCACCGAGCAGCTGCAGTGGGACAAGCGCCACAAGGAGGAGCTGGTACTGCAGCTCATCCGTGGTGAAGGGCGGGACGATCAGCTGCAGCAGGCGGCCCGTTTCCTCGGGCTGGATCTGGCCCAGCCGCGGGTGGTGGCAGTGCTGGCGCTGGAGGAGGCCGACCCGGCCCGGCTGCGGGAGCTGGTGCATCTGCTGGAAAACCCGGAGCGGGACAACCTGGTGGCCATCAACGGCCTGGACGAGATAGTGGTGCTCAAGCCGGCCCAGCTCAGCGACGGCAGCTGGCAGTCGGCGCAGGAGCGCAGCCGCATCAAGCAGCTGCTGGCGCGCATTCCCCACTTTCGGGTACGCATCGGGGTGGGTGATTACTTCGCCGGCACCGGCGGGCTGGCGCGTTCCTACCAGACGGCGCGGGACACCTTGCACCGCGGCATGCGGCAGGCGCCGCGCAAGCAGGTCTATTTCTTCGAGGATTATCGGCTGCCGGTGCTGCTCGGCAGTCTGGCGGACTCCTGGCAGGCGGATCAGCTGCGGGCCCCGCTGCATAAGCTGGCGCAGGAGGACACAAAGGGAACACTGCAGAAGACGCTGCGCCAATATTTCTTGCAGGATTGTGATCTGCATCCCTGCGCCGAAGCCCTGTTCATCCACCCCAATACCCTGCGCTATCGGCTGACCCGGATTGAGCAGATAACCGGGTTGAATTTCAACAAGTTAGATGACAAGTTTCTGCTCTATCTCGGGCTCAACCTCGACAGCTGATTTGTTCATTAATACAAAAAGTTGCGTTATACAACGCTGATATTTGGTTTTTTTACCAAAGCATTCCGATCCCGGATCACCATAATGGCCACCACTCACTCATTTGAAAGGTGCCCGTCATGATCCCTGTATCCGCGCTCGGCGCTCTCGCCGCGCTCTCCATCGCCATCTTCCTGATCCTGAAGAAGGTGCCGCCCGCTTACGGCATGATCGTCGGCGCCCTGGCCGGTGGCCTGATCGGCGGCGCCGATCTGACCCAGACCGTCGCCCTGATGATCGGCGGCGCCCAGGGGATCACCACGGCGGTGATGCGGATCCTGGCGGCCGGCGTGCTGGCCGGCGTGCTGATCGAATCGGGCGCCGCCACCACCATCGCCGAGACCATCGTCAAAAAACTCGGTGAAACCCGCGCCCTGCTGGCGCTGGCGCTGGCCACCCTGATCCTGACCGCAGTCGGCGTGTTCGTGGACGTGGCCGTCATCACGGTCGCTCCCATTGCGCTGGCCATCGCCCGCCGTGCCGACCTCTCCAAGGCGGCCATCCTGCTGGCGATGATCGGTGGCGGCAAGGCGGGCAACGTCATGTCTCCCAACCCCAACGCCATCGCCGCAGCCGATGCCTTCCACCTGCCACTTACCTCGGTGATGGCAGCCGGCATCATCCCGGGCCTGTTTGGGCTGGTGATGGCCTACTGGCTGGCCAAGCGCCTCAACAACAAGGGCAGCAAGGTCGCCGCAGACGAGGTGGTGAGCTTCAATGGCAGCAAGCTGCCGGGCTTTGCCGCCGCCATCAGTGCGCCGCTGGTGGCCATCCTGCTGTTGGCCCTGCGCCCCATCGCCGGCATAGTGGTGGACCCGCTCATTGCACTGCCCCTCGGTGGCCTGGTCGGTGCCCTGATGATGGGCAAGTTCAGCAAGGTGAACCAGTTTGCGGTCTCGGGTCTCGCCCGCATGGCGCCGGTGGCCATCATGCTGCTGGGTACCGGTACCCTGGCGGGCATCATCGCCAACTCCGGTCTCAAGGATGTGCTGATCAGCGGCCTGACCGCCTCCGGTCTGCCCTCCTACCTGCTGGCCCCCATCTCCGGTGCCTTGATGTCGCTGGCGACCGCCTCGACCACCGCCGGTACCGTGGTGGCCTCCAACGTGTTCAGCTCCACCCTGCTCGAGCTTGGCATCAGCAGCCTGGCGGGGGCCGCCATGATCCACGCCGGTGCCACCGTGTTCGACCACATGCCCCACGGCTCCTTCTTCCATGCCACCGGTGGCAGCGTCCACATGGGCGTGGGTGAGCGGCTCAAGCTCATCCCCTACGAAACTGCGGTCGGTCTGACCATTGCCGCCGTCTCCACCCTGATGTTCGGCGTGTTTGGCCTCGCCTAAGGAATTGATATGAAAATTGTTATCGCCCCCGATTCATTCAAGGAGAGCCTCAGCGCCATGGCGGTGGCCGATGCCATCGAGGCCGGATTCAAGCAGGTGTTGCCGGATGCCACCTACGTCAAATTGCCGATGGCCGATGGCGGCGAGGGGACGGTGCAGTCCCTGGTGGACGCCACCGGTGGCCGCACTCTGCCCTTCTATGTGACCGCTCCCCTTGGCAACAAGGTACAGGGCTTCGTCGGTCTGCTGGGGGATGGCGAGCGTGCGGTCATCGAGATGGCGGCGGCCTCCGGCCTGCATCTGGTGGCGCCTGAGCTGCGCAATCCGCTGCACACCTCTAGCAGCGGCACCGGCGAGCTGATCCTGGCGGCCCTCGACATGGGGGTGAAGCATCTGATCCTCGGCATCGGCGGCAGTGCCACCAATGACGGCGGTGCCGGCATGATCCAGGCGCTTGGTGGCAAACTGCTCAAGCGCGACGGCACTCCCATCGCGCCGGGTGGCGCCGGTCTGGCCGAGCTGGCCACCATCGATCTGAGCGGGCTCGATTCGCGCCTCGCCAAGATCACCATTGAAGTGGCCTGCGACGTGGACAACCCGCTGTGCGGGCCGAAAGGGGCCTCCGCCGTGTTCGGTCCGCAGAAGGGGGCGACCCCCGCGATGGTGGCGCAGCTGGACGCCAACCTGGCCCACTACGCCGACTGCATCGAGCAGGCGCTTGGCAAGCAGGTGAAGGAGATTGCGGGGGCGGGCGCCGCCGGTGGCATGGGCGCGGCCCTGGTGGGTCTGCTCGGCGCCGAACTGAAACCCGGCATCCAGATCGTCATCGAGGCGCTGAAACTGGCCGAGGCGGTGGCCGACGCGGATCTGGTCATCACTGGTGAGGGACGCATCGATAGCCAGACCATCCACGGCAAGACGCCAATCGGTGTCGCACGCTGCGCCAAGCAGTTCGGCAAGCCGGTGATCGGCATTGCGGGCTGCCTGACCGACGATTACGGCGTGGTGCACGAGCACGGGCTGGATGCGGTGTTCGCCGTGGTCAACCGTGCCATGTCGCTGCCGGAGGCGCTGGCCACCGCCACCACCAACCTGCAGCTCACGGCCCGCAACGTGGCGGCGCTTTATCTGCTGCGACCCTGACTCTCTTCTGGCCGGTGCATGGCGCCGGCCAACCCAGCCCCGTGTCGCGGTGACGACCTGCCCCGCAGCAGGTCTGCCCGAAACACCTTGCCGATCAGATGATCGGCTTTTTTCATTATCCTGCTGTATAGCCAGTGCTTTTCTGCGGTTTCTGTATTCTGGCCGCCGACTTTGCGGCATAGTGATCCCCCATAGTACAAGGAGCAACCCATGATCTTGCTGACCCTGGGGGTACTGCTGTTTACCCTGATCCACCTCTATCCCTGCTTCGCAGGTGCCCATCGGGCCCGCTTGCGCGAGCGGCTGGGGGAGAATCGCTACAAGGGACTCTTCTCGTTGCTGGTGTTCATCGCCATCGCCTGCATCATCGCCGGCTGGCGCAGCGCCAGCCCGCTGCCGCTCTATTTTCTGCCCGCCTGGGGACCGACCCTGATGATGGCGGTCATGCCCATCGCCCTGATCCTGTTCTGCTCCGGTCAGGGGCCCAACCACCTGCGGCGCTGGCTGGTGCATCCCCAGCTGCTTGGCACCCTGCTCTGGGCCGGCGCCCACCTGGCGGTCAACAGCGAGGCCCGCTCCCTGGTGCTGTTTGGCGGCATAGGCCTGTGGGCGCTGGTGAGCATCGTCTGGATTTCGGTGCGGGACTGGCAGCGCCATCCCCGTCCGGCGGCCAACTGGTACGGCACCGGGCTCAGCGTGGGGGCCGGGCTGGCGCTCACCGCCCTGCTGATCTTCTGGGGGCACGGCATGCTCACCGGCATCCCCCTCTATTGAGCGGGTGAACTGGCCGGCGTGCCCGTGCGTATGTCACTCATCTGCCTGACAGGAGTCGCTCGATGAAATGGATCATGTTGTTGCTGACACTCGGGGCCGGGGCGGCCGTCGCCGCCTGCCCGGACTACTTCAACGTGGAGATGCGGGAGCTCAACAGCACCCAGCGCCACAACCTCTGCCAGCTGACCGAGGGCAAGGTGGTACTGGTGGTCAATACCGCCTCCTACTGCGGCTATCGCGGCCAGTTCCGGGATCTGGAGACGCTCTACCAGACCTACAAGGAGAAGGGATTGGTGGTGCTCGGCTTCCCCTCCAATGACTTCTGGCAGGAGGCGGGGGAGGAGGACAAGACCGCCTCGGTCTGCCGACGCGATTACGGGGTCACCTTCCCCATGTTCAACCGGATCGCCGTGCGCGGGGCCGATGCCAGCCCGCTTTACCGGGGGTTGGCCACGGCGGCAGGCGAAGCGCCGGGCTGGAACTTTCACAAATACCTGGTCGGCCGTGACGGCAAGCTGGTCGCGAGTTATGGGGCGAACCAGAATCCGGCGGACGATCCCTTGCAAAAAGAGGTCAAACGGGCGCTCGGCCTTTAGCGCTACCCCGCGGCGGGCGGCTCTGGAATAATGGGGGCCCGCTCTTCTCTCTGGTAATCCCGTGCTGCAACGTCTGCCCCAAATGGTGATCTTCGATGCCCTGGTCCGTGAACAGGGCATCTCGGCGGCCGCCCGGCGGCTCGGGGTCTCCAAATCCCACATCAGCAAGCAGCTGGCCCAGCTGGAGACCGAACTCGGTGCCCAGCTGGTGCAGCGCACCACCCGCCGCTTCTCCCTCACCGAGCTCGGCCAGGAGTATGCCCGCCACTGCCGCGCCCTGGTGGCGGTGGCACTGGAGGCCGACTCCATGGTAGCGGAGCGGCGCGGCAAGGTGAGCGGCATCCTGCATCTGGGGGTTGGTCAGTCTTTCGGCCGGCTGCACGTGATCCCGCGCCTCAAGGCGTTTCAGGATCGCTACCCCGAACTGGAGCTGGAGGTCTCGCTGTTCGATCACCGCACCAACCTGGTGGATGAGGGGCTGGATCTCTGGATCACCACCTACGAGGACAAACCCGAGGCCCTGGTGGGGCAGCGGCTGGCGGACATTCACTTCGTACTGGTGGCCTCGCCGGACTATCTGCTGAGCCACGGCACCCCGCTGCACCCCAGAGATCTGGCCCAGCACAACTGCATCACCTATCAGAGCCGGGAGCGGCGCTACCACGAGTGGTCGTTTCGTCAGGGCAAGGAGCGCCAGACGGTGCAGGTGGCCGGCAACTACCGGGTGGATCTGGCGGAGGCGGTGCGCGACGCCGCCCTGGCCGGGCTCGGCATCGCCTACGTGGCCAACTACCTGCTGGACAAGGAGTTGCAGTCCGGCCAGCTGATCCCGCTGCTGCCCCAGTGGCGGCCGAACCAGAAGATGGCGGTGCACGCCGTCTATGCCAGACGCGAGCACCTGGATCCCAAGATCCGGCTGTTCATCGACTTCCTCAAGGAGAGCTTTGGTCCGAACCCCTACTGGGAGCAGCGGCTGGCCCCCTGGCTCGGTGGCAAATTGTCCGGCACCGAGGAATAATCGTTTCCATATAAGAACACTGGCTTTCGCTTGAAACCAAAATCGAGTCAAATCAGCCAGTTGCCGCAACCGGTATCGTGCAAACGTTTTTGCTAACAGGGCTGTAACCAAGTGGACTTGCAGTGGCGAGGCCGGGAGCGCAGAATCCGCGCCCATCTTTCGCCCCACCTGATGGAGTCCCTATGATTGCCCTGCTCGGCATCCTGAGCATTCTGGCCGTGGCCACGCTCTGCTCTGATAATCGTCGTCGTATCCCGTTGCGAACAGTGGGCCTGGCCCTCTGCCTGCAGATCCTCTTCGCCGGCCTGGTGCTCTGGCTGCCCGCCGGTCAGCACGTGCTGAACGGGGTAAGCGAAAGCGTCAGCAGCGTGATCGGCTACGGTCAGGAGGGGATCGCCTTCCTGTTCGGCGATCTGGCCAAGTTCAAGCTGGGCTTCATCTTTGCCTTCAACGTGCTGCCGGTCATCATCTTCTTCTCCGCGGTGATCGCCATCCTCTACCACATCGGCCTGATGCCGAAAGTGATCGCCCTGCTCGGCGGTGGCCTGCAGAAGCTGCTGGGCACCGGCCGCGCCGAGAGCCTCTCCGCCACCGCCAACATCTTCGTCGGCATGGTGGAAGCGCCGCTGGTGGTCAAACCCTATCTCTCCAAGATGTCCGACTCCCAGTTCTTCGCGGTGATGAGCTGCGGCCTCGCCTCCGTGGCCGGCGGTACCCTGGTGGGTTACGCCAGCATCGGGGTCGAGCTGAAATACCTGATCGCGGCGGCCTTCATGTCGGCGCCGGCCGGTCTGGCCATGGCCAAGATCCTGGTGCCGCCTGCCGCCGAAGAGCAGGACCACCATCAGGACGTGGTGATCCCGCGCGCCACCAACGTGATTGAAGCGGCCGCCGATGGCGCCATGTCCGGCCTCAACATCGCGGTTGCCGTGGGGGCTACCCTGCTGGCGTTCGTCGGGGTGATCGCCATGCTCAACGGCCTGCTGGGCTGGGCAGGCGACCTGGTGGGGCTGGAGCTGAGCTTCCAGATCATCCTGGGCTGGCTGTTTGCACCCGTCTCCTGGCTGATCGGTATTCCTTGGGAGCAGGCTCAGGCCGCCGGCGCTCTGATCGGGACCAAGATAGTGGTGAACGAGTTCGTCGCCTTCATCGCTCTGGTGCAGGATCAGACCCTGAGCGAGTCGAGCAAGGCCATCGTCACCTTCGCCCTGTGTGGTTTCGCCAACATCTCTTCCATGGCGATCCTGATCGGCGGCCTGGGCGCCATGGTGCCGGAGCGCAAATCCTTCATCGCCCGTTACGGCATGCGCGCCATCCTGGCGGGTGTGCTGGCGAACCTGATGAGTGCCTCGCTGGCGGGCTTGTTCCTCGCCCTCTGATTGACCCAGAAGCTAGCACCTTCCGGTCAGAGCCCGCTTCGGCGGGCTTTTTTGTGGCCGCTTGCCGGCAAAAAAAAGCGCCTCAGGGAGGCGCGGGGAAAAAGACAGATTGGAAGCGTCACATGGGTGCCACTTGAATGAGGGATGAGCCATGCCATCCAAGTGTGAAGCCATGATGCCTGATGCTGTCTGAAGCCCTTCTGAGGCGATTCTTCATACTATGTTCATTTTGCTAAACGCAATGGGACTGACTTGTCAGAGGCTCAGAGGCTCAGGGGGTCAGCGCAAAGTTGTCTGCGGTCTGTTGCTCCAGCGCCAGCAACCAACGTTTGATGGGAATGCCGCCGGCATAACCGGTCAGCTCGCCGCTGCGGCCGATCACCCGGTGACAGGGCACTATGATGCTGAGCGGATTGCGGCCGTTGGCGGCACCCACCGCCCGCACTGCCTTGGGATTGCCGATGGCCTGGGCTATCTCGAGGTAGCTGACGGTCTCGCCATAGGGAATATCGCCCAGGGCGCGCCACACCGACTGCTGAAAAGGGGTGCCCCGGGCGGCCAGCGGCAGATCGAAGCGGCGCAGGCGACCGGCGAAGTAGGCCGCGAACTGTTCGATGAAGGGGGCCAGCGCCTGATCGTCGCGCTGCCATTCGTCGGTCGGGGTCACCGGCTGCTCGCCTAGCACGAACTCCACATAGCGCAGCCCGTCCCGGTCGATGGCGATGAGCAGAGGGCCGTGGACGCTGTCGCAAAAACTGAATTTCATTCTGTCATCCTCGGGCGTTGGGCAAGGGCCCGGCTAGTCCACTACCGGCTTGCCGCGGGTCGATTTTATCTCCCCCTTGCGCTTCTTGGCATCGATCCGCTTGCGCTGGGAGCTGCGGGTCGGCTTGGTGGCGTGGCGGGCCTTGGGGCGCCAGGCCGCTTTCTTCAGCAGCTCCACCAGACGGTTCATCGCCTCCTTGCGGTTCATGTCCTGGCTGCGGTGGGTCTCGACCCGGATCATGATGAAACCGTCGTGAACCCGGCTGTCGCTCAGCTTGTCGAGCCCCTCCTTGTAGAGCGGGGTGAGGCTGGGGGAGTTGCGGTAATCGAAGCGCAACCAGACGGCGGAGTCGGTCTTGTTGACGTGCTGGCCACCGTTGCCCTGCGCCCGCATGGTCTGGAATTGCAGTTCATGCCAGGGCAGGGTAACGCTGTTGGAGATGACTAACATACTGCGGTGCTCTTGTTTGGTGCATCGGCTGTGGCTGGCTCAGCTTGGTGCCTCATAATGGGGCGAGATGCGCTCCCTTGGTGATGCCGGGAGAGTCCTGCTCCAGACGTAAATGCTATCTTTTTGAAATTAAACAATAAAAAGACTTGGCACAAGAATTGATTCCCCATTCATGACATACCATGGATTGGGAGCAACCAGATGAAGCTGATTACTGCGATTATCAAACCCTTCAAGTTGGACGACGTGCGCGAAGCCATCGCCAACCTGGGGGTCGAGGGTCTGACCGTGTCCGAGGTCAAAGGGTTTGGCCGCCAGAAGGGGCACACCGAATTATACCGGGGAGCCGAGTATCAGGTCGACTTCCTGCCCAAGGTAAAGCTGGAGATAGCGACGGCCGACGACAACGTCGAAGGGGTGATCGAGGCGATCTGCAAGGCCGCCTATACCGGCAAGATCGGTGATGGCAAGATCTTCGTCTACGACCTGCTGCAGGCCGTGCGCATTCGGACCGGTGAGAGCGACGACGAGGCGCTCTGATCGCGCTGGATGGGGCGAATGATCGGTACTTTGTCGCTGATTGACTCCATGGTGGGGCCGGATAGGATTCTATCCGGCCCCTTTGTTTGAACAGGGTTTAAATATGTGATCCCGCCACATCAGGATTTCTTGATCCGGCTGTCGAGCTCAATGCAAAATGCAAACAGCAATGGTTCTCACTCGATATAGCAACTCAAGGAATGGATGATGAAAATGAAGATGTTGGCACTGGCTTTCTCTGCGTTGGCGGCTCAGTCGGCATTGGCGGCAGGGGAGGTAAATGTCTACTCCAACCGGCAGGATGAGCTGATCAAGCCCATCATCCAGCAGTTCGAGAAGGAATCGGGCATCAAGGTCAACGTGGTGTTCGCCAAAGAGGGGCTGAACGAGCGTCTGGAGCGGGAAGGCAAGCTCTCCCCGGCGGATCTGATGCTGACCGTCGACATCAGCCGGCTGACCGATCTGATGGACAAGGGGCTGGTGCAGCCGGTGGACAGCAAGATCCTGCAGGAGAACATCCCCGCCATCTATCGCGATCCGGACAACCGCTGGTTCGCGCTGACCACCCGGGTGCGCGCCATCTATTCCAGCAAGGATCGTCTCGGCAAGCTCGATACCATCAGCTACGAAGATCTGGCCAAGCCTGAATTCAAAGGAAAAATCTGCACCCGCAGCGGCAAGCATGAGTACAATGTGGCGCTGGTCTCCTCCATGATCGCTCATCACGGCATGACCGAGACCAAGAGCTGGCTGGAAGGGGTCAAGGCCAACCTGGCGCGCAAGCCGCAGGGCAACGACCGGGATCAGGTCAAAGCGATCAAGGATGGTATCTGTGACCTGTCGCTCGGCAATAGCTACTACCTGGGTGCCATGTTGAAGGATCCGGCGCAGAAGGCTTGGGCCGATGCCGTCTACATCAACTTCCCGAACCAGGCTGACCGCGGCGCCCACGTCAACGTGAGCGGCGTGGCCATGACCAAGTACGCCAAGAACAAGGTTGAGGCCCAGAAGCTGATGGAGTTCCTCGCCGGCGACACCGCCCAGCACATGTATGCGGACGTGAACGCCGAATATCCGGTCAAGGCCGGGGTCGAGCCTTCCGCCATGGTCAAGTCCTGGGGCAGCTTCAAGTCTGACGCGCTACCGGTCAGCGATTACGCCAAGCACCGCAAGGACGCCTTGCAGTTACTGGATGAAGTGAAATTCGACTTGTAATTCAGATGGGGCCAAGGGCCCCATCAACCTCTGTGGTCTCATGAAAAATTTTGGATGGATTACCGGCAGCTGGGCCAGCGCCCTGCTGCTGGCTTTGCCGGTGCTTGCACTGGTCTTCTCCGCCTTGTCGGCCGACGGAGATCTGTTTGGCCACCTCGCCGATACCGTGCTGTTCGACTATCTGGCCAATACCCTGGGGCTGGTGGTCGGCGTGGTGCTGCTCAGTCTGCTGTTCGGTGTGCCGACCGCCTGGCTGGTGGCCATGTGCCAGGTGCCGGGGCGGCGCGCCCTGCAGTGGGCGCTGATGCTGCCGATGGCCATGCCCTCCTATATCGTCGCCTACGTCTATACCGACCTGCTCGACTACTCGGGCCCGCTGCAAGCGGGACTGCGGCAGCTGTTTGGCTGGAGCGGGCCGGCCGATTACTGGTTTCCGGCCATCCGCTCCCTCGGCGGCGCCGCCTGGGTGCTGGCGCTGGTGCTGTTTCCCTACGTCTATCTGCTGACCCGCGCCTCTTTTCTCGAGCAGTCGGTCAGCCTCATTCACTCCAGCCGCCTGCTCGGTTGCTCCCCCTGGCAGAGTTTTCGCCGCCTCAGCCTGCCGCTGGCGCGCCCGGCCATCATGGTGGCGGTATCGCTGGTGGCGATGGAGACGCTGGCCGATTTTGCCACCGTTCACTTCTTTGCCATCAACACCCTGACCACGGCGGTCTACGACACCTGGCTCGGTTATGGCAGCTTGGCCACCGCCGCCAAGCTCTCCTGCCTGATGCTGCTGGCGGTGGTGCTGCTGATCGCGCTGGAGCGCCGCTCGCGCAGCCGGCAGCAGGTGTTCCAGAAGTCGATGGGTCATGAGCAGCCGCTGTGCTATCCGCTCAAGGGGATTGGCCGTTGGTTGGCCGCTCTCTGGTGCTGGGGGCTGGTGCTGGCCGGCTTCGGCCTGCCGTTCGTCATCCTGCTCGATTACGGCGTGCGCTACTTCGAATTGTCGTGGACGCCGGAGTTCGTTCGCTTTGCCGGCAACAGCTTGGCTATCTCGGCGCTGACCGCCCTGCTGGCCATGGGCATCGCCCTGCTGCTCGGCTTCTGTCGTCGCCTCGATGGCGGAGTCAAGAGCCTGCTGCCGCTGCGCATCGCGGCCATGGGTTACGCCATGCCGGGTACCGTGCTGGCCATCGGGGTGCTGGTGCCGCTCACCGCCCTCGATTTTGCCATCAACGATCTGGCCGAGTGGCTGGGGCGTCAGGGCCCGGGTCTGCTGCTGACCGGTACCATCACCGCCATCGTGTTCGGCTATCTGGTGCGCTTCGTGGCCATCGCCATCGGTTCGGTGGAGAGCAGCATGGGCAAGATCTCCCCCAGCCTCGACATGGCGGCCCGATCCTTAGGGCAGGGGGATGGCGCCATGCTGCGGCGGGTGCACCTGCCGCTGGTACGGCGCGGGCTGTTTGCCGGTGCCATGCTGGTGTTCATCGAATCCATGAAGGAGCTGCCTGCCGCCCTGCTGCTGCGGCCGTTCAACTTCGACACCCTGGCGACCCACGTCTACCAGTTCGTGTCGGACGAGATGCTGGAGCGCGGCGCGCTCGGTGCCATCGTCATCGTGCTGGTGGGGCTGTTGCCGCTGATCTGGGTCAACCGCAACCTGGATGGGGCGGGGCACTGAGTCGCCACGTAGGCCAATGAAATTGCATGCAGTGTGCTGAGCCGAAAGGCCGCACACCGCCAGAAATGAGAGGAAGTCAGCCTTGTCCTGTTTGCAGGTTGAAAATGTCAGTTGCCGTTACAACGGCCGCAATGTGCTGGAGCAGCTCTCCCTGACGGTGGCCGACAACGAGATTGTCTGCCTGCTGGGGGCGAGCGGCTGCGGCAAGACCACGCTGCTCAAGGCCATCGCCGGCCTGCTGCCGCTGGCGGAGGGCACGATCCGCCTCGGCGATACCCTGCTCGACGGGCCGGATGTCAGCGTGCCGCCCGAGGCGCGCAACATCGGCATGATCTTTCAGGATTACGCCCTTTTTCCCCACCTGACGGTGGCCGACAACGTCGGCTTTGGCCTGACCAAACTCGATCGCCGTGCCCGCCAGCAGCAGGTGGACGAGGCGCTGGCGCTGGTCAATCTGCAGGGGCTGGGGGATCGCTATCCCCATCAGCTCTCCGGTGGCCAGCAGCAGCGGGTGGCGATTGCCCGGGCGCTGGTATGCAAGCCGCGGCTGATGCTGCTGGACGAACCCTTCTCCAACATCGACACCCAGGTAAGGATGAAGTTGATCCTGGAGATCCGCGCCCTGCTCAAGCAGCAGGGGATCGGCGCCATCTTCGTCAGTCACAGCAAGGAAGAGGCGTTCGCCTTCGCCGATCGGCTGGCGCTGTTTCGCGCGGGTCACATCGAACAGGTGGGTCAGCCGGAGCAGCTCTATCGCCGCCCCCAGAACCGCTTCGTGGCGGAGTTTCTCGGCGGGGTCAACTACCTGGCGGCCGAGGTGGTGGACAGCCACTGTGTGCGCACGGCGCTCGGAGTCATCTGCGGCAGCGAGCCCCATGGCCGGGCAGTGGGTGAGCTGCTGCAACTGATGCTCAGGCCCCAGCAGCTGCTGCTGGAGAGCGTCGCGGATGGCGAGCTCAAGGTGGTGGAGCAGCAGTTCCTCGGCCATCACTGCCGGGTGCTGTTCGAGAGTGGCGAGCTGCGGCTGGAGGCGAGCATCGGCGAGCCGCTGGAGGGAGCGCGGGCGCGGGTCAGGGTGACGCCCCACGCGCTGGTGTTGTTTGACCCTTTACCCTGAACGCGTGATATCGTCGTGAAATCAATGAACTGGAACCGCGCTGGTTTATAATCGCGCAACGCTAACCGCCCATATCGCCAATGTCTGTTCAGGGGAGAGATATATGAAAGCCCAAGCCGGGATCTGTGCCGAGCCCAATCTGCACGCCCTCTATCTGATGTTCAACCGTACCGGTGACGCCGCCGAGCTGGTGGCCCGTCTGGCCAGGTTGCCGGCCCTGTGGGAGGCGGTGGCCGCCGATTTCCCCGCTGCCGGCTTCAGCGGTCTGGTCGCCGTCGGTGCCGATGCCTGGGATGGCCTCTATCCTGCCGCCCGCCCGCCCCAGTTCCGCAGCTTCATGGCGCAATCCGCCAACGGCCAGGAGGCGCCCAATACGCCGTTTGATCTGTTCGTGCAACTGCGCGCCGATCGGGTCGATGTGCTGCACCATGCCGGTCAGCGCGTCATGGCCCTGCTGGCGGGCTTGGTGGCACTGGCGGAAGAGGTGCGCGGTTTTCGCAACCTCGACTGCCGCGATCTGACCGGTTTCGTCGACGGCACCGAGAACCCGCAGGATGAGCACCGCGCCGAAGTGGCGCTGCTGGACGGCGGCGAGTTTGCCGGCGGCTCCTACATCCACGTGCAGCGCTGGGTCCACGCCATGAGCGACTGGGAGAAGCTGGCACTGAAGGAGCAGGAAGACATCATAGGTCGCACCAAGGTCGACAACATCGAGTACGAGTCGGCCGACAAGCCGCTGACCGCCCACATCAAGCGGGTCAACCTCAAGACGCCGAAGGGGGAGTCCATGGAGATCCTGCGCCAGAGCATGCCCTGGGGCACCATGCGTGAGCAGGGGCTCTACTTCATCTCCTGCTGCCGCACCCCGCAGCACTTCAACGCCATGCTGGCCAGCATGTACAAGGGCGAGGGCAGTCACTTCGATCACCTGCTGCGCTTCACCAGGGCGGTGACCGGCGCAGCCTTCTTCGCCCCTTCAGAAGATTTTCTGGTGGCGCAGGGCAAATAAGGCTCGCCCACCCGCAGATAACAAAAATCCCGGCCTTGGCCGGGATTTTGCGTTTTGGCGGGACCGCGATGAGGCGGCGGCAACCATTACGGCGTCTGTTCGAACAGCTCGAGGGCGGAGAGGTAGAGCTCTTCGATGTCGGTGTCGCTGGTCGGGGTGATGAAGATGGTGTCGTCACCGGCGATGGTGCCGAGGATCCCTTCGGCCTTGCCAAGGGAGTCGAGCAGGCGGGCGATCAGCTGGGCCGCACCCGGGCTGGTATGGATCACCACCAGGGCACCGTTGTGGTCGACATCCAGCACCAGATTCTTGAGCGGGCTGGAGGTGGTGGGCACGCCCAGTTCCACCGGCAGGCAGTAGACCATTTCCATCTTGGCATTGCGGGTGCGAACGGCGCCGAAGCGGCTCAGCATGCGCGATACCTTGGACTGGTTGATGTTTTCGAAGCCCATCTCTTGCAGGGCAGTCACTATCTCTGCCTGGGAGCCAAATCGTTCTTCTTTCAGCAAGGCTTTAAAGGCCTTGGCCAGTTTTTCTTGCTTGTCGTTATGCTTCATCTTGGACTCACGAATGAGGAGGTTTGGCTGCCTGTCACGCTCAGGCGGCAGATATGAACAGCGTGCCCATTTTGCATTCATATGCCTATTTTTGCAAGGAAGCGGCGCTTGTTCTGCATATTGATTCAAATATAGCTTGCATCCACCCATGCCAGCGTTAGAATCAGGACGAAATTTTGAAAACTTATTCAATTGGGCTGTATGGGTATTGAATTAATCGGTATCGAAAAATCCTGGCACAAGGTGCCGGTACTGCAACAGGTCAGCTTTCGGACCGCTCCCGGTGAGACCTTGGTGCTGCTGGGCCCGAGCGGTGCCGGCAAGAGTTCTCTGCTGCGCATGATGAACCTGCTGGACACCCCGGATGCCGGTGTTCTGCGCATCGGTGAAAGTGAATTTTCTTTCCCATCCAGCCTCTCCACCGCCGAGTTCAACCGCCAGACCCAGGCGCTGCGGCGCAAGGTGGGCATGGTGTTCCAGCAGTACAATCTGTGGCCCCATCTCACCGTGATGGAGAACCTCATCGAGGCGCCGGTCAAGCTGCTTGGCATGAGCAAGGCGGCGGCCATGGAGAAGGGGGGCTATCTGCTGGCCCAGCTGCAACTGGCCGACAAGCGCGATGCCTGGCCGGCGCGGCTGTCCGGTGGTCAGCAGCAGCGGGTGGCCATCGCTCGTACCCTGATGATGGACCCCCAGGTGCTGCTGTTTGACGAGCCGACCGCCGCCCTCGACCCCGAGATCACCAAGGAAGTGGCGGAGATCATCCGCAACCTGGGCCAGACCGGCATCACCCAGGTGGTGGTGACCCACGAGGTGGAGTTTGCCCGCAAGGTGGCCAGTCAGGTGATCTATCTGGAGAAGGGGCGGATCATCGAAGCCGGCTCCGCCGCCATTTTCCAAGCCCCGCAAACCAGCCGGTTTGCCGAATTCTTGATGCATTGATATTCAAATCGATAAGGAAGCTGTCATGAAAAAGAGTCTGTTGCTGGTCGCCGCCATGGGCCTGCTGAGCACCTCGGTGCTGGCCAAGGAGATCAAGTTCGCCACCGAGGCCACCTACGCGCCGTTCGAATACCTGGACGACAAGAACGAGTTCCAGGGTTTTGACATCGATCTGGCCCGCGCCATCTGTGAACAGGCCAAGCTGGAGTGCAGCTTCCACAACCAGGCCTTCGACAGCCTGATCCCCAGCCTGAAATTCCGTCGCTATGACGCAGCCATCGCCGCCATGGACGTGACCCCGGAGCGGGCCGCCCAGGTCGATTTCTCCGACATCTATTACCAGAACTCCGCCGTGTTCGTGACCAAGAAGGGCGCCTTCAAGGGGCCGGAAGAGCTGGTGGACAAGACCGTCGGCGTGCAGAACGGCACTTCCCACCAGTCCTATCTGGTGGACAACTGGGTGAGCAAGGGTCTGCTAACCGTGCCCTACGCCAGCTACCAGAGCGCCTTCCTCGACATGATGAACGGCCGTACCGACGGTGTGTTTGCCGATACCGCGGTCGCCGCCGACTGGCTCAAGCAGCACAAGGAGTATGCCGTGATCGGCACGCCGGTGACTGACGCCAAGTACTTCGGTACCGGCTTTGGCATCGCGGTGGCCAAGGGCAATCAGGAGCTGCTGACTCAGCTGAACAAGGGGCTGGCCGACATCAAGGCCAACGGCACCTATCAGAAGATCTACGACAAATATTTCGCGCACTAAGCCATGTTGAGCCTGTTGTTGGATGCAGCCTGGATGACCCTCGGGCTGGCCTTGGCATCCCTGGTCGGGGGAATGGTGCTGGCGCTGGCGTTCAGCGCCGCCGAACTGAGCAAGCAGCGCGCTCTGGTGTGGCCGGTGGCCACTCTCACCACGCTTATTCGCGGCTTGCCCGAGCTGCTGGTGGTGCTGTTCATCTACTTCGGCTCGACCCAGGTGCTGTTCCTCATCACCGGCGAGTACGTGGAATTCAGCCCGTTCGCCTGCGGCGTGCTGGCGCTCTCCCTGCTGTTCGCCAGCTACGCCACCCAGACCCTGCGGGCCGCCCTCAATGCGGTGCCCGCCGGGCAGCGGTTGGCGGCACTGGCGCTCGGTCTTGGTAAGGGGCACATCTTCTTTCGCATCGTGCTGCCGCAGGCGTGGCGGCACGCCCTGCCGGGGCTCGGCAATCAGTGGTTGGTGCTGCTCAAGGACACCGCACTGGTCTCCCTCATCGGGGTGAACGAGATGATGCGCCAGGCCCAGATGGCTTCGGCCAGCACCTATCAACCCTTCACCTGGTATGCCGCGGCGGCCCTCATCTACCTGGCCATCAGCCTGGTGAGTGAGTTTGGCTTGAAGCAGGCGTCCCGTTACACCCGTCGTTACGGAGGCTGATCATGCAGGATTACCTGATGACCCTGCTGGGTGGCCTGGCGATTACCCTGCAACTCACGGCATTCAGCCTGCTGCTCGGCGTGCTGATGGCGGCTGCCATGACCTGGGTGCTGGAGCGCCGCATTCCGGTGGCGACCCAGCTGGTGCAGCTGTGGGTGCTGATCTTCACCGGCACGCCGCTGCTGATCCAGATCTTCCTCATCTACTACGGGCCGGGCCAGTTTGCCTGGCTCAAAGAGGGGCCGCTCTGGCCGCTGCTCAAGCAGCCCTGGTTCTGCGCCGTGCTGGCGCTCGGCTTCAATACCGCCGCTTATTCCACCCGGCTGTTCAAGGGGGCGCTCGATGCGATTCCGGCCGGTGAGGTAGAGGCCTGCCGCGCGCTCGGTTTCTCCGCCGGCCAGACCCTGTGGATGAAGGTGCGTCACGCCGCCCGGCGGCTGGTGCCCGCCTACTCCAACGAGGTGATCCTGGTGCTCAAGGGGAGTTCGCTCGCCAGTACCATCACCATCATGGATGTGATGGGGCTGGCCCAGCGCCTCAATGCCCAGACCTATGACACCCTGGCGGTGTTCACCGTGGCCGGTGCCCTCTACCTGACCATGAACGGATTGTTAACAATTGGTTTTCGTTGGTGTGAGCGCCGGGCGTTGGCCTTCCAGGGCTGAAGTCGGTAGATCTACCTATTAATGGTGAGGGTAAGTGCAGGAAATCTGTGCTTCCCCTCCAATTTTTTGCATTTTCCCCCATTTTTATTCGCCGCCTGTTTATTGGCTCACAGAACCTGTGATTACAACTGTTATCAGATTGTTTTTTAGGGGGGGATCCTTTAAGGTTGGGCGCACAACAAGAAACAACCTTAAACCTACGCTTAAACATGGAGTTGATCATGAAAGTTGCCGTTCTGGGTGCCGCCGGTGGCATCGGCCAAGCCCTCGCTCTGCTGTTGAAAAACCGTCTGCCAGCTGGTTCCGAATTGAGCCTGTATGACATCGCTCCGGTGACCCCGGGCGTGGCGGTCGATCTGAGCCATATCCCGACTGACGTGAAAGTAAAAGGTTTCTGCGGTGAAGATCCGAGCCCGGCTCTGGTCGGCGCCGATGTCGTGCTGATCTCCGCCGGCGTGGCTCGCAAGCCCGGCATGGATCGTTCCGACCTGTTCAACATCAACGCCGGCATCGTCAAGAACCTGGTGGAAAAGTGCGCGGCCTCCTGCCCGAAAGCGCTGATCGGCATCATCACCAACCCGGTCAACACCACGGTCGCCATCGCGGCCGAAGTGCTGAAGAAAGCCGGTGTCTATGACAAGCGTCGCCTGTTTGGTGTCACCACCCTGGACGTGATCCGTGCCGAGACCTTCGTGGCCGACGCCAAGGGTCTGAACGTCGACAAGGTGCGCGTCAACGTGATCGGTGGCCACAGTGGCGTGACCATTCTGCCGCTGCTCTCCCAGATCGACGGTGCCAGCTTCACCGCCGACGAAGTGGCCGCCATGACCAAGCGTATCCAGAACGCCGGTACCGAAGTGGTGGAAGCCAAGGCCGGTGGCGGTTCCGCTACTCTCTCCATGGGCCAGGCTGCCTGCCGTTTCGGCTTGTCGCTCATCAAGGGTCTGCAGGGTGAAGCCAACGTCATTGAGTGCGCCTACGTGGAAGGCGACGGCAAACACGCCACCTTCTTCGCGCAGCCCATCCTGCTTGGCAAGAACGGTGTCGAAACCGTGCTGGACTACGGCAAGCTGAGCGCCTTCGAACAAGAGGCGATGGATGGCATGCTGGCCACTCTGAAAGCCGATATCCAGCTGGGTGTCGACTTCGTCAAGTAAGGCGTCCGGATGGACAGCAAGGGGAGCTTCGGCTCCCCTTTGTCGTTATGGTGACGGATGCAGGCGGCGCCGGCCTAAGGGGATGCTGCCGGCTGCCGATAACAGGGTGCTGCAGGAGATCCTTATGATGAAACCCATTACCCTTGTCGGCCTTCTCTGTTTGCTGACGCCCCCATTGCTGACGAGCCAGGCGCAGGGGGCCGAGCCTTCCGCCTCTGCCGCCGCCGCGACGAGCGGGGCCGTGGCCGCCTCCGCACCGGCCAGTACGCCGGCGCAACCGGAGGCGGCGGTCCCATCTGCTGCAGCCGCGGTGCCGGCGGCCACGGATACCACGGCTGCGCCATCGACCAGCCCGGCGACGGCCGATGCGCCGGCAGCGGCCCCCATTCCTGCACCTGCCGCCACGGATAGCGGGCGCTCACCCAATAGCCGCCCCATGACCAGCACCCCGAGCAGCAGCAGCGGCCTGAATGTGGACAGTGGCACACTGCAGGCGGTGCCGCTCTATCGCCAGGACGAGCTGCTCAACTGGATTGAACAGGGGCGTCACCTGCAGCAGGTAAAGCAGGACAGGTGCCAGCTTACCCAGGATATCGAGGTGCGGGCCGAGGTGATGAAGGTGCCTGCCTATCAGTTTCTGTGGGGGGACATGCTGGCCTGGGGGGTCTGCATCAAGCCCAACGCGGAGCTGGGGGTCAAATTCATGTGGGAGGCGGCCAATCAGGGATTGGCGCCGGCGCTGGAACAACTGGGCCGTTACTACTGGAAAGGCACGCTGGTGCAAAAGGATCTGCTCAAGGCCGAGACCCTGATGCGGGAGGCCGCCAGCCTGGGCTTCCAGCGGGCACAGATAGAGTGGGTGGAGATGCTGCTGCAGGGAATGGGCAGCCCGCTCGACTATGAAGAGGCCTACCACTGGTTGCACAGCACGGTGATCGGCGACAAGGCGCTGCACCAGAAGGCGACCAGCCTGCTGAGCCGGCTCGGCAACCGGATGCCGGCCAATGCCATCGCCCGCGCCAAGGCGATGCACTTAGCCAAAAAAATGACCCACGGATCTGCATCCGTGGGCCGGGAGGTGCCGGCCGCCGTGCCGTGACAGGCTGGCCCCTCAGCTGGTTATAGTGATCAGATCGCCTTACAGATCTTGGTGGGGACCAAAAACTTCGTAATGGAGCTGGCCGGCCGGAATGTCTGCCGCGATCAGCTGCTGCTTGACTGCCTGCATGAAGCCGACGGGACCACAGAAGTAGTAGTGGGCCTGCGGCGTGATGCGCTCCTTCACTGCAGTCAGGTCCATGGTGCCGGCAAAGTCGTAATCTTCGCCCTGCACATCACTGGCCTGGGGCTCCCGATACCAGACCCGGCTCAGCAGGTTGGCGTTTTGGCGGGATTTTTGCTGAATATCCTCCCTGAAGGCATGTACGGCACCCTGTTCACAGGCGTGCAGCCAGGTGATGTCGGCCTGATGGCCGTTCGCCAGCAACTGGTTGAGCATGCTCATCATCGGCGTGACACCCACACCGGCCGAGAGCAGCACCACCGGGGTATGGCCATCGGCTTTCAGGTAGAAATCGCCGGTGGGGGGCATGACCTCAATCTTGTCACCCGCTTGCAGATGATCGTGCAGCAGGTTGGAAACCTGGCCCTGCGGCTCGCGTTTGACGCTGATGCGGTAGTGCTGGCCGTTGGGGGCATCGGAGAGGGAGTACTGGCGGATCTCCTGATATTCCAGCTCGGGGTGGACCAGCTTGATGCTGAGGTACTGGCCCGGCTTGAAGTCCAGTACCGGCTTGCCATCTACCGGCGCCAGCAGGAAGGAGGTGATGAGCTCGCTTTCGAGCCGCTTCTCCTTGATCAGGAAGGGGCGGGAACCCTGCCAGCCACCTGCCTGGCTCGCCTTCTCCTGATAAATCTCGCTCTCGCGGCCGATGAAGATGCTGGCGAGCACACCATACGCCTTGCCCCAGGCATCCAGCACCTCGTCGGTGACCGCACTTCCACCCAATTCTTTGAGCGTGGCCAAGAGATGACTACCTACAATGTGATATTGTTCTGGCTGGATCAGGAAACCCGTGTGCTTGTGGGCGATACGCTCCACGGCCCCGGCCAGTGCCCCCAGGTTGTCGATGTTCTTGGCATAGGCCGCCACCGCATTGAACAACGCCAGCGGCTGACCGCCGCTGCGCTGGTGCGCCAGGTTGAAAATGTCCTTCAGTTCCGGGTTATGGCTGAACATGCGCTGGTAGAAGTGCTGGGTGAGCGCGGGGCCCGCCGATTCGAGCAAAGGGATGGTGCTTTTGATGACGGCGATGGTGGCTTGGTCTAACATAGGGGGTCCTTGCTAATTGAACATCTAAAATGTCACTTAATAAGCTGCATCCTAGATGTTTATTTGATCTGAATCAATAATCAATTTCCGCGCGATGCGCCACAGGCACTATGAGACTAACTAGCTATACCGATTTTGGATTGAGAGCCCTGCTCTATCTGGCGACCCTGCCGGAGGGCGAATTGTCGAGCGTGGCCAAGGTCTCCGCCTTGTATGACGTCTCCCGCAATCACATGGTGAAGGTGGTGAACCAGCTGGTGAAACTGGGCTATCTGCAGTCCCAGCGCGGCAAGAATGGCGGGATCCGCATGGCTTGTGCGCCGGAGACCGTCAACATCGGTCAGGTGATCCGGGCGCTGGAAGGGAATCTGGACGGGATAGATTGCGGCTCGCCGGCCTGCCACATCGTCTCGGTCTGTCTGCTGAAGAATGCCCTGAAGGAGGCGATGAACGCCTTTCTGGCGGTGATGGACAGCTATACCCTGCAAGACCTGCTGGCCAATCGCGACGAGCTGCAGAAGGTATTTGGCGAATTGATTCCGACTCTGGTGCTGGAGCCGGATGAAGAGAGCGAGTGAGCAAGAAAAAAGGCTGCCAGTGGCAGCCTTTTTTCAATCTTCAAAGCCAGACTCGTTACGGTATAAATCAGGCATGATCCGCGCCATCTTCACCATGTTGTTCTCCACTTCCAGGATCTCGATGGGGTAACCGGCCAGCCGCAGGCTGATGTTGGGCTGGGGAATCTCCTCCAGGTATTCCAGGATGGCGCCATTGAGTGTTCTGGGCCCGTCGATGGGCAGTTGCCAGCTCATCTCCTTGTTCAGCTCACGGATGCTGGCGGAGCCCTCCACCAGGAAGGAGCCGTCCGGCTGGGGGTGAATCTCGTCGCTGGGAGCGGGGGTCATGGAGGTGGTGAAGTCGCCCACTATCTCTTCCAGAATGTCGTCCAGGGTGATCAGTCCCTGAATGTCGCCGTACTCGTCAACGATGAGGCCGATCCGCTCCTTGTTGCGCTGGAACTTGGCCAGCTGCACGTTGAGCGGCGTTCCCTCCGGGATGAAGTAGATCTCGTCCACCTCTCGCAGCAGGCTCGACTTGTTGAACTGATCCCTGGCCATCAGCCTCAGTGCGTCGCGGGCGTGCAGAAAGCCCACCACGTCGTCTATGTTGTCGCGATAAAGCAGGATCTTGGTGTGGGCGCAGTGGGCCAGCTGGCGCAGTATGGTTTTCCAGTCATCGTTGATGTCGATGGCGTAGATCTCGCTGCGCGGCACCATGATGTGCTCCACCGTCATCTTGTCCAGATCCAGAATGCTGAGCAGCATCTCCTGATGGCGCTGGGGGATGAGGCTGCCGGCCTCGTTGACGATGGTACGCAGCTCCTCGGTATTGAGGGCGTCATCCTTGCTGGGGTTGAGCCGCAGCAGCTTGAGCAGGCCGCTGGTGATGCCGTTGATCAGCCAGACCAGCGGCGAGAGCGGCACCATCAGCCCCTTGAGCACCCAGGAGGCCGGGTAGGCAATCTTCTCCGGGAACATGGCCGCCAGGGTCTTGGGGGTCACTTCACCAAACACCAGCACGATCAGGGTCAGGCCGAAGGTGGCGATGGCCACCCCGAGATCGCCGAAGACGCGGATGCAGACGATGGTGGCGATGGCCGAGGCGAGGATGTTGACCAGGTTGTTGCCGATCAGGATCAGCCCCAGCAGGCGATCCGGGCGAGAGAGCAGCTTTTCTACCCGGCGGGCAGCCTTGTGTTTGGTCTGGGCCAGATGCCGCAACTTGTAGCGGTTGAGGGACATCATGCCGGTTTCGGAACTGGAGAAAAAAGCAGACAAGAGGATCAAGATAACGAGAACAATCAGCAATGTACTCGTTGAGATACTGTCCAAGAAGGGCTCCTGTGGGAGTGGGTGATAAAAAGGGTAGCGGTCAGCTCAACAAGACTTCTTTGACGAACCGGCTGCCAAAATAGGCCAGGGTCAGAATGAAGCTGCCGATCAGGCTCAGGGTGATGACCTTGCGACCGCGCCAGCCACGGGTATGGTGGCCCCACAGCAGCAGCACGTAGACGCACCAGGCCAGGATCGAGAGGATGGCCTTGTGGGATTTGCCCTGGGCGAACATGTCTTCGAGGAAGAACAGGCCGGAGGCAATGGAGAGAGTCAGCAGGAACAGACCCGCCGAGATGAGCTGGAACAGCCGCTTCTCCACCGTCATCAGAGGCGGCATGGCGGGCAGCTGGCTGATCTTGCGCGATTTGAGCTGCCGGTCCAGACAGGCGAGCTGCAGTGCAAACAGGCAGGCGATCATCAATACCGAGTAGGCCATCAGCGCCAGACCAATGTGCAACAGCAGCTGGGGATGGGCCTCCAGATGGGTGATGTAGCGACCGGGAATGAGGGCGCTGGCGGCCAGCAGCAGGGCCGAGAAGCTGTAGACCACCGGCAGCAGGATCCAGCCGTTGAAGCGGCGGGTGACGCAGGTCATGAAGCAGCTGATGATGAGGCTGACCAGCGAGGCCACGTTGAGCATGCTCAGGTTCTGGCCGGAGTGAGTCACCAGCACTTCGCCGGCCACGGCGGTGCCATGGGCGATCAGGGCCAGTCCGATACAGGCAAACAGGGGGGCTTGTCCCACTGGTTTGGCACTGAGCAGCAGGTGCAGAGAGGCAATGATGGCCAGCAAATAGAACGCCAGGGCCAGAACAGAGATCACGATCATAACCGGGTCGTTGTCGAGCAAGCGATTGGGAATAGGAAGGGCAGTATACCTTGCACAAGATGTGCTCGCCAGTTGTGCAGCCGCCGATCCGCCCATATATAGGCAGCAGTCTGCCGCAGCGACGCGCACCAGAAGGCGCGCCGGCACCGGCCGAAATACCAGCCTGGGTTCATTGTGCCTGCCCTTTTGAGGGCAGGTCACCGTCGTGTGCGGCGAATAATCGTCCTCATTGCGCCGGCTGAGGTATAATGCCCCCATTTGTTACGCCAAGAACCGGAATGCGTCATGTTTGAGAATTTGACTGAACGACTCTCGCGCACCCTGCGCAATGTCAGCGGCCGTGGTCGTCTGACCGAAGAGAACATCAAAGAGACCCTGCGCGAAGTTCGCATGGCGCTGCTCGAGGCGGACGTCGCCCTGCCGGTGGTGCGTGACTTCGTGGCTCGCGTCAAGGAGCGGGCGGTTGGCCAGGAAGTGGCCAAGTCGCTGAGCCCGGGCCAGGCCTTCATCAAGATTGTGCATGGCGAACTGGTTTCCGTGATGGGGGAGGCCAACGAGCAGCTCAACTTGGCAGCCCAGCCACCGGCCATCATCCTGATGGCGGGTCTGCAGGGTGCCGGTAAAACCACCACGGTTGGCAAGCTGGCCAAGCTGCTCAAAGAGCGCAGTAAGAAAAAGGTGCTGGTAGTCAGTGCCGACGTCTATCGTCCGGCGGCGATCAAACAGCTGGAAACCCTGGCCAATGACATCGGTGTGGACTTCTTCCCGAGCGATGCCAGCCAGAAGCCGGTCGACATTGCCAATGCGGCCATCGATCAGGCGCGCAAGAAGTTCTATGACGTGGTGATCGTCGATACCGCCGGCCGCCTGCACGTCGACAGCGACATGATGGACGAGATCAAACATCTCCACGCTACCATCAAGCCAGTCGAGACCCTGTTCGTGGTGGATGCCATGACCGGTCAGGATGCCGCCAACACCGCCAAGGCCTTCAACGAGGCGCTGCCGCTCACCGGCGTGATCCTCACCAAGGCGGACGGTGATGCCCGCGGTGGTGCCGCCCTGTCGGTGCGCCACATCACCGGCAAGCCGGTCAAGTTCATCGGTATGGGCGAGAAGACCGATGCGCTGGAGCCGTTCCACCCGGATCGTCTGGCCTCCCGCATCCTCGGCATGGGCGACGTGCTCTCTCTCATCGAAGAGGTGGAGCGCAACGTCGATAAAGAGAAGGCGGCCAAGCTGGCCAGCAAGGTCAAGAGCGGCAAGGGCTTCGATCTGGAAGATTTCCGCGAGCAGCTGGCCCAGATGCGCAACATGGGCGGCATGATGGGCATGCTCGACAAGCTGCCGGGCATGTCCGGCCTGCCGGACAACATCAAGGATCAGATGGATGACAAGCTCACTGTGCGGATGGAGGCCATCATCAGCTCCATGACGCCCAAGGAGCGTGCCCATCCCGACCTCATCAAGGGCTCTCGCAAGCGTCGTATCGCTGCAGGCTCGGGCATGCAGGTGCAGGATGTGAACAAGCTGCTCAAGCAGTTCACCGAGATGCAGCGGATGATGAAGAAGATGTCCGGCAAGGGTGGCATGCGCAAGATGATGGGGCAGATGAAGAACATGCTGCCGCCGGGATTCGGTGGTGGCCGCGGCCCCTTCTGATTGCCGGGTCGTCATGCACACGTCAAGGGCTCACCATGGGTGGGCCCTTTTCATGGGGCCGCTTGTGCAAAAAATGGCTGGCTTGGTTGCAATTATTACGAATCCAAGTAGAATTACGCGGCTTATTTTAAGCTAGGGTCCGCGTGTTTGCGGGCCTTGTTCATTAGATGTTAATGAGGACGATATGGTAACCATTCGTTTACAACGTGGTGGCGCGAAAAAGCGTCCGTTCTACCAGGTAGTAGTTGCTGACAGCCGTAACGCCCGTGACGGTCGTTTCATCGAGCGCGTTGGTTTCTTCAACCCGGTTGCTTCTGGTAACGCTGAAAAGCTGAACCTGGACCTGGCTCGCATCGAGCATTGGGTTGGTACTGGTGCCGCTGTTTCTGACCGCGTTGCCAAGCTGATCAAAGACGCTGCCAAAGCTGCTTAATCAGCCAAACGGTAAGGAGTTAAGGTGGAAAAACCTGTAGTTCTGGGCACCCTGGGTACCGTTTACGGCATCAAGGGCTGGCTTAAAGTGAACTCCTTCACCGATGTTGCCGAAGCGATTTTCGATTACAACCCCTGGCTGATCAATCAGAACGGGGTGTGGCGTGAAATTCAGGTTTCATCCTGGAAGCGTCACAACAAGGGTCTGATCTGCAAACTCGATGGTATCGACGTGCGCGAGGATGCCCTGGCATTGACCAATGTCGAGATTGGCGTAGCCGCCGATCTGTTGCCTGCGTTGCCTGAGGGCGAGTTCTACTGGCGTGACCTGATTGGTTGCTCGGTAGTGACCACCAAGGGATACGACCTGGGCAAGGTGACCGAATTGATGGAAACCGGCTCCAACGATGTGTTGGTGGTTGAGGCCAATGTAAAAGATGCCTTTGGTGCGAAGGAGCGGTTGATTCCGTTCCTGGAAGAGCAGGTGATCAAGAACATTGATCTGACTGCTCGAACAATCGAAGTTGATTGGGATCCTGGTTTCTAGTTTCCCGCGCTAACACGGGTGCCGGAGGTTTCTTATGTGGATTGGGGTGATTAGCCTCTTCCCTGAAATGTTCCGAGCCATTACCGAGCACGGGGTAACGGGTCGGGCCGTCAAGAGTGGCCTGCTGCAGATTGAGTGCTGGAACCCCCGGGACTTTACCCACGACAAACACCGTACGGTCGATGATCGTCCTTATGGTGGTGGGCCCGGCATGTTAATGATGGTTCAGCCGCTGCGTGACGCGATTCATGCAGCCAAGCAAGCGGCGGGAGACGGAGCGAAAGTCATCTATCTCTCTCCTCAGGGACGCAAGCTGACTCAAGCGGGCGTGACCGAGTTGGCGACGAATCAGAAACTGATTCTGGTCGCCGGTCGATACGAAGGTATCGATGAACGCGTGATACAAACCGAAGTCGACGAAGAGTGGTCTATCGGGGATTACGTGTTAAGTGGTGGCGAGTTGCCTGCCATGACCCTGATCGATGCGGTTTCGCGTCTGGTCCCTGGGGTTTTGGGCGATCAGGCCAGTGCCGAGCAGGACTCCTTCACGGATGGCCTGCTGGATCATCCCCACTACACTCGGCCGGAGTTGTTGGATGGATTGGCGGTGCCAGAGGCGCTGACAAGCGGCAATCACGAAGTGATTCGGCGCTGGCGGCTCAAGCAATCGCTCGGACGAACCTGGCAGAGAAGGCCGGAACTTATTAACAACCTAGCTCTGACTGACGAGCAAGAATCACTTCTTGCCGAGTATGTCCGCGAAGTGCGTGACAGCGTTAAGTAGAGTTTTCAGTTTATCCTAGGTAAGGAAAGACAATGAGCAAGATTATTCAGCAGCTTGAACAAGAGCAACTGCGTACCGACATCCCGGCTTTTGCCCAGGGCGACACCGTACGTGTTCAAGTTCGTGTTAAAGAAGGTGGTAAAGAGCGTCTGCAGGCTTTCGAAGGCATCGTTATTGCCAAGCGTAACCGCGGTCTGCACTCTGCTTTCACCGTTCGCAAGATCTCCAACGGCGAAGGTGTTGAGCGTGTATTCCAGACTCACTCTCCGCTGATCCACAGTGTAGAACTGAAGCGTCGTGGTGATGTTCGCCGCGCCAAACTGTACTACCTGCGCAACCTGTCCGGCAAAGCTGCTCGTATCAAAGAGAAGCTCAACTAATCCGATTCGAATTGGTGTCGGTATGTCGGCGAAAAGCTCGACAGGTAGTGAAAAGGCTCGCCAATGGCGAGCCTTTTTTGTATCCGCTTCGGGTGTGTCGGCTCAACCTGGCTGGCTGACCCGCACCACCGAGTTGTCCCGTCCGAAGGGGCCGGGCACGTAGTCATCCGCCGCCCAGTCGTTGTCGTAGTGGGTCTCCCCGTTGGGTTGCACCAGCTGGTAGCAGTACTCGAAATGAGCGGGACCGTCGGTCGGCAGATTGAGGGTGGTCTTGAACTCACCGCTCTTCATCCGCTTGAGCTCGATGGGTTGCCACTGGCTGAACTCCCCCAGCAACAGCACCTGCTCGGCCTCTCCTGCGGCCTCTTTTTCCACGGCAAAGGTCACCTTGACCTCGGGGCGGGACTTGAGAAATTGCTTGTTGATCGGCATGACGCCTCCTTGTCCTGATTGCGAAGAAATAGCTTCTGGCTATTTTTATATCACTTTATGACAAGGATGTTGATAACCGAGATCAAGCGGGCAGGGCAAAGTGGCGCTGCAGCAGCCCGTGGGTAAAGCCTATCTTGAGGTAAAAGCCGCGCGGTAGGGTCATGATCGGCTGGCCATTGCGGCCGATGGCCCGGGTCAGAGCCTTGTTGTTGGCCGCCTTGGGGCGCAGTTGCAGCACCTGGCCGTGGCGGGCGCTGATCTGCTCCACCTCTCCCAGCACTATCATGTCCATCAGCTCTTCCCAGTCCTGGCGCAGCAGCCGCTCCTCCTCTTCATTCGGACTCCACAACAGCGGCATGCCGATCCGGCGCTCACCGATGGGGATCTCGCGGCTGCCCTCCACCGGGATCCAGAGCACGCGGGATAGCTTGTTGCGCACATTGGACTGTTCCCACTGCTGGCCGCTGACACCGATCAGCGGTGCCACGCAGACGAAGGTGGTCTCCAGCGGTTTGCCCTGAGGATCGATGGGGATCGTCTTGAGTTCGATGCCGAGATCCGGGAAGTCCTGTTCGGGCTTGCTGCCGGCGCTGGCCCCCAGCTGCCACTCGATCAGCTGACCAACCCAGCCCTTGTCACGACGCAGATCCGCCGGCACGGCGATGCCGGCCGTGGCGGCCAGCTGGGCCAGCGTGAAGCCCGCCATGGCATAGGCGCGGGCCAGCAATTCCTGCTCGGACTGGGGGTTGGTGGGCATGGGTCACTCCTGCAAAGGGGAATTATTCTAGCAACTCTGATCCTCGCTGAGGATCGCTGTTTTTATAACCGATCCTGGCAGGGGTATGCACAGGGGGGGCTGTTTTGTGAGTAAGTACTTATCATAATGATTTTAAACAAATTTGTCTCTATGCCGTCGGTCATTGACCGGCAGGATCCAGGCTCAAAATAGTTGTCCAAGGGTTTGCTCGCGCTGTTGCACACAGTTATCCACAGAAATCTTGGATAACTGCCGGCAAGTGCTAATAGTTGGCTCATTGTTACAAAAAAATGTGAAACAGCACCGATTTCAACGGCGATTCCAGCGCAGATAGTGTGCCACCCCTGTGGATAAAATAGCCGTGGTGGATCTTTGAACAGTCGAACTTGTTCACAATCGAGATCCCGGATCGCCGGCCGTGAAAGACATGGATCTTGATCCAGCATTGATTGTTTAACATCATGTATTTAAATACATATTCTGTTTTTATCAACATGGGGTATGCTGTCGCTTGGTTTGGAACAGATAAATGAAACTACTGTATATACCTGCTTGCTCACAGGCTTATGCACAGTCTGGGTGGGCAACTTGGTCCAGTTGATCCTTGGATTTGTTTATAAGTCGGCTTGAAATTGAAAGTTATTCATGAGTGGGGGATCGCAGTCCCTGTTTGCTGCCACGAGGTGAATGTGGAACAATCCCCTTATAGATTCAGCCTTTATAAGGTGATCACGTGATAGATGGCGACGGGTTTCGTCCCAATGTCGGAATCGTGATCTGTAACCGTGACGGACAAGTATTGTGGGCTAAGCGCTATGGGCAGCACTCCTGGCAGTTTCCGCAGGGAGGGGTTGATGATGGTGAGACGCCGGAGCAGGCCATGTATCGTGAGCTGTATGAGGAGATAGGCCTCAAGCCCGAAGATGTGACCATCATGGCCACCAGTCGCAACTGGCTGAAGTACCGCTTGCCCAAACGCCTCGTTCGTTGGGACAGTTCACCGGTCTGTATTGGCCAAAAACAAAAATGGTTCTTGCTGCAGTTGGATTCGGGCAGGGAGTCCAGGATCCAGTTCGGCTGTCATGGTCATCCCGAGTTTGATGACTGGCGTTGGGTCAGCTTCTGGTATCCGGTCCGTCAGGTCGTCTCCTTCAAGCGGGAAGTCTATCGACGGGTAATGAAGGAGTTTGCCCCGCTGGCGATGCCGGTGCCGGCAGTTCAGGTCAACAAGAAGGATGGGCGGCGCAATCGCCCCCGTTAAGGAGCACAGATTAGTTGTTAACGGAACTCAGACGCATCGTCGAAAGCATGGCCGAGGCCAATACCCTCGAGCTGGCCTTGCAGGCACTGGTCAGCCAGACCCGGCTGGCCATGATGGTGGACTGCTGTTCCGTTTATGTCTCAGAACCCGAGATGCGCCGCTACCGGCTAGCCGCGACCGATGGTCTGGCCGAGTCGGCGGTGGGCAAGGCCACCCTGCCGTTCGAGCAGGGCATCGTCGGTCTGGTGGGTCAGCGGGAAGAGCTGATCAACCTGGCCGATGCCCCCTCCCATCCCAGCTTCAAGTTCCTGCCCGATGTGGCCGAAGAGGCGTTTCGCTCCTTCCTCGGCGCCCCCATCATGCATCAGCGTCAGGTGGTGGGCATTCTGGTGGTGCAGCAGAAGGAGAGCCGCCTCTTCGATGAGGGGGAAGAGTCCTTCATGGTGACCCTGGCGGCCCAGCTGGCGGCCCGGATCGCCCAGGCCCAGGCCAAGGGCTGGTTGCAGAAGACCGACTGGAGCAAGCCGCTGCGCGGTATTGCCGGTGCCAGCGGCATCGCCATGGCCAAGGCCTGGGTGTGGCGGCCGCGCAAGGAGCTCAACTCCATCACCCCGCGCAAGGATGAGGATCACGCCAGACAGCTGGAACGGCTGAATGTGGCGGTGGAGGAGGTACGCCACGATCTGGAGAGCCTGGCACTGCGGTTTCGCGAGAGCTACAGCCAGGACTCGGTCGCCATCTTCGACATCTACCTGCATCTGCTGAACGATCCGGGCTACATCAAGCCCATTCGCAACAAGGTGAGCAAGGAGCACTGGACGGCGGTATCGGCGGTCAAGCTCATCAGTGACCGGCTGATCGATCAGTTCAAGGGGATGAAGGATCCCTACCTGCAGGAGCGCTCCACCGATGTGAAGGACATTGCCCAGCGGCTCATCAGCCGGCTGGTGCAAAACGAGCCAGAGCATATCGCCATCGGCGAGCCGGTGGTGCTGGTCGCCGACGAGGTGACCGCCACCATCCTGGCCGAAGTTCCCCGCGAGTTTCTGACCGGGGTGGTGTCGCTCAAGGGGGGCACCAACTCCCACGCCGCCATTCTGGCTCGCGCCATGGGGGTGGCGGCCATCATGGGGGTGGATCTGCCGCTCGGCGACATCGGCGGTCGCATGCTGGTGGTCGATGGCTACAGCGGTGATCTCTTCATCGAACCCAATCAGGTGATCCTGACCGAGTACCGCCAGCTGCTGAGCGAGGAGCGGGCGCTCGATACTCTGGTGCGCAGCGTCGACAACCAGCCCTCCGAGACGGCCGACGGCGTGCCTGTCTCCCTGCTGCTCAACGCCGGGCTCAGTGCCGACACCGAAATATCCCTCAATCAGCTGGCGGACGGGGTCGGCCTCTATCGCACCGAAATTCCCTTCATGCTGCAGGACAGCTTCCCCTCCGAGTGGGAGCAGACCGCCCGTTATCGCGGCATTCTGGAGACCTACCGCAATCGGCCGGTCTGCATGCGCACCCTGGACGTGGGCGGCGACAAGCAGCTGCCCTATTTCCCCATCGTCGAGGAAAATCCCTTCCTTGGCTGGCGGGGGATCCGGCTTACCCTGGATCACCCCGAACTGTTCCTGGTGCAGCTCAAGGCGATGCTGCGGGCCAGCGAAGGGCTGGACAATCTGGCCATCATGCTGCCAATGATCAGCAGCGTCAGCGAAATCAAGGCCTCCCGCCGCCTGCTGGATCAGGCCTGGCGGGAAGTGTCGGAAGAGGCGGCCAGCCGTGAGGCGGTGATCCGCTATCCTAGCCTGGGGGTGATGATCGAGGTGCCCTCCGCACTCTACATCCTGCCCGAAATGGCGCCGCTCATCGATTTCTGGTCGGTGGGCAGCAACGATCTGACCCAGTACCTGCTGGCGGTAGATCGCAACAACGCCAGGGTCGCCAACATCTACGATGCCTTCCATCCGGCGGTGATCCGCGCCCTGCAACTGCTGGTCGATGCCTCCCATCGTTACCAGAAGCCGGTGTCGGTGTGTGGCGAGCTGGCCGGTGATCCGGTCGGGGTGCTGCTGTTGCTGGCCATGGGCTATCGCCGCTTCAGCATGAACACACACAACATTGCCCGCATCAAGTACGTGCTGCGTCAGTCCACCCTGAGCGAACTGACGGTACTGCTGACGGATGGCCTCAAGCACGACAACCCGCACGTGCTGCGCGGCCTGTTTGCCCGCTATCTGGAAGAGCACGGCCTGGGCGGTTTGCTGCGCGCCGGTCACAAAACGAAACAGACTGATTGATAATCATGCCTTGTCCCTGCTGACGAATGATCGGAAAATGCGGCTTTTCTTATGACTGGGGCCGCATATGCAGCACGATGGATATTGGGTTTTCTCGCAGATTGATCCCGTAGCATTCAGTTTGGGACCACTATCGGTACGCTGGTATGGTCTCATGTACCTGTTTGGTTTCGCCTTTGCCATGTGGCTGGCGGGGCGCCGCGCGGATGCGCCGAACAGTGGCTGGACCCGCAACGAGGTCTCGGACCTGCTGTTTTACGGCTTCCTCGGGGTGATCCTGGGTGGCCGGGTCGGTTACGTGCTGTTCTACAACTTCGACATGTTCCTGGCCGATCCCCTCTACCTGTTCAAGATCTGGACCGGTGGCATGTCGTTCCACGGCGGCCTGATCGGGGTCATCACCGCCATGGTCTGGTTTGCCCACAAGACCAACCGCCACTTCTTCACCGTGGCTGACTTCGTGGCACCGCTCATTCCGTTCGGCCTCGGCGTCGGTCGCATCGGCAACTTCCTCAACGGTGAGCTGTGGGGCCGGGTCACCGATGTGCCCTGGGCCATCATCTTCCCGGAGGCAGGTCCTGAGCCACGCCACCCATCCCAGCTCTATCAGTTCGCGCTGGAAGGGGTGGTGCTGTTCATCATCCTCAACCTGTTCTGGCGCAAGAACCCACCCCGTGGCGCCATCTCCGGCATGTTCCTGCTGTTCTACGGCCTGTTCCGCTTCCTGGTGGAGTTCGTGCGCCAGCCGGACAGCCAGCTCGGTCTCTACTTCCAGGAGATCAGCATGGGCCAGATCCTCTCCACCCCGATGATCATCATCGGTGCCCTGATGATCTGGGTTGCCTACAAGCGACCGCAGCTGTTCGGTAACCGCGTCAAGGAGGCAAAGCAATGAGAGCCTATCTCGACCTGATGCAGAAGATCCTCGATGAAGGGACCGTCAAATCCGACCGTACCGGTACCGGCACCGTCTCCCTGTTCGGCCATCAGATGCGCTTCAATCTGGCGGAAGGCTTCCCGCTGGTCACCACCAAGAAGTGCCACCTGCGCTCCATCATTCACGAGCTGCTGTGGTTCCTCAATGGCGATACCAACACCGCCTACCTGAAAGAGCACGGCGTCAGCATCTGGGACGAGTGGGCCGACGAGAACGGCGATCTGGGGCCGGTATATGGCGCCCAGTGGCGCTCCTGGCCGGCGGCTGACGGGTCTGTCATCGATCAGATCCAGAAGGCGGTGGACGACATCAAGCACAATCCGGATTCGCGCCGCATCATCGTCTCCGCCTGGAACGTGGGCGAACTGGACAAGATGGCGCTGGCCCCCTGCCACGCCTTCTTCCAGTTCTATGTGGCCGACGGCAAGCTCTCCTGCCAGCTCTACCAGCGCAGCTGTGACGTGTTCCTCGGCCTGCCGTTCAACATCGCCAGCTACGCCCTGCTGACCCACATGATGGCCCATCAGTGTGACCTGGACGTGGGCGACTTCGTCTGGACCGGTGGTGACGTGCACCTCTACTCCAACCACATGGAGCAGACCGCACTGCAGCTCTCTCGCGAGCCGCGCCCGCTGCCGACCCTGGTGATCAAGCGCAAGCCGGACTCCATCTTCGATTACAAGTTCGAGGATTTCGAGATAGAGGGTTACGACCCCCATCCCGGCATCAAGGCGCCCGTCGCCATCTGATGTGAAAGGCGCCCATGAGGCGCCTTTTTTATGCATAAAAACCACAGGATATTCATTCTGATGACTGGGCTTCGAGTGATATCCGTATGGGAGAAAACCTGCTTATAGCAGACATGTTTGATTTTGCCTTCGGTTTTCTCGTTGTATTTCGCAGTAAGAAACGATTTTCCATTAATTGTTATGGGATATAGACTCAAAACAAAGTAATACTGTGGATAATTTAACCATGAGCGACGTAATCAAAAAGTTCCTCAAGCTGGAGGCTGCCTCCGGAATAATTCTGATCATGGCGGCCATGCTGGCGATGATCCTGGCCAACAGCGGCCTGGCCGGCAGCTATCAGGCCTTCCTCGATACCCAGGTGCAGGTGCGCATCGCCGCCCTCGACATCAACAAGCCGCTGCTGCTCTGGATCAACGATGGCTTCATGGCCATCTTCTTCCTGCTGGTCGGCCTCGAAGTGAAGCGCGAGATGCTGGAAGGGGCCCTCTCTTCCCGGGTGCAGGCCACCTTCCCGGCCATCGCTGCGGTGGGCGGCATGCTGGCACCCGCGCTCATCTATGCCTTCTTCAACTACTCGGATGAAGTGGCGCGCGCCGGCTGGGCCATTCCCGCCGCCACCGACATTGCCTTCGCCCTCGGGGTGATGGCGCTGCTGGGCAAGCGGGTGCCGGTCAGCCTCAAGGTGTTCCTGCTGGCGCTGGCCATCATGGATGACCTGGGCGTCATCATCATCATCGCGCTGTTCTACACCCAGCAGCTGTCGCTGACGGCGCTGGCGATCGGCATCCTGGCGACCCTGACCCTGCTGTGGATGAACCGCCGCGGCGAGGATAGGATCAGCCTCTACATGCTGGTGGGGCTGGTGCTCTGGGTAGCGGTGCTGAAGTCAGGCGTCCATGCGACCCTGGCCGGGGTCATCGTGGGCTTCATGATCCCGCTCAACGGCAAGCGCTATGCCTCGCCGCTCAAGCAACTGGAGCATGCCCTGCACCCCTGGAGTGCCTACCTGATCCTGCCGCTGTTCGCCTTTGCCAATGCCGGGGTGTCGCTGGAGGGGATCGGTCTTTCCGCCCTGCTGAGCCCGGTGCCGCTCGGCATCATGCTGGGGCTGTTCATCGGCAAGCCGCTCGGGGTGTTCACCATCAGCTGGCTGGCGGTGAAGCTCGGCATTGCCCAATTGCCCAACGGGGTCAATTTCAAACAGATCTTCGCGGTCAGCATCCTGTGCGGCATCGGCTTTACCATGTCGATGTTCATCGCCTCGCTGGCCTTCGAGCACGGAGGGTTGGATTACGGCAGCTATTCGCGCCTCGGGATCCTGGTGGGATCGACCCTGGCGGCGATCGTCGGTTATCTCGCCCTGCGCATGGCGCTCCCGAACCGGGAGGCCGACCAAAGCACGGAGGGGTTATGAAAAGACTAGGATGGCTGGCCTTGCTGGTGCTGAGCCAGACGGCCTGGGCTGGCAGTCTGCAGGATTGCCAGCAGGATGCGGCCTCGGCCGGCTGCTCGGCCTACCTCAACGGGGTGGTCGACAGCGCCCTGATGCTGGGGGACAAGCAGGCCAAGGCCCAATTTGGCGAGACCTTCGCCGAGCGGGCGCTGAGCAGCCGGGCCGGCGAGCGGGTCAAACAGTCCAACAAGCGTTACTGCGGGGAGCGGATGCCGGATCCGGCCCGCCTCAAGGCCCATCTGCAGGCTCAGTTCGACGCGAACAAGGTTGACTCGATCAGCGACATGTATGACATTCTGGCGGCTGAACTCAGTTGCTACCGGAGTCCGCGCAGCGCGGGAACCCCATCGGATGTCACACCTTAACTACAATCACCTCTACTATTTTTGGATGACTCAGAAGAAGGGCTCCGTCACGCAAGCGGCGGAAGCCCTCTTCTTGACCCCGCAGACCGTCACCGGCCAGATCAAGCTGCTGGAGCAGCGCCTGGGCGGCAAGCTGTTGATGCGTAAAGGGCGCTCCCTCGAGGCTACCGAGCTGGGTCAGCTGGTGTTTCGCTATGCCGACAAGATGTTCAGCCTCTCCTACGAGATGCTGGATATCGTGAACTACCGCAAGGAGAGCCAGATCCTGTTCGACGTCGGCATCGCCGATGCGCTCTCCAAACGCCTTGCAAGCCGGGTACTGCTCTCCGTCATCCCCAACGACGGCTCCATCCACCTGCGCTGCTTCGAATCGACACATGAGCTGCTGCTGGAGCAGCTGAGCGAGCACAAGCTCGACATGATCCTGTCGGACTGCCCGGTGGACTCCAGCCAGCACGCCGGCCTGCTCTCCAAGCGGCTCGGTGGCTGCGGGGTCAGCTTCTTCTGCAAGGCGCCACTGCCGTCGCTCCCTTTTCCCGCCTGTCTGGAGGAACGCAAGCTGCTGATCCCGGGCCGGCGCACCGCCATGGGCCGCCAGCTGACCCAGTGGTTCGAGCAGCAGGGCGTATCGCCCAGCATCCTCGGCGAGTTTGACGATGCGGCCCTGATGAAGGCATTCGGCTTCTTCAACCAGGGCATCTTCATGGCTCCTACCATCTATCGGGAGGAGATCCTGGAAGGGGAGGAGGTGATGCTGCTGGGGGAGACCCAGGATCTGATGGAGGAGTACTACGTCATCTTCGCTGAACGGATGATCCAGCATCCGGCGGTAAAACGGGTATGCGAGAGCGATTTCTCCTTTCTGTTTGCCGGTCAGGAGGATTTCACCACGATTCAACCGGCAACCCTGTCATTTTAAATCGACGGGCCACAGAGTATGATTCTTGCCTCGAACGAGAGGGAATGAGATGCAACTGGAAGAGATGGAGGCAAATGCAAGCCGGGCGGTCGCTCTGCTCAAGGCGCTGGCCAACGAGCGGCGCTTGTTTATCCTGTGTCAGCTGCTGGAGCGGGAGCTGTCGGTGGGCGAGCTCAACGAGCGGCTGGGCTTGAGCCAGTCGGCGTTGTCACAGCATCTGGCTGTGTTGCGGCGGGATGAACTGGTGGAGACGCGTAAGGAGGCCCAGACGGTCTACTATTCGCTGCGCAGCCACGAGGTGCGCGAGATGATAGGATTGCTGCACAAGTTGTACTGCAGCGAACAGAAATAAAAAACCGGCACGAAGGCCGGTTTTTTTAGCTTTGTTCAGCAGATGCTGAATTAAGCCATAGCTTTGATCTGGGCAGACAGGCGGCTCTTGTGACGAGCAGCTTTGTTCTTGTGGATCAGGCCTTTGGTCGCCATACGATCCATGATCGGCTGAGCAACAGCGAAAGCGGCAGTCGCGGCAGCCTTGTCGCCGGAGGCGATGGCAGCGATGACTTTCTTCAGGTAGGTACGGGTCATGGAACGACGGCTGGCGTTGTGCTGACGACGTTTCTCTGACTGAAGAGCGCGCTTCTTAGCAGATTTGATGTTAGCCAAGGTAAAACTCCTAAAACTGTCTTAGCGAGTGTATTGAAAAGGCCCGGAAATATGCCTTCTCAACCACATATTGTCAAATGATTTGTGCAAATAAACACCGCCCCCCGGTGGTGTGTCAGATGGGAGACGGTTAAACTGTCGGCCGATTCTAACAGCATTCTTTTCTTTCCGACAGTTCCAGAGGCCTCGTCTTGAGTAAGAAATTGATCAAATCCGGCATGATAGTGTCCGGAATGACGTTGGCGTCCCGCGTGATGGGCTTGGTGCGCGATGTGGTCATCGCAAATCTGCTCGGTGCCGGGGTGGCCGCAGACGTCTTCTTCTTTGCCAACCGCATTCCCAACTTTCTGCGTCGTCTGTTCGCCGAAGGTGCCTTCAACCAGGCCTTTGTTCCCGTGATGACGGAGTACAAGAAAAAGGGCGACGAGAGCGAGGTGCGCGAGTTGCTGGCCGCAGTGGCGGGCACCCTAGGGGGGATCGTCACCGTGGTCACCCTGCTCGGGGTGCTGGGTTCCGGGGTGCTGACCGCCCTGTTCGGTTGGGGCTGGTTCTGGGACTGGTTGCACGGCGGGCCGGCGGCCGAGAAGTTCGAGATGGCGAGCCTGATGCTCAAGATCACCTTCCCCTATCTCTGGTTCATCACCTTTACCGCCATGGCGGGGGCCATCCTCAATACCTTCGGCCGCTTCGGGGTCTCCTCCTTCACGCCGATCTTTCTCAACATCACCATGATCGCCGCCGCCTGGTGGATTTCGCCCTGGCTGGACGACCCCGAGCTGGCGCTGGCCATCGGTGTTTTCCTCGGCGGTCTGGTGCAGTTCCTGTTCCAGTTCCCGTTCCTGCGCCAGATCAACATGCTGGTGTGGCCCAAGTGGGGTTGGCACCATCCCGGGGTGGTGAAGATCCGCACCCTGATGATCCCGGCGCTGTTCGGGGTGTCGGTCAGCCAGATCAACCTGCTGGTCAACACCATGCTCGCCTCGTTCCTCGCGACCGGCGCCATCAGCTATCTCTATTACTCGGACCGACTGCTGGAGTTCCCGCTCGGCATGTTCGGTGTCGCCATCAGTACCGTCATTCTTCCGGCATTGGCCAAGAAGCACGTGGATGCCGATCCGGCCGACTTCTCCCGCACCATGGACTGGGGGGTACGGATGGTGATGCTGCTCGGCCTGCCCGCCATGGTGGGGATTGCCGTGCTGCGCGAACCCATTCTGCGAGTGCTGTTCATGCGCGGTGAGTTCGGCTTGCATGAGGTGAGCATGTCCAGCGCGAGCCTGCTGGCATCCACCACGGGCCTGCTGTCGCTGATGCTGATCAAGGTGCTGGCCCCCGGCTACTACGCTCGCCAGGATACCCGCACCCCGGTGCGGATCGGGATGATGTCGATGGCGGCCAACATGGCCTGCAACCTCATCTTCATTTATCCGCTCGGTTACGTGGGGCTGGCGCTCTCGACTGCCTGCTCGGGCACGCTGAACGCGGCCCTGCTGTTCAAAGGGCTCCATCAGCAGAACGTCTACCGGCCCTCCCGCCACACCGGGGTATTTTGCCTCAAGCTGTTGACCGCAAGTCTGCTGATGGGGGGCGTGCTCCTTTACCTCTCGCCGGATCTGGCCCAATGGGGCGCCTGGCACATGGGCAAGGCGAGCATGCAGCTGACCATGCTGCTGGTGCTGGGGGGCGCCATCTATGCCGGTGTCCTGCTGGCGCTGGGCATTCGGCCAAAAGATCTGAGAGCGGGGCGGGATGACTGAGTCGGCCCGCCATGGCTGAAGTCCCACCTGAACCAGCAATCAGGGCGGGATGGCTGAAATCGGGTCAGCAACAGGGCTGACCCAGAGTGCCACCTGATATATAATCCGGCGATTTTCATAGCAGCGACGCACAAGGCATTGATGGAGCTTATCCGCGGTATTCACAATATCAAGCCCCGTCACCGGGGGTGTGTATTGACCATTGGCAACTTTGATGGGGTTCATCAGGGTCATCATGCCGTGCTGTCCCGCCTGCAGGAAAAAGCAGCCCAGCTGGGCCTGCCGGCCTGCGTCATGCTGTTTGAACCGCAGCCGCTGGAGCTGTTTGCCGGGGCCGCGGCGCCGGCCCGCCTTAGCCGCCTGAGGGAGAAGTATGAAGCGCTCAAGGGGATGCAGATCGATCGCATGCTCTGCGTGCGTTTCAATCATCGCTTCGCCGAGCAGTCCGCCACCACCTTCATCGAGCAACTGCTGGTGGAGAAACTCGGCGTGCACTATCTGGTGGTGGGCGACGATTTTCGTTTCGGCAAGGGGCGGGAAGGGGACTTCCACCTGCTGGAAGAGGCCGGCCGGCGCTTCGGTTTCGAGGTGATCAGCACCCAGAGCTTCCAGTTGTCCCGTCAGCGGGTCAGCAGCACGCTGGTGCGCGAGGCCCTCGCGGCCGGCCGCATGGCGGAGGTGGAGCTGATGCTCGGCCGCCCCTATACCATCAGCGGCCGGGTGGCTCACGGCGACAAGCTGGGCCGCACCATAGGTTTTCCCACCGCCAATCTGGCCCTCAAGCGCCAGGTGATCCCGGTCGGTGGCGTGTTCGCGGTGGAAGTGTTATGTTCCGGCAAGACCTTCCCCGGTGTCGCCAATGTGGGTGTACGGCCGACCTTGAGCGGTACACAAGCCAGATTGGAAGTACATCTATTTGATTTTTCTGGCGACCTATATGGTCAACAGGTCAAGGTGCTGCTTCGCCACAAGCTGCGCGAAGAGCAGAAGTTTGCCTCTTTCACCGCCTTGAAAGAGCAGATCGAACGAGATGCCCTGGCGGCCCGAGCCTGGTTCGGGCTGCCACTACTCCATTTACCCAGCACTCTTTTAGAAAAGAAGGGAACCCAGGACTGATGAGCGACTATAAACACACCCTGAATCTTCCGGAAACCGAGTTTCCGATGCGTGGCGATCTGGCCAAGCGCGAACCCAACATGCTGAAACGTTGGTACGATCAGGATCTTTACGGCGCCATTCGCCGCGCCAAAGCGGGCAAGCCTTCGTTCATTCTGCACGATGGCCCCCCCTATGCGAACGGCAGCATTCACATCGGTCACTCGGTCAACAAGATCCTCAAAGACATCATCATCAAGTCCAAGGGCCTCTCCGGTTTCGACTCCCCCTACGTGCCGGGCTGGGATTGCCACGGTCTGCCCATCGAACTGAAAGTAGAAGGCATGGTCGGCAAGCCGGGCGAGAAGGTCTCCGCCGCCGAGTTCCGCGCCGAGTGCCGCAAATACGCCAAGACCCAGATCGAAGCGCAGAAGACCGACTTCATCCGGCTGGGCGTGCTGGGTGACTGGGAACACCCCTACCTGACCATGGATTTTGGCACCGAAGCCAACATCATTCGCTCCATGGCCAAGATCGTTGAAAACGGCCACCTGCACAAAGGTTCCAAGCCGGTGCACTGGTGTACCGACTGTGGCTCCGCCCTGGCGGAAGCCGAAGTGGAGTACTACGACAAGAACTCCCCCTCCATCGATGTGCGCTTCAAGGCCGTCGACGAGGCGGGTGTTGCCGCCAAGTTTGACTGCGCCGAAGGCCACACCGGCAAGGGCCCGATCTCTGCCGTGATCTGGACCACCACCCCCTGGACTCTGCCCGCCAACCGCGGCATCGCCATGCACGCCGATCTGGACTATGCGCTGGTGCAGGTGGAAGGGGAGCATCCCGAGCGCCTGATCCTGGCCGCCGAGCTGGTCAAGGACGTGATGGATCGCGCCGGTATCGAGCAGTTCCACAACCTGGGCTACGCCAAGGGCGCCGCACTCGAGCTGCTGCGCTTCAACCATCCCTTCTACAGCTTCGACGTGCCGGTGGTGCTGGGTGACCACGTCACCCTGGATGCCGGTACCGGTGCCGTACACACCGCACCTGGCCATGGTCAGGAAGACTTCGTGGTCGGTCAGAAGTACGGTCTGGAAGTCGCCAACCCGGTTGGCAGCAACGGCGTGTACCTGCCGGATACCGAACTGTTTGCCGGCCAGCACGTGTTCAAGGCCAACGCCTCCGTGGTCGAGGTGTTGACCGAGCGCGGCGCCCTGCTGCACCACAAGGTGTTCAACCACTCCTACCCGCACTGCTGGCGTCACAAGACCCCGATTATCTTCCGTGCCACCCCGCAGTGGTTCATCAGCATGGAGCAGAAGGGTCTGCGCAAACGCGCGCTGGAGGAGATCGAGCGCATCGAGCAAGACGGCATCCAACAGCACGGCCAGAGTGGCTGGGTGCCGGCCTGGGGTAAAAACCGTATCCAGGCGATGGTCGAGAACCGTCCTGACTGGTGTATCTCCCGTCAGCGTACCTGGGGCGTGCCCATCTCCCTGTTCGTCCACAAGGAGACCCAGGAACTGCACCCGGAATCCGTGCGCCTGATGCACGAAGTCGCCAAGCGGGTCGAACAGTCCGGCATTCAGGCCTGGTGGGATCTGGACAAGGCCGAACTGCTGGGCAGCGACGCCGACCTGTACGACAAGGTGCCCGATACCCTGGACGTCTGGTTTGACTCAGGTTCGACCCACTCCTCCGTGGTCGACGCCCGTCCCGAGTTCAACGGCAACCCGGCCGACATGTATCTGGAAGGCTCTGACCAGCATCGCGGCTGGTTCATGTCCTCCCTGATGATCGGCGTGGCGATGAAAGACAAGGCTCCCTACAACCAGGTGCTGACTCACGGCTTCACCGTGGATGGCCAGGGTCGCAAGATGTCCAAGTCCATCGGCAACGTGGTGAGCCCGCAGGACGTGATGAACAAGCTGGGTGCCGACATCCTGCGTCTGTGGGTCGCCAGCACCGACTACACCGGCGAGATGACCGTCTCCGACGAGATCCTCAAGCGCTCTGCCGACGCCTATCGCCGTATCCGCAACACTGCCCGCTTCCTACTGGCCAACCTGAACGGCTTCAATCCGGCGACCGACATGGTGGCGCCTGCCGACATGGTGGTGGTGGATCGCTGGGCCGTGGGTCGTGCCAAAGCGGTACAGGCTGAGATCATGGCGGCGTTCGACGAGTACAACTTCCACGGTGTGACCCAGAAGCTGATGCAGTTCTGCTCCATCGAGATGGGCTCCTTCTACCTGGACGTCATCAAGGACCGTCAGTACACCGCCAAGGCTGACAGCCTGGCCCGTCGCTCCTGCCAGACCGCCCTGTATCACATCGCCGAGGCCATGGTGCGCTGGATGGCGCCGATCATGAGCTTCACCGCCGACGAGATCTGGGCGCTGCTGCCGGGTGAGCGCGGCGAGTTCGTGTTCCCCGAGGAGTGGTATGACGGCCTGTTCGGGCTGGAAGCGGGTGAAACCCTCAACGACGATTTCTGGGCCGAGATCCTCACCGTGCGCGGTGAAGTGAACAAGGCGCTGGAAGTGGCTCGTGGCGAGAAGCGCATCGGTGGCTCCCTGCAGGCTGAGCTGACCCTGTTCGCCAAGCCGGCACTGGCTGCGCGTCTTAACGCCCTGGCCGATGAGCTTCGCTTCGTGTTGCTCACCTCCAAGGCCAAGGTTGTCAGCGTCGATGCCGCCCCGGCAGACGCCGTGGCGACCGAGCGCGATGACCTGTGGCTGAGCGTGGCCCAGTCTGCCGCCGCCAAGTGCGACCGCTGCTGGCACCATGTGGAAGACGTGGGCACCATCGCTGGTCACGAAGAGATCTGTGGCCGCTGCGTCACCAACGTCGAGGGTGACGGCGAAACTCGTCAATTTGCCTGATGAACATGACTCACCATAAAAGCGGCCTGCGTTGGCTGTGGCTGGCAGTGCTGGCATTTGTACTGGACCAGGGGAGCAAGCTCGCTGTGGTCAAGCTGCTGCCATTTGGCTACCCGGGGGTGGAGATCACCCCCTTCTTCAACTTGGTCCATGTCTACAACAAGGGGGCGGCTTTCAGCTTCCTGGCTGATCAGGGCGGCTGGCAGCGCTGGTTCTTCGCGGTGCTGGCGTTTGCCATCTGCGGCTTGCTGATCCACTGGCTGCGCAAGCAGTCCGTCGCTCAGCGCTGGAGCGGCATCGCCTACTCGCTGATCATCGGCGGGGCGCTCGGCAACGTGTTTGACCGGCTGGTGCTGGGTCACGTGGTCGATTTCCTTGATTTCTACTGGCAGCGCGCCCACTGGCCGGCGTTCAACTTGGCCGACAGCTTCATCTTCATCGGCGCCGCCATGATAGTGCTGGACGGTTTTCGCAGTGAGAAGAAGAAGGACGTGACGCCATGAGCCAGCCGATTGCGGCAGACAGCAGCGTGCTGTTCCACTTCGCCATCAAGCTGGAAGATGGCTCGGTGGCCGACAGCACTGCGCTGCAAGGCAAGCCTGCCCGCCTGCGGATGGGCGATGGCAGCCTGACCTCCAGTTTCGAGCAGTGCCTGCTGGGGCTGCGCGAAGGGGAGAACAAGAGCTTCACGCTGGCACCGGAAGAGGCCTTCGGCCTCTCCAATCCCGACAATATCTACCATCTGGACCGCGCCAAGTTCGGTGCCGATGTAGAGCCCAAGGTCGGCACCATCATCCTGTTCGACCAGCCCAACGGCAGCGAGCTGCCGGGTATCATCCGGGCGGTGGCAGGGATGTCGGTGACGGTCGATTTCAACCATCCCCTGGCCGGTCACACCGTCACGTTCGAGGTGGAGATCCTGGGGGTTGATGACGAGGAAGCGGTTCACTGATGAATATTCTTCTGGCCAATCCCCGTGGTTTCTGTGCCGGTGTCGACCGGGCGATCAGCATCGTCGAGAGCGCGCTGGAGAAGTTTGGCGCCCCCATCTATGTCCGTCACGAGGTGGTGCACAACCGCTACGTGGTGAACAAGCTCAAGGAGGCGGGCGCCGTCTTCGTCGAAGAGCTGGATGAGGTGCCGGACGACAGCATCGTCATCTTCTCCGCTCACGGCGTCTCCAAGGCGGTGCGCGAGATGGCCAAGTCCCGAGCCCTCAAGGTGTTCGATGCCACTTGCCCGCTGGTGACCAAGGTGCACATGGAGGTCCATCGCGCCAGCCGCAAGGGCTCCGAGGCCGTGCTCATCGGTCATGCTGGCCACCCCGAGGTGATCGGCACCATGGGTCAGTACGAGAATCGCGAGGGGGGCATGTATCTGGTGGAGACGCCGGAAGACGTGGCTAAGCTCAAGGTGAAGAACCCGGATGACCTCTGCTTCGTCACCCAGACCACCCTCAGCGTGGACGAGACCTCGGACGTCATCGATGCCTTGCGTGTCCACTTCCCCAAGATCCAGGGGCCGCGCAAGGACGACATCTGCTACGCCACCCAGAACCGCCAGGATGCGGTGCGGGAGATGGCGGGGCTGGTGGACGCCATGCTGGTGGTGGGGTCGCGCAACTCCTCCAACTCCAACCGCTTGCGGGAGCTGGCCGAGAAGGTGGGTGCCAAAGCCTATCTCATCGACGATGCCTCCATGATCGAGCCCGACTGGCTGGCGGGAGTAGAGGCGATCGGTGTCACCGCCGGCGCTTCCGCCCCCGAGGTGCTGGTGCAGTCGGTCATCACGCGCTTGCGCGAGCTGGGCGGCAAGGTGGTGGCCGAGCATCCCGGTCGTGAAGAGAACGTGGTGTTTGAGGTGCCGCCGGAGCTGCGCATCCTTTGAGTCAGCCATCCCGTGCGGGATAGTGCCACGAGTGCCTGAGCCACCTCCTGTGAGGTGGCTTTTTCATGGGCGATTCTTATGACTCTTGTTGTCCGGTTTGTGGCGAGATTGCCGCGAAATTTGATGATGTATGTCCAAGATCTGAGTAGATTGAATTGCAAGCGAAGGTCTGCGGTCTAGACTGCTGATGATCTTCTCATCTGGCTTGATGGCACATGGATATGCGAACGAGCCTCCCCGACAAAATCAGAGCGAAACAGGATGTTTTTGCGTTCAGGTTTTAGCCTCATCGAGCTGATGGTCACCGTTGCGCTCATCTCTATCCTGCTGACGTTGGGAGTTCCCTCCTTTAGCGCGATATTGCGCAACATGACGCTGACCAGCCAGGCCAACAACTTTGTGGCCGCCATCAACCTCGCCCGCTCCGAAGCCATTCGCCGCAATACCGCGGTCACGCTCTCCGCAACCGCCAGCAACCTGACCCAGAACCACTGGGAATCGGGCTGGCAGATCTGGGTCGACCGCAACGGCAATGGCACCCTCGACAACGGCGAATTGCTGCGGCTCTTTCCCGACATGGGTGCCGGCACCCTGGTCAGCAATACGTCGCTGGTACGCTTCAGTGGCAATGGCTTTCTCGACGGGCGTCAGCAGGTGGCGCTGGTGTTCTCTCTGCAGCCGCCGGAGTGTGCCCAAGAGGCCTCGCGCGACATCACGATCACCCCGGCCGGGCGCCCATCCATCGTGGAGACCAGCTGCATATGAAACGACATCAGGGGGTATCTCTGCTTGAGATCATGATCGCCGTGCTGGTGCTGTCGATCGGCATTCTCGGCATGGCAACCCTGCAGTTACAGGCGCTCAAGAGCAATCAATCGGCGCTCACCCGCACAGAAGCGACCCAGTTCGGCTACATGATCACTGACATGATGCGGGCCAATCGCAGCGCGGCCCTGCTCGGCCAATACAATGTCGGGCTGGGAGAGGCTGTCTCCGGCAGCTCGATGGCGATACAGGATGTGCAGTACTGGAAACAGGCGCTGACCGGCCTGCCGGGCGGTGACGGCGCCATTGCCGTCAGTGCCGGGCAGGCGACCATCACCATCCAGTGGGATGCCAGCCGGCTGGCTACCGAGCCTGCGCTGCGCAGCATGACCCTGAGGACGGATCTGTGAGCGGGCGGCGCACCTTGTTGCGTCAGGCCGGCGTCGGTCTGGTGGAGGTGATGATCGCCCTGCTGCTGTCACTGCTGACGGTCGGGGTCATCATTCAGGTGCTGCTTGGCAACCACAAAACCTATCTGACCGGCGAGGCCATCGCCCGGGTTCAGGAGGACAGCCGGTTTGCCGTCAATTTGCTGCAGCAGGAGCTGCGGATGGTGGGCTACCAGGGTTGCCTCAGCAAGCAGGGGGTCAATATCACCAACACCCTTAACGGTGGTACGGCGCTGCCCTACAACTTCACCGTCCATCTGCGCGGCTATGACAATGTCACTGCGACGCTGCCCACGGCGTTGTCGGCCCTGTTTACCGCTGCCGAGCCCAAACCCAAACCGGGAACCGACGTGCTGCTGGTGCAGGGGCCGACCGGCGCCGGGGTGCCGGTCACTCGCAACAACAGCGCCGCCCAGCTGTTCGTGCAGCAACTCTCCAGCAAGGCCAACTACTGCGGTACCGGCAAGCAGGGCTACAGCGACCTGTGCGAGGGGGACATCGTCATGGTGTCCGACTGTCAGAAGGCGCGGATCTTCCAGATCACCCAGACCCAGGTGGTGGGTGGCGGCAGTGAGATCAACATCGGCCACTCCAACGACAACAAATATACCCCTGGCAATGCCGTCAGCTCCTGGGGAGGTGCCAGCAGCCCGGTCGAAGAGCGCTTCGGTGCCGGCTCGGTATTGAGCCGGATGGAGACCCGGATCTATTACATTGCCCGCCCCTCTGCCAATGCGCCCTATGCCCTGTATCGCAAGAGCGGTCTGGCTGCGGGCATGCTGCTGGTGGACGGGGTCACCGATGTTCAGCTGACCTTCGGCGAGGATCAGAACCGGGATCGGGCGGCGGATCGCTATGTGAGCGCCGCCAGCAACCCGAACTGGGACAACGTGCTGGGGATCGGCGTTCAGCTGTTGATGCGCAGCGGTCAGGGCAATGTGGTATCGGATCCGCAGGCCATCAGCTTTGCCGGCGCCACCTTCCAGGCTGTCGACAATCACTGGTACTGGGTGGCCGAAACCACGGTCGCTCTGCGCAACCGGCTGCCATGAGGAAGGAGGCATGATGGCTCGACAAGGGGGAATGGCGTTGGTGATCAGCCTGATTTTTCTTGCTGTGGTGAGCCTGCTGGCAATGGCCAGCATGCAGAGCGCCCTGCTGCAGGAGAAGATGGCGGGCAACCAGAAGGAGTCACAGCAGGCGCTGCAGGCGGCGGAGGCGGCGCTGCGTGCTGCCGAGCGCTATCTGGAGGCGGGCAGTTCAGGCCCCTACGACAACAGTGCCGGCCTCTATGAGTTCGTCAGCGTGGCGGTGGATCCCGCCTCTCCCTCCACGGCCTGGCGCACCTATGCCAATAGCGGCCTGACCGGACGGGCCCCCGAATATTTTATCGAGCGGTTGCCCTATACCCAGGGCAGCAACGAGAGTCTGGCGGTTGACGAGCCCATCAGCGAGCGCCGCCTCTATCGCATCACGGCAAGGGGATTCGGACTCTCGGACGAGAGCCGGGTGCTGTTGCAATCGACCTACAGCCGCTAGGAGAACAACCCATGCGTGCATCTGGCTACGGACTCTCGGCCCTGCTGCTCTGCTCCCAGGTGCAGGCAGCCCTCGACATTGCCCAGGTTCCCCTCTATCTCGGAACCCGGGCCGAACCCAACATCATGTTCAGTCTCGATGACTCAGGTTCGATGCACTTCGAGTTGATGCCGGAGGGGTTGATCGAGAACAGCGCTCGCTACGTCTATCCCAGAGCCGACAATGTCTATGGCAGCGAGGATTATGACAACCGGACCGTGACCTTCACCAGCAGCAACGACCGCAACGCCTATACCCGCTCAAGCAACAACAACAAACTCTACTACAACCCGCAGCAGAGCTATCGGCCCTGGGCCAAGGCAGACGGCACCCTGATGGCGAATGCCAGCGTCAGCTGTGCACCGCACAACCCCTTCAATACCACGGCCGGCTGTCGAGATCTGACCAAGAACAACCGCTCCAAGTCCCTGCGTTACTACACCGGGTTCTCCTCCACTGACTACAACGACGATGAAACCTTCTGGCCTGCCGTCTACTTTGCCTACAAGGGCAGTGGCGACGTGAAGAAGGTGGGCAGCTATACCCGGGTGGAGATAAAGTCCGGCAGTACCTATGGCGGACGCCCCAATCGCAGCGATTGCAAAAGCGCCCCCGTTTGTACCTATGACGAGGAGATCCAGAATTTCGCCAACTGGTACACCTACTACCGCTCCCGGATCCTGGCGGCTCGTGCCGGGGTCGGCCGTGCTTTTGCAAGCCAGGGGCAGGCCCTGCGGGTGGGGTTTGCCACCATCAATGCCAGCGGCAGCGTGATCCGCGGGGTTGCACCTTTTTCCGGCACCGATCGCAGCGCCTTTTTCAGCGACCTCTACAGCCGCGATATTCCGGCCGCCGGCACACCGCTGCGCACCAGCCTGAAAGATGTGGGGGAGTACTTCTCCCGCACCGACAACAACGGCCCCTGGGCGGCCAGTGCCGGCAGCACCTTGCCCCACCTCACCTGCCGGCAGAGTTACAACATCCTGATGACCGATGGCTACTGGAACGGGGATACCCCCTCGGTAGGGGATCTGGACAAGGATGGTTACAGCAATACCCTGGCCGACGTGGCCTACAAATACTGGAAAACCGACCTGCGTGCCGATCTGGCCGACAAGGTGCCGACCAGCACGGCGGATCCCGCCAACTGGCAGCATCTGGTCAATTTTACCGTTGGACTCGGGGTCAACGGGTCGCTCAATCCGGCCAACGGCATCCCGAACAGCTGGCCCAATCCCCATGATCCGGATGACAAGGAGTACAAGAACGCGACCTACATTCCGGAGTACAAGATCGATGACCTGTGGCACGCGGCACTCAACAGCAAGGGCAGCTTTTTCAGCGCGGGCGACCCCGACATCTTTGCCGCAGCCCTGAGCAGCACCCTGGCCCAGATCGCGGCCCGCAACAGCTCCGCCAGCTCGGTGACCGCCAACGCCACCCGGCTGGACAGCAATACCCACATCTACCAGGCCCGCTACAACAGCGGCGACTGGTCGGGGCAACTTATCTCCATCCCCCTCAACAGCGATGGGTCGCTGGGCAACATGGCCTGGGATGCCGCAACCCTGATCCCGGCACACACCTCCCGCAGCATCTTTACTCGACAAAACGGGGTCGGCATTCCCTTCACCTGGGCCGATCTCAATGCCACCAACCGTGCCCTGTTCAACCTTGCCGGCGACAGCCAGGGGGAAAACCGGGTTGCCTACTTGCGCGGCGATCGCAGTCGCGAGCAGAGCAATGGCGGTCTGTTTCGCAGCCGCAGCGATCTGCTGGGGGACATCATCAACTCGGATCCCGTCTATGTCGGCAGCCGGGATTACGGCTACGGCAGCGCCACCGGCCTGACCCAGGCGGAGCGGGACGGTTATCTGAGTTTCCTCGGTTCGACGGCTATTCGCAGCCGCACCCCCATGCTCTACGTGGGGGCCAATGACGGCATGCTGCACGGTTTCAGGGTTGCCAACGGGGTGGAGACCCTGGCCTACATCCCTGCCAGCCTGTTGGGGGATTTGAATCTGCTCACCAAGCCGGACTACAGCCATCGTTACTATGTCGATGGCACGGCCAAGGTAGGCGATGCCTATCTTGGCAGCAGCTGGAAAACCGTGCTGCTGGGATCGACCGGTGCCGGTGGCAAGGCCGTGTTTGCCATCGACGTGACGGCGCCGGACAGCTTCACCGCTGACAAGATGCTGTGGGAGTTTACCAATGCCGAGATGGGGGTGGCGCTGGCAGCGCCGACCCTGGTTCGGGTCAAATCCGGCAACAAATGGGTGGCGCTGGTGGCCAACGGCTACAACAGCACCAGCCAAACGGCGCGCCTGTTCGTGCTGGATCTGGCGACCGGCGCGGTGATCAAGGAGATAGACACCCAGGTGGGCTCGGCCAGCGAGCCCAATGGTCTCTCATCCCCCTTGCCGGTAGACGAGGATGGCGACCGGGTGGCGGACTATGTCTACGCCGGCGATCTGCAGGGCAATCTGTGGAAATTCGATTTGACCGACAACAACAGCGCCCAGTGGGGGAGTGCCTTCAAGACCGGCAACAAGCCAAAACCGCTGTTTCAGGCGTGCAACGGAACCTGCTCCGCCAGCACGCGTCAACCCGTCACCATGCGCCCGCTGGCCATCCGTCATCCCAAAGGGGGCATCATGGTGCTGATGGGAACGGGCAGCTATTTCACCAATGACGACAAGTTGCTGCCGGCGACCCCTAGGCTGGAAGCCGTCTACGGCATCTGGGATACGGGGGCTAGCGTACTCAGCAGCCAGCTGTTGCAGCAGAGCATTACCCACGAATACTCCGCCAATGGCACTACCATCAAGTTCAACGTGAGGGTGGTGTCCAACACGGCGGTCAACTACACCAGCCAGAAAGGGTGGTATCTGGTGCTCAAATCCCCTGCGCTGAGCAAGGGGGTGGGGGAGCGAGCCGTGTCAGAAATGCTTTATCGCAACAAGCGGCTGATCTTCAACACCCTGATCCCCTCGGCGGACGCCTGTGACTTCGGTGGGCGCTCCTGGTTGATGGAGCTGGATCCTGTCTCGGGAGCGCGTCTGACCTACTCGGTGTTCGACGTCAATGGCGATGGCGCGGTCAACGATGACGACTATGTAGGGATCAAGGACAGTGGCGGCAACGACATCAAGGTGCCGGTCAGCGGCAAGCAGTTTGACGAGCTCACCACGACGCCAAGCGTGGTGGAAGATGCCGACATGGAGCGCAAGTACATCAGTGGCTCCAGCGGCAACATATCGGTCACGCTGGAAGAGGGGGCGGGTGATCTGGGTGGTCGCCAATCCTGGTTGCAACTGGAGTAGAGGTGGAGATGGAACGTGGATTTTCCCTGATGGAGCTGATGATTGCGGTAGCCGTGATGGCCATTCTGACCGTGATCGCCTATCCCAGTTACAACAGCTACATGGCCTCTGCCAAACGGGCCGAAGCCAAGGCCGCCCTGCTGGAGGCGGCGCAATACATGGAGCGACAGTTTACCGCCGACGGCAACTATGATGGTGGCAACCTGGCCTCCGCCGGGCTGGCTACCTTGCCCAGGGATGGCGGGACTGCCTATTACAATCTGGCACTCAATGCCAGCGGCGCCAGCTATACCCTGACGGCGATCCCGACCGGGGTGATGAACGGCGATCCTTGCGGCCTGCTGACCCTTGATCAGGGCGGACAGCAGGGGGTATCGATGGCCAGCATGACGGCAGCCGAGTGCTGGTAGTCTGTCACCAGCAGGCAGCAGGAGTCTTGGTATCGGCCTTGTTGAGGGTCAGGGTATCGCAGGCGGTGCTGCCACTCTTGTCGCCTACCTGTGCCCCCTTGCTGGTGGCGATCAGGGTATAGCCGGTTGCGGTGGCACCTGAAATGGAGAAGTCATAGTAGCTGCTGGTGGGGTTGCCCACTTGGGATGGGGTGGCGCTGTAACTGGTATTGGAAACCCGGAACTCTTCCTGTTTCAGCTGCATGCTGAGCAAGCCCTTGAGCGCTTCGGCCCGGCGGGATTTGCGCAAGCCATCGGTGAAGCTGGGATAGGCAACAGACGCTATGATGGCGACGATGGCGACCACGACGATCAGTTCAAGCAAGGTGATTCCGGACTGTTTGATTCTCATGGGGCGGCATGCTTCGTGAAACAGGTTGATACTATAGGATAGTACTGACAGTAGACCCTACTGGCACGTGCAAAAAGAAAGGAGTCTTGAGCTGATGGAAGGCAGAAAGGGCAGATCCGCCGGTTTTACCCTGATAGAGCTGATGGTTGCCCTGTCCTTGGTCGCCCTGTTGCTGACCGTGGCCATCCCCAGTTATCAATCCCTGCGCCAGGATCAGATGGTCAAGGCGGCCACCCAGGCGGTCTACACCGACATGATGCTGCTCAAGTCCGAAGCGCTCAAACGCAACAGCAATTTGCAAATGATCCTGTTCAACAGCGGCACCGACAGCTGGTGCTATCGCATCAGCATCGATGGCAGTTGCGCCAGTTGCAGCGACACCTGTTCCAGCATCGAGGGACGCAAAGGCGCTGATGCCAGTGAATTTCCTGGGATCATTCTGACGGGCACCTACACGGAGTCCTCAAGCCAGATACGTCCCATCAGCTTCTCCCCCCGGCGCGGTACCTTGCCAAGCGGCAGCATCACGGTGAGCTCCTCGGCCGCCAGTATGAAGGTTGTCACCAACAACCTTGGGCGGGTACGTACCTGTGCCGTCAGCAACCTGGTGGGAGAGGTGGCATGCAACTGAAAATGTGGGGTTTCAACCTGGTTGAGTTGATGGTGGCCATGGTAGCGGGCTTGCTGCTGGTGGCTGCAGTCATTTCGCTGTTTGCCACCATTCTCAAGGCCAATTACACCGCCATGCAGACCAGCCGCCTGAATCAGGAAGTTCAGTTGCTGACGGACATGATGGCACGAGATATCCAGCGAGCGGGGTATGACGCCAACGCCACCCAGTTTCTTGCCGCCCCTTCTGGCAGCCGATCCAGTTTCTATTTCGATGCGGCAGCGGATCTGATGAGTGAAACCGCGACGGGCTCTGGCCTGTATACCTGTATCAGGGTGCGCTATGACAACGATGAAAATGGGGTACTGAGCAGTGATGACACCCTGGTTTACAGCTACAGCAGTGCTGACAAGGGGATCAAGCAGGGGACCGGGACTACTACCTGTGGCAATGGCAGTCTGATCTCCAGCGACGATACCGTAGAAATCACCGCCATGACGTTCAGGCTCCTGCCAAGCAGTCAGGTCAGCGGGGCGAGGGCGCTGCAATTGATGGTGAGCGGGCGGTTCAAGGCCACGCCGGCACTGACGCTGAATCTGCAGCGGGATATCAAACTGCGCAATGATGGGTACTGACATGAGCCGACAAGCCGGTTTTACCACCTTCACCATCACTTTGTTGCTGGTGCTGATCTTGCTGGGCATTTCACTGCTGGTTGGCAAGATGCTGGTGGCCGATCGGCGAGTGACCCTCAACGAGGTGCTCTATCGTCAGGCCATGGCAATGGCGGAAGTGGGTCTGGCCGATGGACTGGGACGGTTGACGCTGGACCCGAGCTGGAGGACCAGCGGGGCCACGACTACCTTGACCACGGGCAGCTATACCCTGTCATCTTCTGACGATACTGCCATCACGGTGGGGTCGGTGGTCGTGACGCCGGTAAGGGTTCGTTCCCAGGCGACTCTCAGCAACAGCCAGGCCCAGGCGGCAGTCGAAACCAAGGTTGTACGTTTCAGCGTACTGGCCGGCTCTCCTGCCGCGCCTCTGACCGTGGCTGGCGGCATGGCGGTCGGCGGCAACTTTACCATAGTGGCCAATCCCAATGGTGGCGGGCTGGGGGTACCACTGTCGGTCTGGACCAGCGGCAACGTCGATCTAATAACGGGGACCGGACAGACTTGTCATCAGGGGGACTACGACGGCGGCTGTTCGGCCAACATCAGCCAGAAGGGGGACAAGCAGCCGGATATCAAGGATAACGATACTGCCTTCCCGACCGATCTGGTCTGGTATCTGTTCAATGAAAAGGATGATGCCAACGGCTGGGCCAATCTGGAGGCCAGGGCGACCCAGAAGCTGACGGACTGCAGCTCGCTTGGTCCAGCCTCAACCGGCCTCATCATTGTGGATGGGGACTGCAAGCCCTCCTCCAACGTCGGCTCCGCAACGGCGCCTGTGATTCTCATCGTGCGCAATGGCAATCTGGCGGTCAACGGCAATACGGTGCTGTATGGTTTGGTATTTGCCTACTCATCCAACCCTGCTGCTGCCGGGACGGACGTGAAGCTGACCGGTGGGGCCATCGTGTATGGCGCCATGGTTTCCAACTATCAACTGGGCAACGCCAACGGTACCTACGATGCCAAGTATGATGCCAGTGTCCTGAGCAACATCTCGAATGGTGCCGCATTCCAGATTGTCAATCAGGTGCCCGGCAGCTGGCGAGACTGGTAAGGGGATATGGAGATGAAAGGGCAAAAAGGATTTGGCCTGCTGGAGATCCTGATCACGCTGGTGGTGCTGGGAGTCGGCATTGTCGGCCTGGTCGCCATGTCCAAGTCGGCGCTGACGGTTTCGCAGGATGGCCGGCGTTATGAGACGGCGATGCGACTGGCTGAGTCCAAGCTGGATGAGTTTCGCAATTTCAATGGCGTGGTGAGTGCAACCGCGCCGCTGACGGCCTACAACCAGATAGCCTCGGCCAGTGCGGCCGTGACTCTGTCGGGTGAGGCCTACTCGGTGGGATGGACGGTGACCAATCAGTATCTGAATGGCTCAACCTGGCAGAACGTGGCACCGGCGGGCTATCGCCTGAGTTACCCGGGCCGCAAGGCGATCGCGGTCAACGTCGGGTGGACGGACAGCGAAGGGCAGGCTCAGGCGCTGCAACTGGCCGGCAATGTTTCACCCATCGAATCCTTGAGCTCCGATCAGCTGGATGGCGGTTTGAATACGGCGAGGCAGGGCCCCAAGGTCAACTACACACCCGGGGTGGCACCTGACGTCATCTCGGTGGAACTGGGGGATGGCAACAAACAGGAGACCAGCAAGCCACTGCCGACCGTCACATCCAGAGATGGTCTGGTGGGCAAGCTGGTCCAGTTCGAGACGGTGACTTATAAACCCGCTGCGGGCGGCAACACCCAGCAGGTGCTGCAGGACATGGCATCTGTCTCCTGCTCCTGCAGTTATGGCTCCAGCCTGAGCGCCTATCTGCCGGGTCAGGCCTACAGTTCAGCCAGCAACCAGCTCTATTGGAAATCAGGCTCGCTGCAGACCAAGACCACGGGGACGCTCGACAGCAGCGTCAATGGCCAGCCTGCGCTCTGTACCAGCTGCTGCAAGGATCACTTCGATGGCAGTGGCTCCAGCTTCACCAACTTCTATGCTCCGCTCAACACCAGCCGGGTACGCTACAGCAGCAGCCTCAGCACGGCGAACAGCGGCAAGTACGTGGATGCCTGCCGTTTCGTCCGGTTGGATGGCTATTATCGCCCGCTGCCTGACTGGAACCTGGTCAAGGTAGTGGTGACCACGGCCGATTTCCTGGCCAAACCAGCGAACCAGGCCAGTTATCAGAAATACATCAAGTATGTGGTCAAGACCTACATCGACTGGCAGAAGTCGACCCTGAACTGGACCCAGGGGGCCTCCGCCACCTTGCCGACCATCACCGATTTTTCAGCTTGGCTGGCTACCAACGCGGAAGCCGGGGGCGATACCACGACCGGGATCACCGTCAATACGGGTACGGCGCAGCTCATCGCCCGCGGCATCTATGTGGATGTGCTAGACCCTGTCTATCTGGTGGGGATTGATACCAGCGCGGTGGACTATCTGACCAAGGTGCCGTTTCAGGATATCAACCTGACCATGCTGGCAGAGTGGGCCATGGCCCCGCAGAACTTGCTGACGGGCAATGCCACCGACTATGCCGCCGTCACTAACGAGACGGTCAAGACGGTGGTGGATCTCAACAACTACTATTTCGGCAGTTACAGCCGCGGCTACATGACGGCGAAGAAATCGACCAAGGACAGCAACCAGGTGCTGCAGAGCGTCACCGTGCGTGTCACTGCCTATCAGGGGAATTCCGGCATCACGGCTTCGCTCATTTCGCCACGGGACCAGTCGCTGGCGCAGACGGCGGACATGCTGGTCAAAATCGATGTGGGGCAGCAGACGGTGCCAACAATGAAGGTTAGCGGCCGTATTCAATGTCTTGAACGCGGGAAAGGGAACAATAATCCACCGCCTGAGGCATGTAGTAAAAATGCTTTCAACAACCTGAATATCAGTACCCCAAATTCTGGCGCTACCTGCCGCATCGACAAGCCACAGGCCAACAATCAACCGGCATCTTATCTATGTGAAGCTCCGGAGAACTCGACCTTGGCCATCAATCTTTCTTACTCCAACCAGGGCAGCACCACCTATATGTTGCAGCCACCCTCCTTCAGCGTGCAGATGACGCAACAGTCCAACAATCAGGTGTTGAGCGGCCCCTGTTCACTGCTGGTGGACAACGGAGTGACCAACGCGACCAGCCTGACTTGCACCCCTTGAGCCTTGGGCGCTGGCACAGCCAGCGCCTTTTCTTTATCATTCCCCATCATTTTCGAATTCAAGATGCATCGCCATGGCAAAAGCCCTCTCTCTGATGCTTGCCCAGTTGAATCTGACGGTAGGCGCCATCGAAGATAACTGTGACAAGGTGCTGGCGGCAGCCGCCGAGGCCGATCGGCAAGGCGCCGATCTGCTGGTCTGCTCCGAACTGGCTCTGACCGGCTATCCGCCGGAAGATCTGCTGCTGCGCGCCGATCTGATGATCCGGGTGGAGGCCGCCCTGGCCCGCATCGCGGCATGGCAGGGGGCTTGCGCCATTCTGGTGGGTCACCCCTGGCGCGACGAGGAGGCACTCTACAACGCCGCCTCCCTCTACGAGCAAGGCAAGCTGGTCGCACGCTACTTCAAGCAGGATCTGCCCAACTACGGGGTATTCGACGAGAAGCGCTACTTCACTGCGGCAACCGAGACCTGCGTGGTCCTCTTCCGTGGTCATCAGCTGGGGTTGCTCATCTGTGAAGACCTCTGGCAGCCGGGTCCGGCGCTGGCCGCCAAGGCCGCGGGGGCCGAGCTGCTGCTCACCATCAATGCCTCGCCCTATGATCAGGAGAAACCCTGGATCCGCCGCGAGCTGATGATGGAGCGCTGCGATCAGACCGGTCTGCCGCTGGTCTACCTCAATCAGGTATGTGGTCAGGACGAGCTGATCTTCGACGGTTGCTCCAAGGTGTTCAACAGCCAGGGTGAGCTGACCCACAAGCTGGCCCCCTTTGCCGAAGAGCTGGCGCTGGTGCGCTTTGCCGATGGCCAGCCGGTGAAAGAGCGGGAACCGGCTGCCCCGCTCGATCCTTTGGCCGAGACCTATCAGGCGCTGGTGCTGGCGGTGCGCGACTATGTCACCAAGAACGGCTTCCACGGCGCCGTGCTGGGCCTCTCCGGCGGCATCGACTCGGCACTGACCCTGGCCATCGCGGCTGATGCCATCGGTGCTGACAAGGTGCAGGCGGTGATGATGCCGTTCCGCTACACCGCCCAGATGAGTGTGGAAGATGCCAAGGAGCAGGCCGAGCGGATGGGGGTGGAGTTCAATATCATCTCCATCGAGCCCATGTTCGAAGGGTTTATGGCCCAGCTGGCACCATTGTTTGAAGGGACCGCCCGCGACACTACCGAAGAGAACCTGCAGGCCCGCTGCCGTGGCGTGCTGTTGATGGCGCTCTCCAACAAGCGTCGTCGCATCGTGCTGACCACCGGCAACAAGAGTGAGATGGCGGTCGGCTATGCCACTCTGTACGGCGACATGGCCGGCGGCTTCGACGTGCTGAAAGATGTCCCCAAGACGCTGGTCTTCAAATTGTGCGAATACCGCAATTCCGTCGATTATGTGATCCCGCAGCGGGTTATCGATCGCCCGCCTTCGGCAGAATTGGCGCCGGACCAGGTGGATCAGGACAGCCTGCCCCCCTACGACATCCTGGATGCCATCCTCAAGCGCTACGTGGAAGAAGATGCCTCCGTGGCCGACATGGTGGCTGAGGGCTTTGAAGAGGCGGTGGTGCGCAAGGTGATCCGGCTGGTGGATCTCAACGAATACAAGCGCCGTCAGGCGGCGGTCGGGCCCCGCATCACGGCCCGCAACTTTGGTAAGGATCGCCGTTACCCCATCACGTCCGGGTTTGGCAAACAGAACTGGTAAGGAGTCACCATGAAGAAGATTGAAGCCATCATCAAACCGTTCAAGCTGGACGATGTGCGCGAGGCCCTGGCCGAGATCGGCATCAACGGCATGACAGTGTCCGAGGTCAAGGGCTTCGGCCGTCAGAAGGGCCACACCGAGCTCTATCGCGGCGCCGAGTACATGGTCGACTTCCTGCCCAAGGTGAAGGTGGAGCTGGTGGTGCAGGACGAGGATCTCGATGCCTGCCTGGAAGCGATCCAGAACACCGCCCGCACCGGCAAGATTGGTGACGGCAAGATCTTCGTCTGTGAGGTGGAGCGCGTCATTCGTATCCGTACCGGCGAAGAGAACGAAGACGCCATCTGATGAGATGGCAGAGCCTCGTGATGAGCCAACGAATGGAGACTCGATCCCGCTGATGTCCTGGATGCGCCTCGTTGCGGTGGCCGGCCTGCTGGCCGGTCTGACCGCCTGCAGTACCCGGCCGCCGGCCCAGCCGGAAAACCTGTGCCAGATCTTTCGCGAGAAACCGGACTGGCACAAGGCGGCACTGAAGATGAACGAGAAGTGGGGAACCCCGATCCAGGTGGTGATGGCCATGATGTATCAGGAGTCCTCCTTCGTGCACGACGCCCAGCCGCCGATGCAATATTTCCTCTTCATCCCGACCGGGCGGGCCAGCTCCGCCTACGGCTATGCCCAGGTCAAGGATGAAACCTGGGCCGACTACCAGCGGGAAACCGGCAATGGCTGGAGCGATCGCGACGACTTTGCCGACGCCATCGACTTCATGGGCTGGTACACTCACAAGGCCCAGCGGCTGAACGGCACCTCCAAGTGGGATGCGTATGGCCAGTATCTCAACTATCACGAAGGGTGGGGTGGCTATCGGCGTGGCAGCTACCGCAGCAAGGGGTGGCTGATGAAGACATCCCGCAAGGTGGAAGCCCGCGCCCAGCGCTACGGCGCCCAGTATCGACAATGCAAGGATCAGCTCTCCAGCGGGGGCTGGTTCTGGTAACCAAATCAGGAGTCAGAAATGCCGTTATTGGACAGTTTTACCGTTGACCACACCCGTATGGCTGCGCCGGCGGTGCGTGTGGCCAAGACCATGCAGACCCCGAACAAGGACACCATCACAGTGTTCGATCTGCGTTTCTGCGTGCCGAACCAGGAGATCCTCTCCGAGCGCGGCATCCACACCCTCGAGCACCTGTTTGCCGGCTTCATGCGTGATCACCTGAACGGCAACGGGGTGGAGATCATCGACATCTCCCCCATGGGCTGCCGGACCGGCTTCTACATGAGCTTGATCGGTGCGCCGGACGAAGCCCGGGTTGGCGCCGCCTGGCAGGCCGCCATGAGCGATGTGCTGACCGTGCAGGAGCAGGGCAAGATCCCCGAGCTGAACGAATACCAGTGTGGTACCTACAGCATGCACTCACTGGAAGAGGCCCATGCCATCGCCCGCCACGTGCTGGAGCGCGGCATCGGCGTCAACCGCAATGACGAGCTGGCCCTGCCGGAAGAGAAGCTGAAAAGCCTCTGATTCCTGGGGTAGTAAACATGAAAAAGGCCGGTCATTGACCGGCCTTTTTGTGTGCTGGCAGAATCAGGATGGCAGCGGCATCACCCGGTTGCGACCCAGCTCCTTGGCCTTATAGAGCAGCTTGTCGGTGCGTTCGACCAGGCTGTCGCCGGTCTCCTGGCCGCTGTATTCACCCACCCCGAACGAGGCGGTGATGTGGTCGATACGCCGGCCTGACTTGCGATCCAGGATCGACATCTTTTCGATGGCCCGGCGCAGGCTCTCCGCCATCTGGCGGCTCAGCGCCAGACTGCGCATGGGGACCAGCAGGGCAAACTCTTCGCCGCCGAGGCGGTAGGCGGTGACGCCCTCCTTGCAGGTTTCCCGCAGCCGCTTGCTGAAGGCTCGCAGCACCTGGTCTCCCAACAGGTGGCCATATTCATCGTTGAAACTCTTGAAGCGGTCAATGTCCGACAGGATCAGGGAGAAGGGCTGCTTGCTGCGGATCAGGCTCTCTATCTCCAGATCGAAGGCACGCCGGTTGAGCAGGCTGGTGAGCGCATCCTCGTTGGCCAGTTTGCGAGTCTCGTTGAGCGCCTCGCGCAGCTCCTTGATCTCCTTCTCGGCGCTGCTGAGCTGGTTGCGAAAGTGCATGGTGGACATGCGCACGTCCCGCGACTCGCGCACCAGATCCCGCAGGATCCCCATGGTGTCTTCCAGGCTCAGCCCCTCGTCGTCGATGAGGCTCAGCCGGTCGAAGCTCTTGTCGAGCATGTCCTGAAACATGCCGGTGTCGGAGAGGGCATCCTGCATGGTGTGACCAAGCTCATTGGCCATGGCGGCCAGGTTGAGCTTCATGGTTTCCATCTGCTGCTCATCTTGCGCGGCGAGGTGCTGGTGATAGAGGCGTTCACAGGTGGTGAGAGAGCAGGTTCCCTGCAGCTTGATGGCCTGATCGATGGCCTGATTGAGCTCGGGCATGCTGGCCGCCACGTAGTTATACCAAAGGGTGTAATTATCCGGCGTGGTGGGGATTTGATACTTGATCATCAGGGGAACCGCCTGCTTGAGATAGGCGGCGGATTGGGCGAACGAGTCCTTGCTCATGAGTTCCATGTCTCATCATGCCTGCAAACTGTGCATAGTATGACAGAGAGATTGGCCAAAAGGCAGTCGATGGATGCCATTCGCCCCCCCCTCCGATATAATGGCACCGTTACCACCTACCCTAAGGCCTGCTTATGTCTCAAAAAGATCCTTTCCTCGAACGCGAGGCCGAAAAATACGAGAACCCCATCGCCAGTCGCGAGATGATCCTCGACCTCATCAAGGGCCATGAAAAGCCCATGTCCCGTGAAGAGCTGGCAAAGGTCCTCAAGCTGACCGAAGAAGAGCCGCTGGAAGCCCTGCGCCGTCGTCTGCGCGCCATGGAGCGTGATGGTCAGCTGGTATTCACTCGCAACCAGTGTTACGCCCTGCCGGATCGTCTGAATCTGGTGAAAGGCTACGTGCTCGGCCACAAAGATGGCTTCGGTTTTCTGCGCCCCGAGGGTGGTGGCCCGGATCTGTTCCTGAACAACCGCGAGATGCAGCGCCTGATGCACGGCGACTACGCCCTGGTGCAGCCTACCGAGATCGACCGCAAGGGGCGCCAGGAGGCGCGTCTGGTACGTCTGCTCAAATCCCGTGAAGCGGACATCGTCGGCCGCTACTTCGTCGAGAACGGCGTCGGCTTCGTGGTGCCGGATGACAGCCGCATCGGCCAGGACATCATCATCCCGGAAGGGGAGAACAAGGGGGCTCGCCAGAGCCAGGTCGTGGTCGTGCGCATCAATCAGCGCGCCACCGCCCGCTTCAATGCGGTCGGTACCGTGCTGGAAGTGCTGGGTGAAAACATGGCGCCCGGCATGGAGATCGAGATCGCCCTGCGTACCCACGGCATTCCGCACACCTGGCCGGAAGAGGTGACCAAAGAGGTTGCCGGTCTGGGCGAGCAGGTGCCGGAGAAGGCCAAAGAGGGCCGCATCGACCTGCGCGCCCTGCCGCTGGTCACCATCGACGGGGAAGATGCCCGTGACTTCGATGACGCCGTCTTCTGTGAAGCCAAGCGCGGCGGCGGCTGGCGCCTGTGGGTTGCCATTGCCGACGTCTCAGCCTACGTGAAGCCGGGCACCGCCCTCGACACCGAAGCCTACCAGCGCGGCAACTCGGTCTACTTCCCCGAATTCGTGGTGCCTATGCTGCCGGAGGTACTCTCCAACGGCCTCTGCTCGCTCAACCCGCAGGTTGACCGCCTCTGCATGGTGTGCGAGATGACCATCTCCGCCGCCGGCCGCATGTCCGGCTACAAGTTCTACGAAGCGGTGATGAACTCCCATGCCCGCATGACCTACACCAAGGTGGCTGCGATCCTGGAAGGGGATCCCAAGCTGCGCCAGCAGTACGAGCCGCTGGTGGGTCACATCGAAGAGCTCAACAACCTCTACAAGGCGCTCAAGCATGCCCGCCATCAGCGCGGTGCGGTGGAGTTCGAGAGCGAAGAGACCCGCTTCATCTTCAACGCCCAGCGCAAGATCGACCGCATCGTGCCGCTGGTGCGCAACGACGCCCACAAGATCATCGAAGAGTGCATGATCCAGGCGAACGTGGCCGCGGCCCGCTACATCGAGAAGAACGAGGCCGCCGCCCTGTTCCGGGTGCACGACCGCCCGGGCGAAGAGCGTCTGACCGGCTTCCGTGACTTCCTCGCCGAGCTGGGTCTGGAGCTCAAGGGGGGCCTGGAGCCAGAGCCGAAGGATTTCGCCGACCTGGCCGCCAAGTTCGAAGGCCGCCCGGATGCGGAGCTGCTCTCCACCATGCTGCTGCGCTCCATGCGTCAGGCCATCTATCAGGCCGACAACATCGGTCACTTCGGTCTGGCGCTGAAGTCCTACGCGCACTTCACCTCGCCGATCCGTCGCTACCCCGACCTCATCCTGCATCGTGCGATCAAGTATCAGACCGCCAAGGAGCAGCAGGCCAACCTGCGCCACAAGTGGACCCCGAGCGGTGGCTACCACTACCAGCTGGAAGAAGTGGACCCGATGGGCGAGCACTGCTCCATGACCGAGCGCCGTGCCGATGACGCCACCCGTGACGTGGCAGACTGGCTCAAGTGCGAGTACATGCTGGATCACGTAGGTGACGAGTTTGACGGCGTCATCGCCAGCGTCACCGGCTTTGGCTTCTTCGTGCGTCTGGCTGAGATCCACATCGACGGTCTGGTGCACGTCAGCACCCTCACCAACGACTACTACCAGTTTGACCCGCTGCACCAGCAGCTGATCGGCGAGAACTTCCGCCGCCGCTACCGTCTGGGTGACAAGGTGCGGGTCAAGGTGATGGGCGTGAATCTGGACGATCGCAAGATCGACTTCGTGATGGTGGAAGAGCCTCTCAAGATTACCGGCAAGAACGCCAAAGAGATGGCGCGCAAGCAGGCCGAGATCAAGAAAGAGAAGGCCAAGAGCGCACAGCGTCACGAAAAACGTAAAGAGGGCAAGGATCACGGCAAATCCGACAAGGGCGGCCGTGCCAAACCCAGCAACAGACGACCGAGCAAAAAAGCTCGCGACAAGGCCAAGAGCACTAAATGAGTACTGAACTGATCTACGGCATTCACGCTGTATCCGCGCTGCTGGAGCGCACCCCGGAGCGTTTCATCGAAGTGTGGGCCCTCAAGGGGCGCGATGACGACCGGCTGCAACCCCTGCTGGCCGAGCTGGATGCGCTCGGCCTCAAGGTGCAGAGCGTGAACCGCAAGACGCTCGACGACAAGGCGGAGGGCAACAATCACCAGGGCATCATGGCCCGGGTGAAAGAGGCGCCCAAGCTGGCCGAGCACGACCTGGCCAGCCTGCTGGACAAGTTGACCGAGCAACAGACTCAGCCCTTCCTGCTGGTGCTGGACGGGGTGACCGATCCGCACAACCTCGGCGCCTGCCTGCGCAGCGCCGATGCGGCCGGAGTGCATGCGGTGATCGTGCCGCGCGACAAGGCCACCGGCCTGACTCCGATCGTGCGCAAGGTTGCCTGTGGCGCCGCCGAAGTGGTGCCGCTCATTCAGGTCACCAACCTGGCCCGCAGCCTGCGCGAGCTGCAGGAGCGTGGTGTCTGGATCGTCGGTACTGCCGGCGAGGCGGATCACGACGTGTTCCAGGCCAAACTCACTGGCCCGATGGCGCTGGTGATGGGTGCCGAGGGCAAGGGTATGCGCCGCCTCACCCGCGAGCACTGCGACGAGCTGGTGAGCATCCCGATGGCAGGGGCTGTATCCAGCCTCAACGTCTCGGTAGCGACCGGCGTCTGCCTGTTTGAAGCCGTGCGTCAGCGTCGTGTCTGAGGCGAGCTGAATGGACAGACCCCCGTTTTGCCGGGATCGGGTCACGGATGAGCAGGAGGCCGCGCGCCTCCTCTCTTTTGCCCGGCCGCTGACCCTGAGCCCCCGTGCCTGCCTCTGGCATGCTGGCGATCGACCCGATCTGCTGGTCATGGTGGAGCAGGGGCTGCTGCGGGCCAAGGTGGTGCTGGCGGATGGCCGCGAGTACATCAAGGAGTTCTACTGGGAGGGGGACGAGTTTCTCGACTTCCACCACCTGCTCAGTGGCGAGCCGGCCCGCTACAGCGTGGAGGCGCTGGAGCCCTGTCGGCTCTTGCTGTTCAATCTGGCCGACCTGCACACGCTCTCCTGCTGGCCCGCCTGGTATCAGCATCTGCTGGCGGTGCAACTGCGCATCAAGGAGGAGAAGGAGCTGCTGCTGCTGACCGAAAGCCCGCAGGCCCGCTATCAGCACTTTCTGCGCAGTTTTCCCGCGCTGGAGGCCAGGGTGCCCGATCACCAGATCGCCGCCTACCTCGGCATCACCCCCATCAGCCTGAGCCGCATTCGCAAACGGCTGAAGGATCTTAACAAAGGTTAATGCCGGCTCGCGTGCGGCTGGCTATGCTGCCCTTCTCATCATGAGCAAGGAACCCCCATGAACTGGTCTCTCAAGTCTTTTGAACAACTCGACGTCAACGAACTCTATGAACTGCTCACCCTGAGATCCCGGGTCTTCGTGGTGGAGCAGACTTGTGTCTTTCTCGATCTGGACGGCGTCGACAAGCGCCCTGACGTGCTGCACCTGCTCGGCTGGCAGGATGGGGCTCTGGTGGCCTACGCCAGGCTGATGGCGCCCGGTGTGGCCAAGGCGCAGCAGGTAGTGATCGGTCGGGTGGTGACCGCCCCCGAGGCGAGAGGCGATGGTCTGGGTCATCGGCTGATGCAGCAGGCGTTGCAGGAGTGTGCCCGGCTGTGGCCCGGGGTCAGCATCTATCTGGGGGCCCAGGCACACCTGCAAGGTTTCTACGGTCGTCATGGCTTCACCGCCGTGGGTGAACCCTATCTGGAAGATGACATTCCCCACATCGGCATGAGCTCCTCTTAATACCTTTTAAGCATAACAATGAAATTATTATGTCTTGAGGTAGTAAAGAAAACGGGTGCTCGGCGCCATGTTAGTGGGTACCCTCTGAGTGATTAATCGGCAACAGTTGATGGATAGGTTTTAAAAATGGTCTTTTACCCCATTAATTCAGAACAAGATTCAGCGATTGAGCCGTTGAGCCATTTTATTAGCGTTCGCCACTCGAGCGGCTGTCGCTGATGGAGTTGTTGCGCAAGCGGTTCGCACTGGACCTGCAAACCTTCGCCATCATCACCCTGGTGCTGGGCAATCTGGCCCAGGCCTTCTCCGATGTGCTGGTCAAGCTGATCGGCCCCGGCTTCAGCCCCTTCCAATACATGTTCCTGCGCCAGCTGCTGACCCTGTTGGTGCTACTGCCCTTCATGTTGCGGGTGCCGCGCTCGGCCTGGGGGCTGGGTGCCTGGAAGTGGCACCTGCTGCGCGGCCACCTCTGCCTGCTCGGCGGGGGCGGCATGATGCTGGCACTGACCCAGCTGCCGCTGGCCACGGCCAACGCCATCTTCTACGTCTCCCCGTTGCTGACGCTGCCGCTGGCGGCCTGGTTGCTCAAGGAGAAAATCAACTCCCGCGTCTGGTTGCTGGGAGGTATGGGGCTGCTCGGCGTGGTGTTCGTGTTGCGGCCGGGGGATTTCCATCTGGCCGGGCTGGGCGCCCTGGTGACCGCCTTCACCCTGGCGCTGTTCAACATCACGGGGCGCAAGTTGCCAGCCGGGATCTCGGTGGTGGCGACCCTATTCTGGGCCAATCTGCTGGCCCTGCCGTTGACCGCCGGGCTGGCGGTACATCAATGGCAGCCGGTGGACTGGCGACTGCTGGTGCTGATCGGCGGCAGCGGCGTCATGCAGTTGCTCTATCACGCCAGCTGCTTCTACGCCTATCGCCAGGTAGAGGCCAACCGCATCGCGGCGACCGAGTACTCGGGCCTGATGTTCGTGGTGCTGCTGGGGGTCTGGCTGTTTGGCGAGATCCCGGCGTGGAACCTCTGGGTCGGGGTGAGTTTTATCCTGCTGGCCATTCACTGGCAGCGCCGGCTGCGCTGATGACATACCCATCGGCTGCAGGCCGATGGGTGAGAAAAGCAGGCATCTTATGAGGCTGCTCTCTGTCATCGCCGGGCAAACCGGCTATGCTGGGCGGCCTGTTGCTATCGGAACCCTGTCGTGACCCCTACCATCTTTGCTGCCATCCTGCTGGCCGCCCTGCTGCACGCGCTCTGGAATGCGCTGGCCAAACGCCAGGCCGAGGGGCGAGTCAGCGTCTTGCTGGTCTCTCTCTGCTCCGGCCTGTTTGCCGCCCCCTTGCTGCCCTTGGTGGGGTGGCCGGTGGCGGCCGAATATCCCTGGTTGGCGCTCTCCATTCTGCTGCACTGCGGCTACTGTCTTTTTCTCGGTCGAGCCTACCGGGTGGGTGAGTTCGGCCAGATCTATCCGCTGGCCCGGGGCAGTGCCCCTCTGGTGACCCTGCTGTTCGGTGCCCTGCTGCTGGGTGAAGTGCCGGGGATGGTGGCGGTGACGGGGGCCCTGGTGCTGGTGAGCGGCGTGCTGCTGATGGCGTGGCGCGGCGGTCTGCGGCTGGCGCCGGCAGCGCTGCAGGCGGTGCTCATCACGGCACTGTTTACCGCCTCCTACACCCTGTCCGATGGGGCGGGAGCCCGCTCGGCCGGTGAGCCGATACGTTACACCCTCTGGCTGTTCGCCCTCACCGCGCTGATGATGCCGCTGCTGATGCGCTGGCAGAGTCGCACCGCCTGGCGCGAGCTGGGGCCTGCGGCGTGGCGCAGCGGCGCCATCGGTGGCGCCCTGTCGCTGTTGGCCTACGGGATCGTCATCTGGGCCATGACCAAGACGCCCATCGGCTTGGTGGCGGCCCTGCGCGAGAGCAGCGTGCTGTTTGCGGTGCTGCTCTCCTGGGGTTGGTTGGGGGAGACGCTGGGGCGGGTCCGGTTGCTGGCCGCCCTGGTGATCCTGGGGGGTATCCTGCTGATCCGCCTCGGCTAGGGGGAGGCGGATTAACGCATCCGGGCCGGCCGGTCAGGGAGTGACTTGGGTAATGAGGGTGAACCCCTCCTCACAGGAGGCCAGTTGCACCTGGACCTGCCCCAGTTCGGCCAGGCTGCCCACATGGGTGCCGCCACAGGGGATGGTGACCTCCCGGCCTTCCAGCGAGCAGTGCCAGTAACGGGAGTCGATGATCGCCTCGCCGGCCCGGCTGCGGCGGATCTCACCACTGGCCGCCAGCCAGTCTGCCAACTGCTGGTTGATCCTCTCTTCTATCTGCGGCAGGTCTGCCAGCAGTGCGTCGCTGTTGACTCCTTTCTTGCGCAGGCTCTTGCCGATCCGGTACTGCTCGCGCGAGCCCATGGGCTCGACCCGCGAGGTCTGGATGGCGAGGCGATCGAAGTCCGGCTGATCCAGCGCATCCCGCTCGCTGACCTCCTTGCGCCAGTAAGGCATTAGCGCCCGGTTGAGCGCTAGTGCCGCCAGATGACAGCCGCTGTGGCCCAGGCTCAGGGCGTGGCGGGCCTCGGCATCCACCTGTAGTGTCACCTGGCTGCCAGCAGGCAGCGCACAGTGACCAGCCAGCGGGTGCACCACCACGAAGCGCCACCCTTCTGCGCCCCGCTTGACCGGGATCGCCTGGTCGACGAACAGCTCCCCATCCGGGCTGATGGCCCCCATGCGACAGGGGCCGACGGTCGCGTCACCGCCCTCCCAATGCACGGTACCCACGTCACCCGGCTGATCGGGCCAGAGGTGGCTCTGGGGATGAAAGGGGGTAAGGTCGGTGACCAGCAGGCTGGTGTCGCCGCTCTGGCAGCAGATGACGCTGGCCTGCTCCTGATGGTGGCCCAGCACGAAGCTGGCTCGGGTATGTGGCATGGATGGCTCCCGCAAATCGAAGAGGAAGAGAGCCGCCAGCATACGTCAAAGCGCAGGCCGGCTCATTAACCTCGGTTAACGAGCCGACCTTGGGAGGGGATGGTGGACTAGATCATGGCGACCAGCAGGTAGGCGTTGAGCCCGATCACCAGGGCGACGATGAGGCGGCCGACCGCCTGGGTCACCGGGTGGTTGCGATACTCCCCCATCAGGGCGCGATCGCCGGTCAATATCAGCAGCGGAATGAGCGCCAGCGCGATGCCGAAGCTCAGCACCACCTGGCTCAGCACCAGGATCTCGGTGGTGTTGAGGCCCATGGCGATTACCACGAAGGCGGGAGCCATGGTGATGGCGCGGCGCAGCCAGAGCGGGATGGTGAAGCGCACGAAGCCCTGCATCACCACTTGGCCGGCCAGCGTACCCACCACGGTAGAGCTGATACCGGAGGCGACCAGCGAGAGGCCGAACAGGGTGGCGGCCGCCTGGCCCAGCAGCGGGGTCAGGGTCTGGTAGGCCGACTCCAACTCCGCTACCTGCTGGTTGCCGGAGCTGTGGAAGGCGGCCGCCGCCATGGCCATCATGGCCAGGTTGACGAAGCCGGCGATGGTCATGGCGATGGCCACGTCGACCCGGGTGGTGTGCAGCCGCTGGGGGACCGAGCCCTGATCCTGGGTGTGCTGGGTCAGTGCCGAGTGCAGGTAGATGACGTGGGGCATCACGGTGGCACCGAGCACGCCGGCCGCCAGATAGACGGCGTCGCTGTTGGGCAGGCCGGGGAAGAGGGCGCCCTCCAGTAGGCTCGGCAGGTGGGGGCGGGAGAACACCAGTTCGACAATGTAGGCCGCCGCCACGAACAGCAACAGGCCGCCCACCACGAACTCCAGCGGTTTCTGGCCGCGGGACTGCAGCATCAGAATGCCCCAGGTGACCACGGCGGTGATGCCGGCCCCTTCCAGCAGGGTGACTCCGAGCAGCAGCTTGAAGCCGACCGCTGCACCGATGAATTCGGCCAGATCGGTGGCCATGGCGATGATCTCCGCCTGTACCCAGTAGGCCCAGACAGCCGGCTTGGGCAGTCGGTCGCGAATGTGTTCCGCCAGGTTCTTGCCGGTGACGATGCCGAGCTTGGCCGAGAGGGTCTGCACCAGCATGGCCATCAGGTTGGCCCACACCACCACCCACAGCAGCTGGTAGCCGAAGGTGGAGCCAGCCTGAATGTTGGTGGCGAAGTTGCCCGGATCTATGTAGCCGATGGCGGCGATAAAGGCCGGCCCGAGCAGGGTCAGTTTGAATTTGCGGGCCGGGATGGCCGTGGTCAGCGCGGGTTGCATGGTATCAGCCTCCATAAGTGCATGGAGATAGAATAGATCTAAATGATAATTATTATCAATTGAAGTTTTGTATTGTTCTCATAGATAAAAACATCGGTGGCGGCTGGTTGCAGTGGGGGATGGGATTTTGTACAATACGCCGCCCTAGAAAAGCAGCGTCTAAACACCATTATGTTCCTTGCCTCCGAGGTCTGGCTGCACCTGGGCGGAGGCTGAATTAATCCGTAAGGAGCTAAAATGCGTCATTACGAAATCGTCTTCATGGTTCATCCGGACCAGAGCGAGCAAGTACCTGGCATGATCGAGCGTTACACCGGCGCCATCACCACCTCCGGTGGTACCATTCATCGCCTGGAAGATTGGGGCCGTCGTCAGCTGGCTTACCCGATCGACAAACTGCACAAAGCCCACTACGTTCTGATGAACGTAGAAGCAGAGCAAGCCGTTATCGATGAGCTGGAAACCAACTTCCGCTTCAACGATGCCGTTATCCGCAACATGATCATGCGCACCAAGCACGCCGTGACTGAAGTTTCTCCGATGGCCAAGGCCAAGGAAGAGCGCTTCACCCGTCGTGACGACGAGCGCCGCGAAGAAGCTACTGAAGCTGCTTCCGAAGAGTAATTCTGGATCACTGACTAGAGGATAAAGGCCATGGCACGTTATTTCCGTCGTCGTAAGTTCTGCCGCTTCACCGCCGAGAACGTTACCGAGATCGACTACAAAGATATCGTTACTCTGAAAAACTACATCACTGAATCTGGCAAGATCGTACCGAGCCGTATCACCGGTACCCGCGCCAAGTATCAGCGTCAGCTGGCACGCGCCATCAAGCGTGCTCGTTACCTGGCTCTGCTGCCGTACACCGATCTGCACAACAAGTAAGAATCGGTCCGGCGCTTAAGCCTAACTCAACGAAATTTATAGAGGAAAGGTAATGCAAGTTATCCTGCTCGACAAAATCGCCAAACTGGGCGGTCTGGGTGACCAAGTTTCCGTGAAAGCTGGTTATGCCCGTAACTACCTGATCCCGCAAGGCAAAGCTGTTATGGCTACCAAGGCCAACATCGAGACCTTCGATGCTCGCCGTGCTGAACTGGAAGCCAAACTGGCTGCCGGTAAAGCTGCCGCTGAAGAGCGCGCTGCCAAGCTGGGTGAACTGGCTGCCGTTGTTATCGCCTCCAAGTCTGGCGACGAAGGCAAGCTGTTCGGTTCCATCGGTACCCGTGACGTGGCTGAAGCCATCACTGCTGCCGGCGTAGCCGTTGCCAAGAGCGAAGTCCGCATGGGCAACGTTCTGCGTAACACCGGTGACTACGAAGTTGTTGTTCAGCTGCACGCTGACGTCAAAGCAACCGTACAGATCCAGGTTGTTGCCCTGTAATAGCGACTCGCTTTTGCAGAAAAAACCCGCGCACTTGCGCGGGTTTTTTATTTTCAGGCCCGGGGTTAGAGTAAGGATCCGTTCTTCTGGAGGAGATCCCTATGGCCTGGGTCGAAGGTCGCGTCCTTGAGCGTATCGAGTGGACGCCCACCCTGTTCTCCCTGCGTGTGGCGGCCGAGCTGGCCCCCTACAAGGCGGGGCAATTCACCAAACTGGCCCTCGAGCAGGGCGATCGCCGCGTCCAGCGGGCCTACTCCTTCGTCAATCCTCCGTCAGCACCCTATCACGAGTTCTATTTCGTCGAGATCCCCGATGGGGAACTGACTCCGTCCCTCGGCTCCCTGCAAGCGGGCGACAGCCTGCTGGTGCAATCCCTGGCGACCGGTTTTCTGACCCTGGACGAGATACCGGCCGGGCGCGATCTCTGGCTGCTCTCCACCGGTACCGCCATCGGCCCCTTCCTCTCCATGCTGGCCGACGGGGAAGCCTTCGCCCGTTTCGAGAATCTGGTGCTGGTGCACGGGGTGCGCAAGGGGGAAGAGCTGAGCTACCGGGAGCTTATCGCGGGTTTTGCCGCCCGCCACGGCGAGCGTTTTCGCTATGTGCCCTTCGTCAGCCGGGAGGAATGGTCCGAGGCGATGGCGGGGCGGATCCCGGCAGCCATCGCCGACGGTCGGCTGCAGGCGCGGGTCGGGTTGGAATTCGCCCCCGAGCTGAGTCAGGTGCTGATCTGCGGTAACCCGGCCATGGTGAAGGAGACCCAGCAGACCTTGCTGTCATTGGGGCTGGCCAAGAACCTGCGGCGGGCGCCCGGCAACATCAGTGCGGAGAACTACTGGTAGAGAAATGGACACAGGGGCCTCGGCCCCTGTGTCAGGGTGACGGGGATGACGATCAATTCTTCTTGCCGTTGCCTTTCTGCTTGTTGTGGCCCTGGCCCGGGTTGTTGCCGCTGTGGATGCTGCGGTTGTAGTGGTCCCGGTATTTGCCGTCCATCTTGTCGCAGTTGAGCTGGATGCGGCTGTCGCCGATGCCGAGATCGAAGCAGTTATTTTGCCACCAGTCGTACTCTTTCTGATCCCAGTTAATGTCCAGCTTGATGTCGTCGGTGGAGAGTTTGACACCATCGTTGTTCTTGGAGGGGGGCGCCGCCATAGCCACGCCTTGGACGAGCAGCAGGGAGAGCAGCAGTATGGATTTGTGCATGATGACCTCGAGTGCGGAAGGATTGGTCTCAGTGTAGAAGCTGGCGCCTTAACCGGGCCGGAACCGGGCTCGACATCAGTTGGCGGGCATGTCATGCCGGCTTGCCGCGGGCGGGCATGCGATCAGGCTGGCGGGGATTGCAGCGGCAGACAACGGGGAAGCGTCGACAATTTGCCCAATCTGGTCGCAGCCTGTCCGTTTGTGAAGGTATCGGAGTCAATTCAAATGATTAGCCTTCATTCTGTGGCTCGGCTGACTATAATCGGCAGCCAACTTTTCCTGCATATCGCACCCCCTTCATCATGACTACACAGGCTTCTACCGTGCTGCGCTACCCCAAGGGGTGGTTCGCCTTGACCACGGTGTACAGTTTTACCGGGCTGGCCATTCTGGCCTCCATCGTCTTCTCCCTGCTGCTGTTTCTCTCCATCGACGAGAACCCCCTGATGAAGTGGCTGTTCGGCGGCCTGGCCATCATCTTCGAGCTGGGCAAGTTCTACGTCTGGTACGAGTACGGCGAGTGCAAAGCGCGGCGGGAGCTGAGCGGGGCCTTCTGGTCGCTGCTGTTTTACAGCGTGCTGGCTGCCATCTCCATCGGTGGCAGCATCGGCGGCATCAACAGCGCCACCAACACCATCCTCAACCAGCAGGCGCGCCATGAGCGGGAGATCGCCCGCTTCGACGAGCAGATCGCCAGCATAGAGCGGCAGATCCAGCTCAACGAGGAGGCGGCCCGCAAGTATATCGAGATGGCGCGCATCTCCAGCGGTGTCAGCGGGTTGCAGCAGGCCAACACCAAGCTCAGGCTGCGTCAGGATGAACTGCGTCAGGAGCGCGATGCCAAGCCCATCAACGAGCAATCCTCCATGCTGGGGCTGATGAGCAGCCTGGCGGACGGGGTGGGAATGAGCATCAGCCAGGTGCAGTTTCTGCTGGTCTGCTTCCTCTCCGTGCTGCTCGACGTGTTTGGTGCCTTCTTCGTCAGCCTGATCGGCGAGGAGAACCGCTTTCGTCGCAGCTGGCTGTGGCAGCAGGCCAGGGAGCAGACCCTGGCCCGCCAGGCGCAAGCGGCGGCCATGGTGCCCGCCGTGATGGCCAGACCGGAGCCCGAGCCGGAGGTGGTGGCTCAGGTACGCAGTGCGCTGGAGAGCGGCGAGCTCAAGTGCAGCAAGCGGCGAGTCGCAGAGGCGCTGTCGCTGTCGCTGGAGGAGGTGGATCGGGTGTTCCAGCATCTGCTGGCCCAGGGGGTGCTGGGGCAGGGCAGCAACCGCCACTACCATCTCAGCTCGCAGGGGAGTTGATCATCAGGCCACCGCAGGGTGGCCTTTTTATTGCCGCGTGGGGGCTGTGCTAGTGGGTCAGCACCATCATCAGGCTGAGGAAGGCGGCCAGCCCGCCGCCGATGCCGATGATCCAGTAAAAGCCCTTGGCCCCCTGCTTGAGCGGGATGCGGAAGTAGAGCAGAAACGCCCACCACCCCAGGGCCAGCAACAGAGGAATAAGAAACATTCGAGCCATGGTGTCCTCGCTGTTATTCTGTTGACCCTTGATCAATCAACAGGATGGATTGTGCAATGACGCAGCTACAGATTACCGCATTCGGCGACCCCTCGGTACTTCGGCTCAACCCTTCCCTGGACAAGGTGCCAGCCGACGGCGAAGTGCGGGTGCGCATCTGTTTTGCGGGGGTCAACCCCATCGATGCCAAGACCCGGGCCGGCCTCGGCTGGGCGGCGGCCCAGAACAAGGACAAGCTGCCCTGGACGCCGGGCTATGACGTGGCCGGGGTGGTGGAGAAGATAGGCCCCGGCGTCACCGCGCTGGCCGAGGGGGATCGAGTGTGCGGCATGGTGGGCTTTCCCCTCACGGCTGGTGGCTACGGCGAGGCCGTGGTGGCGCGCGAGGAGGAGCTGGTCAGGCTGGAGCTGATTGGCCTCAGACAGGGGGCGGCGCTGCCGCTGGCGGGCCTCACCGCCTGGCAGGGGCTGTTTGAGCACGGCGCCCTCAAGGCGGGACAACGGGTGCTGATCCTGGCCGGTGCCGGCGGCGTCGGCCACCTGGCGGTGCAGTTTGCCAGCGCCTATGGCGCCGAGGTAGTGGCGACGGCGAGTCGCGACAACCACAGCTTCCTGCACGGGCTGGGGGCCAGTCGGATGGTGGATTACCATGACGCAGACTGGGTTGCTCAAGTGGTGGCCGGCGGTCAGGTCGATCTGGTGCTGGATCTGGTGGGGGGCGAGAGCGGCAAGGCGGCGCTCGCCTGCGTCAAGCCGGGTGGCCGGCTGGTGACGGTGCCCACCATCACCGCCCAGCAGATCAAGGATGCCGCGGCCGGCAGCGCCATCAAGGTGCTCGGCATGCTGGTACACCCCGACCGCCAACAGCTGAGCCAGATGCTGGCCTTGCTGCGCCAGGGCGAGGTTCAGGTCACGGTCGCTGGGGAGTATGCCCTGGCCGAGGGGGCGCTGGCCCATCAGGCCATCGAGCAGGGCCACGTGCGTGGCAAGCTGTTGCTGCGCATGCCCGCCGCGGACGGTCTGGCCGGATGAACGGCATCACCGAGCTGGGGCTCGGCTGGCTGTTTTTGAGCGCCTTCACCTCCGCCACCCTGCTACCCGGCAGCTCGGAAGTGCTGCTGGGGGCCATGGCGGCCAAGGGGGAGTGGAGCATGGCCAGCCTGCTGCTGTGGGCGACGCTGGGCAACACCCTCGGCTCCATGACCACCTGGTGGCTCGGCTGGCTCGCCACCTTCAAGAAAAAACCGGAAGATTTTCAAGGCCGTGGGGAACAAAAAGCCCTCGGCTGGCTCAAACAACATGGCCACTGGTGTCTGCTGCTGGCCTGGACGCCGGTGATCGGCGATGGTCTCTGTCTGCTGGCCGGCTGGCTGCGCCTCTCCTTCTGGCGCTCTCTCATTCTCATCGGGCTCGGCAAATTGTTGCGTTATGCCCTGGTCTTTCTGCTGGCCAGGCAGATCTTCTAGCTTCACTCACGAGGTAACCGTGAACAAACTCATTCCATTAAGCATGCTTCTGGGCTTCTCCCTGCCCGTGCTGGCGGCACCCACCCTGGTGTCGGAACAGGTCAAGGAAGAGGGCAAGCTCGGCATTCCCTACCAGATGTACAAGCTGGACAACGGCCTGACCGTCATTCTGGCGCCCGACAAATCCGATCCCCTGGTGCACCTGGACGTCACCTACCACGTGGGCTCGGCCCGCGAGCAGGTGGGCAAGTCGGGTTTCGCCCACTTCTTCGAGCACATGATGTTCCAGGGCTCCAAGCATGTGGGGGATCAGGAGCACATGCGGATCATCAACGAAGCTGGCGGTGACATGAACGGCACCACCAACAAGGACCGCACCAACTACTACGAGACCGTGCCGGCCAACCAGCTGGAGAAGGTGCTGTGGCTGGAGGCCGACCGCATGGGCTTCTTGCTCGATGCGGTGAGCCAGAAGAAGTTCGAGATCCAGCGCGCCACCGTCAAGAACGAGCGGGCCCAGCGCATCGACAACCAGCCTTACGGTCTGGTGAGCGAGAAGGTGGGGGAGGCGCTCTACCCGCGCACTCATCCCTACTCCTGGCAGCCCATCGGCTATGTGGAGGATCTCGACCGGGTCGACGTCAACGACCTCAAGCAGTTCTTCCTGCGCTGGTATGGCCCCAACAACGCCACCCTGACCCTGGGCGGCGACTTCGACACCAAGCAAGCGCTGGCCTGGATTGAGCAGTATTTCGGCTCCATCCCGCGCGGCCCGGACGTGGCCGAGCCGACCCCCCAGCCCGTCACCCTGCCCGAGACCCGTTACGTGACGCTTGAGGACAAGGTGCACCTGCCGCTGCTCTATATCAGCTACCCGACCGTGTCGCTCGGCGATCCGCAGGAGCCGGCGCTCGACATGTTTGCCGACGTGCTGGGCGGCTCCGCCAGCTCCATGCTCTACCAGTCGCTGGTCAAGAGCGGCAAGGCGATTGATGCGGGCGCCTCCCACTACTGCGAGGAGCTGGCCTGTACCCTGACCGTCTACGCCTATCCCAACCCGGCGGTGGACGGCAGCCTGAAGACCCTCAAGAGTGAGGTGGACAAGGTGATCGGCGAGTTCGCCGGTCGCGGCCTCAAGCCAGAGGATCTGGAGAAGGCGATCAACAGCTATCGCGCTTCGGCCATCTGGGGTCTGGACAGCGTCTCCGGCAAGGTGAGCCAGCTCGCCATGGGCCAGGTGTTCGCCCAGGATCCCAACTATGTGTTCAAGAGCCTGGATGCCATCGGCAAGGTGACCCCGGAGCAGGTCAAGACCGCCTACGACAAGTTCATCCTGAACAAGCCGGCGGTGGTGCTGAGCGTGGTACCCAAGGGCAAGAGCGACTGGCAGGCCGCCAAGCCCAATTTCACCCCGGCTAAGCGCGAGCTGCCGGATTACAGCAAGCATGATCAGGTGCTGGCCGAGCGACCGGTGAAAGACGATTTTGATCGCAGCGTACAGCCCAAGGCGGCCGATGCGGTGAGCGTCAAGGTGCCGGCCATCTGGCACGGCAAGCTCGACAAGGGGATCGAGATCATCGGCACCCAGAGCGACGAGATCCCCGCCGTCTCCATCATGGTCGCCCTGCCGGGCGGCATGCGGGCCGAGGGCAAGGGCGAACTGGGGCTGGCCAGCCTCACCGCCAGCATGATGGGACAGGGCTCGGTGCGCCTGACCGAGGCCCAGCTCAGCGACGAGCTGCAAAAGCTCGGCTCCAGCGTCAGCGTCTCCAGCGCCCAGTACAACAACCTGGTCACCATCAGCAGCCTGACCGACAAGCTGCCGCAGACCCTGGCGCTGGTGCGTGAGGTGTTTGAGCGGCCCGGCATGCGCGAAGCCGACTTCGAGCGGGTCAAGGCGCAGATGCTGCAAGGGATGAAGCAGAGCGAGCAGCAGCCGGAGTGGCTGGCCGGTCAGGCATTCCGCGAACTGGTCTACGGCAAGCAGAACCGTCTTGGTCAACCGGGCGACGGCGTGCTGGCCGATGTCGAGAAGCTGACCCTGGCGGACGTGAAGCGCTTCTACCAGAACTACTACAACCCGACCAACGCCAAGGTGGTGGTGGTGGGTGACGTGACCCAGTCCCAAGTGGAGGATCAACTCGCCTTCCTGACCCAGTGGAAGGGGGCCGAACCCTCTCTGGGCAGCCTCAAGCCGGCGGGCGAGCAGGCCAAGCCGGGCATCTATCTGGTGGACAAGCCGGGGGCACCCCAGTCGGTGATCCGCATCGGCCGCCGTGCCATGCCGTTCGATACCACGGGTGACTACTTCACCGCCGGGCTGATGAACTTCAACCTGGGCGGCAACTTCAACAGCCGCATCAACCTCAACCTGCGCGAAGACAAGGGCTACACCTATGGTGCCAGCTCGGGCTTCTCCGCCAACCGCGAGGCGGGTACCTTCGCCACCGGCGCCAACGTGCGGGCCGATGCGACCGTGGATGCCATCCGCCAGTTCCTCAAGGAGATGGACAACTACCGCAAGAACGGGCCGACCCCGGTGGAACTCGCCTACATGCGCAGCGCCGTGTCCCAGCAGGATGCCCTCTCCTACGAGACCCTGGGCCAGAAGGCGGGCTTCCTACTGCAGATGATCATGTACGACCTAAAGCCGGACTATGTGCAGGCCCAGAACAACCTGATCAAGACGGTGTCGGCCGAGACGCTCAAGGCCAGTGCGGCACGCTGGCTTGACCCGGCCGAGATGGTGATTGTGGTGGTGGGGGACAAGCAAAAGCTTGAAAAACCCTTGAAGGAGCTTCATCTTCCCATCTATCCGCTGCAGCTGCCCTGAGGGCGCTACATAATAAAGAGTGCCGCCCCCCTGTGGGGCGGCCACACATGAGCCGTGAATATGACTACGACAAGCTTGTCACTCACCGAGTTGTTGACCGCCCTGGGTTCGCCGGAACGGCTGACCGCCCTCAAGGGGATCCGGCGCGGGATCGAACGTGAATGTCTGCGCATCACCCCGGAGGGAACCCTGGCCCAGACCGATCACCCCCGCAGTCTGGGATCGGCGCTGACCCATGCCAACATCACCACCGACTACTCGGAGAGCCTGCTGGAGTTCATCACGCCGGCCACCGACTCCATCGACAGCCTGATGGAACAGCTTGGCGACATCCACCGCCACACCATCCACCATCTCGGTGATGAGCGGATCTGGCCGCTCTCCATGCCCTGCTTCGTCGGCGACGAGGAGAACATCCGGCTGGCCCAGTACGGCAGCTCCAACATCGGCCGGATGAAAACCCTCTACCGGCAGGGGTTGAAGAACCGCTACGGCAGCCTGATGCAGGTGATCGCCGGGGTGCACTTCAACTTCTCCATGCCGGACAGCTTCTGGTGCGAGTGGCAGGAGCTGGTGTGCGAGGGGTGCTGCAGCCAGCGCTTCATCTCCGACAAGTACATGGGGCTTATTCGCAACGTCTACCGTTTCGGCTGGCTGGTGCCCTATCTGTTCGGTGCCTCGCCGGCCATCTGCGACTCCTTCCTCAAAGGGCGCAAGAGCAATCTGCCGTTCCAGAAGACCGGCAAGGGCACCCTCTACCTGCCCTATGCCACCGCGCTGCGGCTGTCGGATCTGGGCTACACCAACAGCGCCCAGGCGGGGCTCAAGATCAGCCACGACAGCCTGCCGGCCTATGTGAGCAGCCTGCGTCGCGCCATCAACACCCATGATCCCGACTTCGCCAAGATCGGTGTCAAGGTGAACGGCGAGTACCGCCAGCTCAACGACAACGTGCTGCAGCTGGAGAACGAGCTGTATGCCCCGATCCGGCCCAAGCGCACCCCGCGCAGCGGCGAGAAGCCGTCGGACGCGCTGGAGCAGCGCGGCATCGAGTACATCGAACTGCGCACCGTGGACGTGAACCCCTTCACCCCGTACGGCATCGAGGTGGATCAGATCCGCTTCTTCGACCTGTTCCTGGTGTGGTGCCTGCTGCGCCCGTCCCCGGTGCTGGGCGACGAGGAGATTGCCCGCAATCGCCGCAACCAGACCAAGGTGGTGCTGGAGGGACGTCGTCCCGGCCTCGAGCTGGAGGACGAGCAGGGTCATGCCATCGGCCTGAAGGAGTACGGCCTCAAGCTGTTCGACGAGCTGGCCGAGGTCGCCGCGCTGCTGGATCGATGCTGCGGTCGTAACCGCTACCGCGAGACCCTGGCGATGCACCGCGAGAAGCTGCTCAACCCCGATCTCACCTACTCCGCCCGCCTGCTCAAGCAGTTGCTGGAGAGCGGCCAGGACAACGGCTGCTTCGGTGACGAGCTGGCGAGTCGCTACCGGGAAGAGATGCTGGCCGGTGAGCTGCAGTACTGGGACGAGGCCTACTTTGCCGGTGAGGCACGCGACTCGCTGGCCAAGCAGCGGGAACGCGAGCGCAGCGACAGCCTGTCGTTCGACGACTTCCTGGCCGACTACTTCGGAACCAGCAAGACCCCGGCCTGACGGGATCCACTTCTGCTGCAAGCCGCTCTTCGGAGCGGCTTTTTTATGGGCGGTCTCCAGTGGGCGGTCGGCCCATCACGGGCCCGAAAATAACTGTGAGTCAGCCTTCACTTCAGCAGCGCGATGGGCGGTTTTATTGTCAATCGGCTCACATTTTCCTCTTTTGCAGCTTGAGTCTGATGGGCTTGCCGCCTAATTTCTTGATCGCTGAAACGATTCAGCTTAAACAAAAACAAGAGACACGAGGATAAATCCATGTTGAAGAGACTTTCCATTGCCGTACTGTTCGCGCTGGGCGCCAGCTCGAGCCAGGCTGCCGAATTCCTGCTGACCGATTCCCAGCAGGGGCTGGATGTGGGGGACTGGAAGATCACCAGCGACAAGCTGGGGATCAAGAGTCCGGCACCGTTCAGCATCGAGAAGAAACGGCTGCATGGCGGGCGTCAGGAGGGGGTGGACCTGCTGATTGTCGACAACGGGGTGATGAAGATAACCCTGATCCCGACCCGCGGCATGGGGATCAAGGAGGTCAGAGCCGCCGATCTGCGTCTCGGCTGGGATTCGCCGGTCAAGGAGGTGGTCAATCCGGCCTTCATCGATCTGGAGAGCCGCGCCGGGCTCGGCTGGCTCGATGGCTTCAACGAGATGCTGGTGCGCTGTGGCTACGAGTGGACCGGTCACCCGGGAGTGGATGACGACGGCCGCCTCAAGAGTCTGCATGGCCGGGTGCAGAACATTCCGGCCTCCGTGGTCAGCGTGACCATAGACGAGGAGCCACCCTACGCCATTCACGTGCTGGGCCGGGTGGATGAGCGCACCTTCAAGATGAGCGAGCTGGTCACCTGGACCCAGCTCAGCGTGGTGCCGGGTCAGGCGGAGTTTGCCCTGCAGGACAAGCTGACCAATCACGCCGACTACGAGAACGAGTACCAGATCATCTACCACGGCAACTTCGGGGCTCCCATTCTGGAGGAGGGCGCGCGAGTCAGCACCCCGGTGAAGCAAATCTCCCCGTTCAACGACTACGCCAAGGGGGGGCTGAAGAGCTGGCAAACCTATCTGGGGCCGACCAAGGGTTTCGACGAGATGGTGTTCAACCTGGTGCCCTACAGCGACGCCGAGGGCAACACCCTGGCGGTGCTGAACAACCGGGCAGGCAGCGCCGGGGTGGCGGTGGGTTACAACACCAGGCAGTTGCCGGTGCTGACCCTGTGGAAGAACACCGACACCCGGGCTCAGGGCTATGTGACCGGCATCGAACCCGGCACCAGTTATGCCTACAGCACCAAGTACCAGCGCCCGCTGGGGTTGGTCCCCAAAATTCAGCCGGGGGAGACCAAGACCTTCGATCTGACCTACCGCCTGCTGCAGAATGCCGACGAGGTGAAGCAGGCTCTGGCCAGAGTGGAACAGATCCAGGCCGGTCGTCCCACCGAACTGCGTGACCAGCCGCTGGTCAAGCTGCCGTAAGCAACGGACAAACAGCAAAAAGCCGCTCTTGAAGCGGCTTTTTTATTTCCCTGAACCCGAGCGGTCTTAGACGTGGTTGTACTCAGACATGGTTATACATGGCCTCGATCTCGCTCTGGTACTTGGACTCGATGATCTTGCGACGCAGCTTCATGGTGGGGGTCAGCTCCCCCAGCTCCATGGAGAAGGCGCTCGGCAGCAGGGTGAACTTCTTCACCTGCTCGAACTTGGCCAGCTCTTTTTGCAGATCCTGAATGCGCGCCTCGAAGAACTCCACCACCTTGGAGTGGCGCAGCAACTCGGTCTTGCACTGGTACTGCAGGTTGATGGAGCGGGCGTACTCTTCCAGCGACTCGAAACAGGGCACGATCAGCGCAGACACGAAGTGGCGGGCATCGGCGACGATGGCGATCTGCTCGATGAAGCGATCCTTGCCGATGGTGCCTTCCACCAGTTGCGGGGCCACGTACTTGCCGTTGGAGGTCTTCATCAGCTCCTTGAGGCGCTCGGTGAAGTAGATGTTGCCTTCGCTGTCGAGTTCGCCAGCATCGCCGGTACGCAGGAAACCATCCTCGGTCATCACCTCGGCAGTGGCATCCGGCTTGTTGTAGTAGCCGCGCATCACGGTGGGGGAGCGCACCAGCAGTTCGTTGTTCTCACCCAGCTTCACCTCGATGCCGCATAGCGCCGTGCCGATGGAGCCCAGCTTGAACTGGCTGTCTTCGTAGCAGCAGACGGTGGCGGTGGTCTCGGTCATGCCGTAGCCGTACTTGAGATTGAGCCCCATGGCCTGGAAGAAGAAGTTCACCTCGTCGGCGAGGCGGGCGCCGGCCACCGGCAAGAAGCGGGTACGGCCGCCAAAACGGGCGCGCAGCTTGCGAAACACCAGTCGCTCGGCGAGCCAGAGCTGGCCGTAGAGCAGGGGGGAGGCGGTCTTGCCCGCCTGGCGGGTGGCGACCATCTGCTTGCCCACTTTGGTGGCCCAGCCGAACAGGGCCTGGCGCAGGCGCGGGGCCTGGGCCACCCTGGCCTGGATCATGGCGTAGGCCTTCTCGTAGAGGCGCGGTACGGCGCACATCACGGTCGGTTGCACCTTGCCGATGACATCCATCACCTTCTGCGGATCGCGGATGTAGACGTTCTCGGCGCCACAATAGAGCACGTAGTAGCTCCAGGCCCGCTCGAACACGTGGCTGAGCGGCAGCATGCAGAGCGACACATCCTGCTCGTTCAGATCGAGACGGCTGTTGTGCATCTCGAAGCAGGCAGCGATGTTGGCGAAATCGAGCATGACCCCCTTGGGTTCACCCGTGGTGCCCGAGGTGTAGATCAGGGTCAGCAGGTCGTCCATCCGGTACTGGCTCTCGCGCTCGCGCAGCACCTGCTCGCTGGGTTGGTGGTTGCCGGAGACCAGAAACGTCTGGAAGTGGCTTGCCTGCGGGCAGCCGCGCAGGTTGACGCTGCCGTCGAGGGCGACCAGCTGGCGGATCTCGCCGCTTTCAATCAGTTGCAGCGCCTGATCGAACTGAGGCTGTTCGCCGACGAACAACACCTTGATGCCGGCATCTTTGACGATGTAGCGCAGCTGATCGAGCGTGCTGGTGGGGTAGATGGGGACGCTGACGCCGCGGGCGGCCAGGATGCCGAGATCGGCCTGGGTCCACTCCGGCATGTTGCGGGCATAGATGCCGACCATCTCGGTGGGCTGGTGGCCGGCGCGGATCAGCGCCTGGGCACAGTAGTCCATGGCCTGTCCCAGAGTACGCCAGCCGATGGCACGCCACTGGCCATCCTGTTGTACGCGCAGGGCGGCCTTGTTGCCAAGCCGGGCGATACGCTCCCGCATCAGTCGAACCAGGTGGTGTTTCGGCATCAGTCAGACATCCTCAAGTAACAGTTGTACGCCCTAAGGGGCACTGAAAAATCGCGCTGGAGTTTAAACTCTAAGATTACAGCTTACAAGTGTTCGCCATTTGTCTTGGATCACAAAGTCGTCAATTAGGGTGAGCTTGAGGCATGATGGGGACTGACATGCGGAGCCATTCAGGGAGGGTGAACAATGAGTGTCGGCATCAAGGGGGTGGTGACCGGGGTATTGCTGTTATTGGCGGGGGCCGGCGGGCTCTGGTTTACGCTGGGAGGCACGGGGAGCGAGGAGGACAACCCCTGGCTGAGCGGCGCCGAGGGCTACGCGCAGGCGCAGCAGCTGGCCCTACACAAGGGTTATCCGCTGCTCTACGTGATCGAGCGCGCCAAATGCCGGCGCTGCAAGCTGCTGGATACCAGCCTGTGGCAATCAGAGGAGATGGCGCCGGTGTTGGCCCGGCTGGTCAAGGTGCGCCTCAACCCGGATGCGGGGGATGGCAGCGAGCACATTCTGCGCCGCTTCCCGCAGGTGGCGACCCCGCCCGGCATCTATGTGCAGCAGCCGGGCGAGCCGCTCAAGCCCATCAAGATAGTGGTGGATATCCAGCAGATCTGGATGCCCGGGGTGACCTGGCAGCGCGGCTTCTTCATGCCGCTCTCCGCCGCCGGGTTCGAGGCGGTGCTGCACACCACTCAGAGCCTGCAGGATCCGGCCCTCGACAACGCGCCGCTGCTGTAGTGCTGCAGATGTAGTGCCGCAGATGTAGCGCGGCGGTTTAGCCGAAGTCGAACAGGCGGGACATCAGCACGGCATCTTCCCGATCCTGGCCGGTGCCGTAGTAGTCGGCACGCCGGCAGTACTCGGCAAACCCTTCGCTCTCGTAGAGGCTGATGGCGGTGCTGTTGCCGGCCCGCACCTCGAGGAACCAGGCCTCGGCCTTGTTGGCCTTGCTACGGGTGAGGTACTCCCTGAGCAGCGCCCGCCCCAACCCCTTGCCCTGAAAGTCGGGGTGCACGCAGATGTTCATCAGCGAGCTGTCACCCGCCACCAGATCCGAGATGTAGAAACCGGCCGGCTGGCCGTCGACCAGCAGCAGGCCGTTGAGGTAGCGCGGCCCGAAGCAGGAGAGCAGATTGGCCTGACTCCAGGGCTCCTTGTGGGCAGCCTGTTCGATGGGGTAGATGAGCTCGAAGTCGGTCTCGAGCAGGGGACGAAATTGCACCATGGTGGCTCCGGGTCGGGGCGGCTGAACGAAGAGAGGGTGGGGCACGGCGTTCAGCCGAGGTGCCCCTTGAGCTGCTGCCACAGCGCCCGTTTCTGGGCCGGGCTGGGCGCGAGCGGGCAGATCAGGGCCTCTGGCCAGGCGGGATCGGCTGCTTCCAGCCAGAGCAGGGGCGGGGTGTGGCCAACGGGCAGGCTGCTCAGCAGGCTGACCTCGTCGCTGCCGATGCCGAGCAGCTGGCAGAGATCCGCCAGCAGGCCGGGGGCGGGCAGCCGGCTCGCCAGGATCCAGAGCTTGCCGCTTGGCGGCTCGCTTGGCACAGCCGAGGTGGGGGCTGTCTCCTGCTCACTTGCCGGGATCTCATTGGCCAGCGCGGGCGCAACCTGATGGCCGGCCAGCAGGGCCGGCCGGCGCAGTTGCCAGCTCGGGATGCCCATCCGGGCCAGCAGGTGTTGCCGCAGGCGACCGGATGCCTGGTCAGGTTGCGCGGGGGCGGGCTCCCGCGCCGTGGTCAGCTGCACTGGATCTTGCATGGACGATGACTCAGTCTTGATCTGCATTGATGAAAAAAGCTCTGCGCAGGGTACACTCGAACGCGTTTTGCTGCATCTTTTGCGGTATGTTTTAGCCAGGTGAGGCGGCCCGGCGCTCGGCAACCGGCCAGAGCGAGCCACAGGTGGCCTCCCGACAATCCAACAAGCAGGACAGGGAACCTTCGATCGCGTCGCGGGTGTGCCGGTTCCAGACAACCCCAGTATCGGAAGTGTGCCTATGCCACCTTTAGCATCACAGAATCTTCGTCTCGCCCCCATTCACGAACGGCTGCCACGCCTGCTGTCGGCCCTCGGCGAGGGGCTCTACGAGCGTCAGGATGCCCTGCGGCTCGGTTTGCTGGCAGCGCTGTGCGGCGAGAGCGTGTTTCTGCTGGGCCCGCCCGGCATCGCCAAGAGCCTGATCGCGCGGCGCCTCAAGCTGGCTTTCTTCGATGCCCGCCACTTCGAATACCTGATGACCCGTTTCAGCACGCCGGAGGAGGTGTTCGGCCCCCTCTCCATCCAGGCGCTGAAGGAGGATGGCAAGTATCTGCGACTCACCGCCGGCTACCTGCCGGAGGCCGAGGTGGTGTTCCTCGACGAGATCTGGAAGGCGGGCCCCGCCATCCTCAACACCCTGCTCACCGCCATCAACGAGCGGCAGTTTCGCAACGGCGACAGCCAGCACCCCATCCCCATGCGGCTGCTGGTGACCGCCTCCAACGAGCTGCCGGCCCCCGACAGCGGGCTGGAAGCGCTCTACGACCGCATGCTGGTGCGGATCTGGATGGACCGGGTGCAGGAGAAGGCCAACTTCCAGGCCATGCTGGCCAGCGACGGCCAATCCCACCAGAATCTGCCGCCCTCGGTGCAGATCCACGGCGAGGAGTACCTGGAGTGGCAGGAGCAGATCGACCGGATCCGGCTGCCGGACGACTGCTTCGAGCTCATCTATCAGCTGCGTCAGCAGCTCGACAGCCAGCTGGCCCACAGCTGCTATGTGTCGGATCGGCGCTGGAAGAAGGCGGTGAGGCTCATCAAGGCGAGCGCCTTTTTCAACGGCCGCGACGAGGTGGCCCCGCTCGATCTGCTGCTGTTCAAGGATTGCCTCTGGCATGACGAGGCCTCGCGCACCGCCCTGCTGGAGATGATGACCGAGTTCTCCCGTCTCTACGGCTATCAGCAGCTGGCCATGACTCGTCAGCTGATGGGGCTGCGGGAGCAGTTCAAGCAGCTCAAACAGAGCGTGGCCCAGCGCCTGTGCTGCAAGGCCAGAAAGCGCCAGCAGTGGTTCGGGCGCCGCGCCCGCGGCATCCAGATCCCGCTGGCCAACGCCCGCCCGTTCGGCAAACTGGCGCATTTCCACCTGCTCACCCCGGCGGCGCTGGATGGCGATGATCCGGAGCGGCTGGTGGAGACGCTGGTGTTCGACCGCACCCTGCTCTCCCACTGGCATCCCACCGGCGAGGCGCTGGTGGGCTGGCCGCTCGGCAACCCCAAGGAGGGCCACTACGAGCTGGTGCTGGACGACGAGCTGCGCCTGCACGTGCTGGACTTGCAGCGCCAGCAGATCCCCCTGGTGCTGGTGGAGCGCAACCCCATCCCCGAGGTGGTGATCGCCCCCTGGCAGGCCGCCCTGACCGATCTGCTGGCAGAGGCCGGCGTGCTGGTGCAGGAGCTCAAGCGCCAGCGCAACCTGTTCGAGCGTCATCAGCAGCACCTCTTCATCGGTCGCCACTGGCTGCAGCAGGTGGAGGACAGCTTCTTCGTGCTGAACCGGGATCTGGACCAGCTGCGCGCCGACCTCAGCCACTGGCACGACCGGCTGCCACAGCTGGACGCCTGAGCCATGGCGAGCGCGAAAGGGACTGTGGTGAGCCTGGTCGGCGGAGGTCGCCATGCTTGAGATCGGCATGATGGATCTGGGGCTGCTCATCGGCGAGGGGGAGCTGGCGGGCGAGATGGCGCTGCTGTTGGCCTCCACCCCCAAGATCTCCGAGTTCATCAAGCGCTCCCCGCTGCAGGGCAAATTGTTGCAAAAGCGCATCCGGCGCTGGAGCGAACAGCTGGGGGAGGAGATGCGCCACAAGCCGGTGCCGGTGGCGCTGGAGCAGGAGTATCGCCTCTATCAGGCCCACAAGGGGTTGCCGCTGGCCGAGCTGATGGGGCGATTGCCGGCCCTGCTGGACGGGCTGGAGCAGTACAGTCCCTTCGCCGGCGAGGCGCGCAGCCTGGTGCGCCAGCTGATGGCTCACCCCACCGACAGCCAGCGCCAGCTGCTGATCGAGAAGTGGCGCACCAGCCTGGTGGGCAGCCTGCTGCAGTTGCAGCAGCAGATCGCCGAGGCGGAGCGGGAGAAGCAGCGCCAGGAGATCGAAGATCAGCTGCTGGCGAGCCGTACCCTGGCCGATGCGCTCGATCCCAACCAGATCTCCGCCGGCGGGCTGTGGGATCTGGCGCAGGGCAGCTGGCACAAGCGCAGCCTGGTGCTGGTCAAGCAGTACGCCCGCATGTTGCAGCGCGAGCCGCTGCTGGCGGAGATCGCCAACCTGCTGGGGCGCAGCCAGCAGGACAACCGGGCCAACGATTCGCCGGTGCCGCCGGTGCAGGTGCACGAGCTGGAGGAGGTGCAGACCGACGATGTGCCGGATGATCTGGTGGGCATTCATCCGGCCAGCGATCTGATGCGACTGTTGCCGAGCGAGGCGGTGATGCTGGCGCTGCCGGAGCTGGAGCTGGAGTTCTACCGCCGCTATCTGGAGCGGCGACTGCTCAGCTACCAGTCGCGCGGCACCCTGCCGCGCCAGCGCATCATGCTGCGCACCCCGGAACTCGGCGGGCGGCAGCTGCAGCAGCGGGGGCCCTTCATCGTCTGCATCGACACCTCGGGCTCCATGGGGGGATACCCGGAGGAGTGCGCCAAGGCGCTGTTTCTGGCGCTGCTCAAGGTGGCGATGGACGAGAAGCGGGGCTGCTACCTGATGCTCTTCTCCACCGAGGTGGCGACCCTTGAGATCACCGCCGACACCGGGCTCGACAAGGCGGAGCGCTTCCTCTCCATGAGTTTTCACGGCGGCACCGATCTGGTCCCCTGCCTCGAGAAGGCCCTGATCAAGCTGGATGACCCCGCCTTTGCCAAGGCGGACGTGCTGGTGGTCTCCGACTTCATCGCCCAGAGCCTGCCCCACAGCCTGCTGGATCGGATGAACCGCCAGCGCAAGCAGCAGACCCGCTTTCACGCGGTGGCCATGTCCCGCCATGCCAAACCGGCGCTGCTGCGGGTGTTCGACAACAGCTGGCTGCTCGATTGCGGCCTGCGCGGGCGCCTGCTGCGGCGCTGGCAGCGCAGCTGAGCCAGGCCGTCAGCAGCGAGGCTGGTGGCCGAGTCCCCGTTCGTTGACCTGCTCCTGATCCAGCAGCGGCTGGCCGCTCGGCTGGGAGACGTAAAAGCCCCGCTTGCCGCTGCGCTTGACCCGATACATGGCCTGGTCGGCGCGGGCCAGCGCCGTGCTGAAATCATCCTGCGGCCGGATCGCCGCAATCCCCATGCTCAATCCCACCGAGGCGTCGCCGTTGGGCAGCTCGAACGGGGTGGAGATGGCGTTGATGCACTGGCGGGCCAGGTGGCTGGTACGGGGATCGTCGCAGCTCCAGGGCAGCAGCAGCACGAATTCGTCGCCGCCGAGCCGGCCTATCTTCACCCCCTCCTCGCAGCAGTCGCGCAGGCGGCGGGTGAGGGCGATCAGCAGCTCGTCGCCGGCGCGATGACCCAGGTTGTCATTGACCTGCTTGAAGTCGTCGAGATCGATGAAGCAGATCGCCTGGTACTCCTGCGGGAACTGGCGCTGCAGCGCGGTGCGGTTGAGCAGGCCGGTGAGGGGATCCCGGTGGGCGAGCTGGGCCAGCTGCTGCTCGTACTCCTTCTCGTGGGTGATGTCGATGTGGGTGCCCATCACCCGGATGGGATTGCCCTGTGCATCCCGCTCCACCACCCGGCCCCGGTCCAGCACCCAGGTGGTCTTGCCATCCTTGGCGATCATCCGGTGCATCACCTGATAAAACGGGCTCTTGCCGCTCAGGTGATCGAAGAAGGCCTGCAGCACCCGTTCCCTGTCTTCCGGGTGCAGGTGCTCGCGCCAGACGTCGAAGTGGGCCGACAGCTCCTTGGGCTGGTAGCCGAGCATGGCGCCCCAGCGGCGGTTGAAGATGATGAGCTTGCCGGTGGGCACATGGTTCTGCCAGATGCACAGGCCGGTGCCGTCCATGGCGGCTTCCAGCTTCTCCCGCGCATCCTCGGCAACCCGCTTGAGCCGTTCGTTCTCCTGCAGCAGCTTGTCGTAGGCCGCCTGCAGCTCCTGGTATGTCATCAACCCGCGCTTCCCTGTAGTGGATGGCGCTTATAGTCGATGCTGATTTTCCATCTGTAAAGAGGCACAAGGAGTCAGTGTGAGAGCCCGCCAGATCTGGCTGTTTTTCTCTCTTTCTCCCAGATGGCTGTGTGCTTGAACAAGGCAGGATATGATGGTCATAGTGAACACACCTGCCTAGCTGCACCACCAGAGGGGAAACCGAACCGGCATGAAACGCATCATGACCCTGATCCTGCTGACGGGATTGTGCACGCCCCTCGCCTGGGCGGCCCGGGCGCCGCTGACCGAACCCCAGCTCTCCCGCGAGCTGCAACTGCTGGAAGAGGGCTTCCAGCCCGACCGCATATTCCGGCTGCGCATCGCCGCGCTGGTGGCAAGCAAGGATGAGTATCCCCTCGACGTGCAGGGGCGCATCGTGCGCCTGCAGTGCTGGGCCATGCCCGCCGAGTGGGACAGCGAGTATCGCGCCGTGGTGGCCTTTGCCGATCAGCAGCTGGCCATCGCCCGGGCCCGCAAGGACAGGATCACCGAGACCGGCCTGCTCACCTGTCGTGGTTTTCACCAGCAGCTGCTCGGCAACATGGACCAGGCCAAGGCCGACTACCAGCAGGCGCTGGTGCTGGCCCGCCGGCTCGGCGATCGGCTGCAGGAGGCCGACATCCTCAGCTTTCGCGGCGACATGTACGCCTACCAGGGGGAGCTGGCGGAGGGACTGATGGAGCTTATCGAGGCGCACAAGCGCTTCGAGTCGCTGGGGCAGGACGGCAAGGCGCGTGAGGTGCTGGCCCAGATCGCCAACGCCTACCGGCGGATGGGGCTCTACGAGCGGGCCGATGGCTACTTCAAGGAGCTGGAGCACGACTACGGCACCCTGGGGGATCAGGAGCGGCTGGTGGACATCCGCTCCCAGCAGGGGCTGCTCTATGCCGAGATGGGGGAGTATGAACGGGCTCTGCCGCTGATGATCCAGGCCGAGCAGCTCTACCGCTCCCAGCAGAAAGAGGGACAGCTGGCCTGGATCCAGATCGAGATCGCCACCATCCTGCTCAACCAGAACAAGGTGGCCGAGGCGGTGAGCAAGCTGCAGCAGGCGGATGCCATCCTGCGCGGTGGCGAGAGCTCCGACAGCGTGACCCTGGGCCACTGGCAACTGGTGATGGGGATGGCGGAAGCGGCGCAGAGCAACCCGACCAAGGCGCTCTACTACCTGGCCCAGGCTGAACCCATCTTCGTCAAGGAGAAGAACCAGCGCTTCCTGGCGCGGGTCTACGAGGTGCGGGCCCGGATCCTGGAGCAGCAGGGGCAGATCAACGGGGCACTGGCCAGCCTCAAAAAGTACGTCGAGACCAAACACTCTCTGGAGCGGGTGCTCAGGGAGCAGCGTTCGTTGCAGATGCGCTTCGAGTTCGATCTGGCCCGCAAGGAGCTGGAGAACCAGGCCCTCAAGACCAAGCAGCTGCTGCAGGAGGCCAAGCTCAAGCAGCTGCAGGAGCGGCGCCACTGGCAGTACGCTGTGGTCATTCTGTTGCTGCTGGTGATGGGCATGCTGGCGCTGCATCAATTCAACCGCTCCCGCAAGATGCGCCGGCTCGCCATGACCGACGATCTGACCGGGCTGCACAACCGCCGCCAGATCCAGGCCAAGGGGCAGGCCTGGTTCAAGCAGGCGCGAGAGCATGGCCGGACCTTGTCGGTGCTGCTGCTCGACATCGATCACTTCAAGCAGGTCAACGACACCCTGGGCCACCACATGGGGGACAAGGTGCTGGCCGAGGTGGCCAGCTGCGTCGCCGCCCAGCTGCGCTCCCTCGATCGGGTGGGGCGCAACGGTGGCGAGGAGTTTCTGGTGCTGCTGCCCGACACCTGCCTCGACGAAGCGGTCGAGGTGGCGGAGCGGATCCGCCATCGGGTCGCCCAGCTGCGCATCGACGGGATGCCGGAGGGGCAGCCGGTGCACGTCAGCATCGGCTGTGCCCAGTACAGCCCCCTCGACGAGAGCTTCGGCGATCTGGTGCAGCGGGCCGACGAGGCCATGTACCGGGCCAAGCAGGCGGGCCGCAATCAGGTGATGCGGGCCGAGTAGGGGGCGCAGGCTCCCCTGCTCGACTGCAAAGCCGGGCTGGGTATTTTTCACTCGCGCGGGTATAATGTCGCGCAATTTTGCTTTGGCTCAGGTGAGAAGACCCATGTAACGCAACCCTCTTCCTCTCTCCACCGGTTGGTCTGATGCCAGCTTGGTGTGGCTCGTTGCGTATCCATGCCGGACCGTGAGTCAATGCGGCACTCCGGAATTATCCCACGGTGGCTTAAGGCCGCCGCCCAATAGAAGAACGTTGAATTATGTCAGCTGAATTTCTGAGTGAAGTCTCCAAGAGACGCACTTTTGCGATCATCTCGCACCCGGATGCGGGTAAAACCACCATCACCGAAAAAGTCCTGCTGTTCGGACAGGCCATTCAGCGTGCCGGTACCGTCAAGGGCCGTGGCTCGGGCCAGCACGCCAAATCCGACTGGATGGAGATGGAGAAACAGCGTGGTATCTCCATCACTACCTCGGTGATGCAGTTCCCCTATGCCGATTGTCTGGTCAACCTGCTCGACACCCCGGGTCACGAGGACTTCTCCGAAGATACCTACCGTACCCTGACCGCGGTCGACTGCTGCCTGATGGTCATCGACGCCGCCAAGGGTGTTGAAGACCGGACCCGCAAGCTGATGGAAGTGACCCGGCTGCGCGACACACCCATCCTCACCTTCATGAACAAGCTGGACCGCGAAGTGCGCGATCCGATGGAGGTCATGGACGAGGTGGAGCGCGAGCTCAACATCATGTGCGCCCCCATCACCTGGCCCATCGGCTGTGGCAAATCCTTCAAGGGTGTCTACCACCTCTACAAGGACGAGACCTACCTCTATCAGAGCGGTCAGGGCCACACCATCCAGGAGAAGCGGGTGGTCAAGGGGTTGAACAACCCCGAGCTGGATGCCGCCATCGGTGAAGATCTGGCGGCTCAGCTGCGCGGCGAGCTGGAGCTGGTGCAGGGCGCCTCCCCCGAGTTCGATCACGATGCCTTCATCGCCGGCGAGATGACCCCGGTCTTCTTCGGTACTGCACTGGGCAACTTCGGTGTCGACCACATGCTGGACGGCCTGACCGACTGGGCACCGTCGCCCATGCCGCGCAAGGCCGAGAGCCGCGAAGTGGCGGCCACCGAGGAGAAGTTCTCCGGCTTCGTGTTCAAGATCCAGGCGAACATGGACCCGAAACACCGCGACCGCATCGCCTTTATGCGCATCGTGTCAGGCACCTACTCCAAGGGCATGAAGATGCGCCACGTGCGTATCGGCAAGGACGTGAACATCTCCGACGCCGTGACCTTCATGGCCGGTGACCGTGAGCAGGCGGAAGACGCCTTCGCCGGTGACATCATAGGTCTGCACAACCACGGCACCATCCAGATCGGTGACACCTTCACCCAGGGTGAGGATCTCAAGTTCACCGGCATCCCGAACTTCGCACCGGAACTGTTCCGCCGTATTCGCCTGCGCGACCCGCTCAAGCAGAAGCAGCTGCTCAAGGGGCTGGTCCAGCTCTCCGAAGAGGGCGCGGTGCAGGTGTTCCGTCCGCTCATCAGCAACGATCTGATCGTGGGTGCGGTCGGTGTGCTGCAGTTTGACGTGGTGGTATCGCGCCTCAAGAGCGAATACAACGTCGAGGCGCTGTACGAGGCGGTCAACGTCTCCACCGCCCGCTGGGTGGAAGGGACAGACGTCAAGAAGTTCGAGGAGTTCAAGCGCAAGAACGAGGTCAACCTGGCCCTTGATGGCGGTGACAACCTCACCTACATCGCGCCGACCATGGTCAACCTGCGCCTGGCCCAGGAGCGTCACCCTGACGTCCAGTTCCGCCAGACCCGCGAGCACTGACAAGCGCTTGCCCGCTAGGCAGACAAGATAAAAAAAGACCCCGCCCAGGCGGGGTCTTTTTTTGCATGACGATCAAGGCGCAGATGGGGGCAGAGCTGCCATCACCCGTCGACAAGGGGGGCAATGCCCCCTATAAAGGAGGCTGTTACATGATTCAGGGAGTGATGCATGTCGGTCGAACTGCCCGTCGAGGCACAATTTAACGCTTACAACGCCCACGATCTCGAGGCTTTCCTGGCCTGCTTCTGCGAGGCGTTCAAGGGATACCGGATGCCGACGGAGAGCCCGAGCACTGTGGGCAAGGGGGCGCTCAGAGCCTTCTATGCCGAGCACAGATTCAATAACCCGCTGCTCAGGGCCGAGCTGCTGTCGAGAACCGTCATCGGCAACAAGGTGTTTGATCACGAGTTGATCTATGGCCTCTCCCCCGAGCCGTTGGAGAGCATGGCCGTCTTCGAAGTGGAGGCGGGCCTGATCAAGACGGCCTGGTTCTACTTCCCCACCTGAAAGGCGCCCAGCGCCCCTGTCTGCCTTGGCCTGACTGCAAACACCGCCCGCTAACACCGGCTGGCGTCAGGCCTCGCCCTCCATGCCGCTGGCGAGGTTCGCCAGCCAGCGTTTGACCAGCCGCAACTCCTCCTCGGCCAGCGGGGCGGCCAGCTCCTGCTCCAGCCGGGCGACCCTGGCCTTGGCCTCGGCCAGCAGCGTGGCGCCCGCCGGGCTCAGACTGAGCTGCTGGATGCGGCCATGCTGGAGGTGAGGGGTGCGAGCCAGCAGGCCGCTGCGCTCCAGGCTGGTCACCATGGGGCTCACCGTCTGGGGAGTGAGCAGGGTGAGGCGGGCGAGCTCGGCGTTGGAGCTGCCGGGGTAGGCATCCAGCATGGTGAGCAGGGCAAACTGGGGCGCCGTGATGGGCAGGTCCGCCAGCGCCCGCTCCATGCGCAGGCGCTGGGCGGCCGCGGCCTGGCGCAGCAGATAGCCGAGGTGACCCGCTTCGCCGCGCTTGCCCTCACCGGGGGCGGGCAGGGGGATGGGCAGCTCTGTACTCAAGAGGGGCTTGTTTATCATGTCAGGGTGCTGATATGTTGTTCGTGCCCTGATATTAAATCATGCCCAAGGAGAACACCAGAATGAGCACCCGCATCGATTACCCCGACTTTCGCCAGCTGCTGCCGGCGGCTCACGACGCCCTGATCGCCGCCGGCAAGGCGGTGGACGAGGCCGGCCTCGACAAGAGCCTGAGCGAGCTGGTGAAGCTGCGCGCCTCCCAGCTCAACGGTTGCAGCTTCTGCCTGCAGTATCACCTGAACATCGCCCGTCGCAGCGGGGTGGGGCAGGCCAAGCTGGATCAGCTGGCGGCCTGGCGCGATGCCACCGTGTTCAGCGCCCCGGAGCGGGCGGCCCTGGCCTGGACCGAGAGCCTGACCCGGCTGCCGCCGGATGGCGTGCCCGACGCGCTCTACGGCGAGCTGCGCGAGCACTTCAGCGAGGCACAGATAGTGCAGCTGTCGGTGACGGTGGCCACCATTAACAGCTGGAATCGGCTCGGGGTGGCGCTGCGTTTCGTGCCGCCTGCCGCCCAGCTTTGAGCGGCAGGCAAACAAAAGGGCGGCATTGGTGCCGCCCTTTTTCATCCTGAGTTGATCACTCAGGCCGGTCGCTGGCCATCGTCGGCGCCAAGCGCCAGCACCATGCAGATCTCGCAGGCATCGTGCCCGGTGCTGCCGAGCGGGCCCGGCAGGTGTTCGAAGCCCAGGGATTCGTAGAGCGCGGTGGCCTCGCGCAGCACTGCGGTGGTTTCCAGGTAGCAGCGCTGATACCCGAGTGCGCGCGCCTCGTCCAGCGCCTGCAGCACCAGCCGGCGTCCCAGTCCCAGCCCGCGCAGGGAGGGCATGAAGTACATCTTCTGCAGCTCGCAGACTTGCCCCTCTTCCCCCGCCAGCGGCGCTATGCCGCCTCCGCCGAGAATGGTGCCGTCCGGTCCCTCGATCACCCAGTAGCGGCTCTGCGCGCCCTGATAGGTCTCATGCAGCCGATCCAGATTGGGGTCGGCCACCCCGTAGCCCTTGTCGGCGGTGAGGCCGTATTCGGCGGAGACGGCGCGGATCACGGCGGCAATCTGGCCGTTGTCGGCCGACCGGATCGGGCGAATGCGGTAGCCCTGCTGGCGGCGGGCACGGGAGAGGGCGCTGCGATAGAGGCGCAGGCCGGTCCACAGCTGCTCGCGCTCGGCGAGGGTGAGCTGGGCCAGGGTCTCCTCCATTGCGCTGTCCATCTCCTGATGCAGATCCAGCAGCTGGGCCTGGCCGGCGATGGTGAGGCGCGCCTCCTTGCTGCGACCATCGGACGGATGGGGGTGCCAGCTGATGAGCTCGCGCTCGGCCAGGCGGGCCAGCGGGCGGCTGGCGTTGGACTTGTCGATGCGCAGCCGTTCGGCCAGTTGCTGGTTGGTGGCGGGGCCGCTCTCCAGCTCGATCAGCAGATGGGCTTCGAGCGGGCTGAGCGCCAGTTCGCCGCACTGCTGGGAGAGCATGCCGAGTTCGCGAACCAGATCGCGCGACAGGGCGCGCAGGGGGCGGGGATCCATATCAGGGCTTCCTATTTGGTTGTCATCAACAACCAATATAGCCAACTAGTTGTTACTAGCAACTTTTTTATTGAGTCAGCGAAGGATCACGAAACCGGCAGGAATGACAAGCGGATATAAAAAAGGGCCCGGGAGGGGGGGCCCAAACATTGGAAACCCGCGCGAGGGCGCAGATCCCATCCTTGGTCAGGCAAGGTGCCGGCGAGCGTTAGACCAGCTCGGCCAGCATGGTGTCGGCATAGGGCACCAGGGCGTCGCCCTGCTTCACTTTGGCGAGGTAGTCCGGGTTGGCGATGAGCGGGCGACCGATGGCGACGAGGTCGAAGCGGTCGGCCTTGATGGCCTCGGCGGCGGTCTCGGCGCTGTAGTTGCCCACCCCCACCAGATGGCCGTCGTAGCGGGCGCGCAGGTAATCGGAGGCGCGGCCGTCCAGGTAGTCGAAGGTGAGGCTGTCATCGAAGATGCCCAGATGCACATAGGCCAGGTTGCGCTGATTCAGCTCGGCCAGCAGGTGGTCGAACACGGCGCGATCCCGCGGATCCCCTTCAAGGTGCACGTAGGCACCGGGGGAGAGGCGCAGGCCCACCCGATCCGCACCGATGCGGGCATCGATGGCATCCACCACCTCCAGCGCGAAGCGGCTCATGTTCTCGGGGCTGCCGCCGTAGTTGTCGGTGCGCAGGTTGCTGGCATGGTGCAGGAACTGATCGATGAGGTAGCCGTTGGCACCGTGGATCTCCACCCCGTCAAAGCCCGCTTCGATGGCGTTGGCGGCAGCCTGGGCGTAATCCTCGACCAGCTGGGCGATTTCGCTCTCGGTCAGGGCGCGCGGCACCTGATAGACCAGCTCGCGCATGCGGGGCACAGTGCCCTCATGGGCGACGGCGGAGGGGGCCAGCACTTCGGCGTGGTGGAAGAAGGGGTGGGAGAGACGACCCACGTGCCACAGCTGGGCGAAGATCTTGCCGCCGTTGGCATGCACGGCGCCTGTCACTTTCTTCCAGCCGGCGATCTGCTCGGCGCTGTAGATTCCCGGGGTATTGGGGTAGCCCTGCCCGTCCGGCCGGATGATGGTGGCTTCGGAGATGATGAGGCCGATGTCGGCGCGGCGCGCGTAATAGGCGGCCATCTGCTCGGTGGGCACCAGGCCCGGGCCTGCCATGCAGCGGGTGAGGGGAGCCATCATGAAACGGTTGGCGAGGGTGAGGGTGTCGTTGAGGCGGTAGGGCTGAAACAGGGTATTCATGATCGTCTGTCCTGAGGGAGTGATTCTTGAACGTGCATTCAAGACGTTTTTTGTTTTGTGTGCAAGTCTTTTTTGAACGAGCATTCAACATGGGTTGGTGTTGCCGGCCCGCTGGGGTAAACTTGCCGCCCTCTTATTTCCCCTCGCCGGCCCCTGGCCGGTGAATCCGCTTTTTCAACGGAGAAACCATGCGCAGCGCCGAGTTCAACCGGGACGACGTCTTGCGAAATGCCATGGAGGCATTTCGGGCCAAGGGTTACGCCAAGACCACCATGCAGGAGCTGGTGGCGGCGACCGGGTTGCATCCGGGCAGCCTCTACGCGGCGTTTGGCAACAAGCGCGGCCTGCTGCTGGCGGCGGTCGATCACTATGTGCAGGAGAAGAGCGCCCTGCGGCGCAGCTTCTTCGCCGCCGCGAGCCCGCTGGCTGGGGTGCAGGCCTACCTCGAGCAGGTGGTGAACGACGCCCTCTGCGGCACCTGTCTGGTGACCCGCACCCTGATGGAGCTGGCGGAGCAGGACGAAGAGCTGCACCTGAAACTCAAGGCCATCTATGGCGAGCTGGATGCGGATCTGGCGGCGGTGCTGAGCCTGGCCCTCGAGCGCGGCGAGCTGGCGGCCGGGCGCGACATCCCGACCCTGACCGCCTTTTTACTCATCAACATCCAGGGCCTGGTCACTTTCGCCCAGTGCCGCCCCGATCCCGCCCTGCTGGGCGGCGTGGTCACCCAGTTGATGACGGCCCTGCGGGCGTAATGCGCCGCTCAGAAACAACCATGGCTCCCGCGGGAGCCATGGTTGTTTCTGGGGATGTCACTCGCAGCCTGATTGTTTGCTCCCTTCTCCCCTTGCGGGAGAAGGGTTGGGGATGAGGGGGCACACGTTGCCGGGTTACTCCGGATTAACCAACTCCTTCATCAGCGCCTTCAACCAGATCAACGCTGGTTGCTGCGCATGCACCGGATGCCAGACACAGTTGAGGTGATAATCCGGCACATCTTCGGGCAGTGGCAGGCTTTTCAGCGGCCAGTGGCTGGCGAGCAGCTCGGCCACCATGCTGGGCAGCACCAGCAGGTGATCGCTCTGGCTGACGATGGCGGCGGCGGACATATAGCTCTGGCTGTTGACCGAGATGGTGCGACTGAACCCCAGCGTCTTCAGATAGCGGTCGAGGCTCGCCTCCGAGGTACCGAGCGGTGAGTGGAACACATGGGGCATCTCGATCAGTTGTGACAAGCTGATGCGCTCGGCCGGCAGCGCTGGCTCATCCCCACTCTCTGCGATCGCCGGAGCGGCCATCGGCAGATCGGCGCGCACCAGCCCGGCCAGCGGCTCGGTGAGCCAGGTCTCCTTGCCGAGATACCCCGGCACCTGCATGTATTCGTCAAAGCCCAGCACGAGATCTATCTCGCCGCTCGCCAGCTCGGCTTCGGGCAAGGTGTCGCGCAAGATGCGGATCTCGATGGTGACTCCGGGCGCCAGCCGTTTGAGGCGCTGGATAAGCGGCGGGATCAGCACGCACTCCACGTAATCCGTGGTGCAGAGCACGAAGCGGCGCTTCGACTGGCTCGGTTCGAACACCTCCTCATCGCTGAGTTGCTGCTCTAGCAGCCGCAGCGCCTGCTGCACCCCCAGATGCAGCCGCTGGGCGCGCGGGGTTGGCAGCATTCCCTGCGGGGTGCGCACCAAGAGCGGATCGCCAAAGAAGGTGCGCAGACGATTGAGCGCATGGCTCATGGCGGGCTGGCTGATAAAGAGGGTTTCGGCGGCGCGGGTGACGCTGCCCTGCGCCATCAGGGCGTCAAAGGCGAGCAGCAGGTTGAGGTCGAGCTGGTGCAGTTTCATCAAGATTATTTGCCAGGCTTATGGGACAATCCATCCTATTCATTTGATGGATGTGAGCGCAACTTCTTACACTGCGACCACTGTTATTTTTCCAGGATCCCCGCGCCGCGTTTTCACGCCTGCGGGGTCTCAATCCATGCAAGGAGCCTTGCGATGAGCATCAAGACCATGAACACCACGCCGGCCGCTGACGGCTTCACCATGCCCGCCGAGTGGGCACACCAGCAGGCCGTCTGGATGATCTGGCCGTTTCGCCCGGACAACTGGCGTGAGGCCGGTCGCTTCGCGCAAGCCACCTTCGCCAAGGTGGCGGATGCCATTGGGCAAGCCACCCCGGTCTTTATGGGGGTACCGGCCCAGTTTATGGAGCAGGCTCGCGCCATCATGCCCAGCCATGTCACCCTGGTCGAGATGAACAGCGATGACTGCTGGGCCCGCGACAGCGGCCCCACCATAGTCACCAACGCGGCCGGCGAGTGCCGTGGGGTGGATTGGGGCTTCAACGCCTGGGGCGGTCACAAGGGCGGTCTCTACTACCCCTGGGATCAAGACGAGCAAGTGGCGGCCCAGATGCTGGCACAGCACGGCATGGCCCGTTACGACGCGCCGCTCATTCTGGAAGGGGGCTCCATCCACGTCGACGGCGAAGGCACCTGCCTGACCACCGCCGAGTGCCTGCTCAACGAAAACCGCAACCCGCACCTGAGCAAAGAGCAGATCGAAGCTCACTTGTGCGACTATCTGGGTGTGAAGAGCTTTATCTGGCTGAACGAAGGCGTCTACATGGACGAGACCGACGGCCACATCGACAACATGTGCTGCTTCGTGCGTCCGGGTGAAGTGGCTCTGCACTGGACTGACGACCAGAACGATCCCCAATACGCCCGCTCCCTGGCCGCCCTCAAGGTGCTGGAAGCGGCGGTCGATGCCAAGGGTCGCAAGCTGAAAGTGTGGAAGCTGCCCCAGCCGGGCCCGCTCTACTGCACCCAGGAAGAGTCTGCCGGTGTCGAGAGCGGTACCGGTGTGCCGCGTGAAGCAGAAGGTCGTCTGGCCGGCTCCTATGTGAACTTCCTCATTACCAACGATCGCATCGTCTACCCGCTGCTGGATGCCGCCACCGACGGCGAAGCCCAGCGCATTCTGGAAGAGATCTTCCCGGATCACACAGTCGTCGGCGTACCGGCCCGCGAGATCCTGCTGGGCGGTGGCAATATCCACTGCATTACCCAGCAGATCCCCTCCGGCAAATAAGAACCGGTTCCGGTGAGTATTCAAAACCCCACTCAGTGGGGTTTTCTCTCTTGATGACGTGATGGTCGCAGGCGCTGATGCGGCGATCATCATGACAAACAGTCACCCTTTTACAGGAGATCCCCATGATCGAAGTGACCGAGGTTTCCATTGCCGAGCTGCGTGCCGCGCTCGAATCAGGCCGCACCACAGCGGTCGAACTGGTCAAGGCCTATCTGGCCCGGATCGAGGCCTACAACGGCCCCGAGACTGCCACCAAACTCAATGCCGTGGTGGTCGCCAATCCCGATGCGCTGAAAGAGGCCGAGGCTTCCGATGCCCGCCGCGCCCGTGGTGAAACTTTGGGGCCGCTCGACGGCATCCCCTACACCGCCAAAGACAGCTATCTGGTCAAGGGGCTGACTGCCGCCTCCGGCAGCCCGGCCTTCAAGGATCTGGTGGCCCAGCGCGATGCCTTTACCGTTGAGCGCCTGCGCGCCGCCGGTGCCATCTGCCTTGGCAAAACCAATATGCCGCCGATGGCCAATGGCGGCATGCAGCGCGGCGTCTATGGCCGTGCCGAGAGCCCCTACAACGCCGACTACCTGACCGCGCCGTTTGCCTCCGGCTCCTCCAACGGCGCCGGTACTGCCACCGCCGCCAGCTTCTCCGCCTTTGGTCTGGCGGAAGAGACCTGGTCGAGCGGCCGTGGCCCGGCTTCCAACAACGGCCTGTGTGCCTACACCCCGTCCCGTGGTGTCATCTCGGTGCGTGGCAACTGGCCGCTGACTCCGACCATGGATGTGGTGGTGCCCTACGCCCGCACCATGAATGATCTGCTGGAAGTGCTCGATGTAGTGGTCGCCGACGATGCCGATACCCGTGGCGATCTGTGGCGCATGCAGCCCTGGGTGCAGCTGCCCAAGGCCTCCGAGGTGCGTCCGGCTTCCTATCTGGATCTGGCTGCCAAGCCCGATGCCCTCAAGGGCAAGCGCCTCGGCGTGCCACGTATGTTTATCAACAAGGATGAACTGGCCGGCACCAGCGAAAACCCCGGCATCGGTGGCCCGACCGGTCAGCGCATCCATACCCGCGAGACCGTGATCGCCCTCTGGGAAGATGCGCGCAAGGCGCTGGAAGCCGCTGGCGCCGAAGTCATCGAAGTGGACTTCCCGCTGGTCTCCAACTGCGAAGGGGACCGACCCGGCGCGCCGACCGTGTTCAATCGCGGCATCGTGAGCCCGGAGTTTCTCAACGACGAGCTGTGGGAGCTCTCCGGCTGGGCGTTCGATGACTTCCTGCGCGCCAACGGCGATCCCAAGCTTAAGCAATTGGCCGATGTCGATGGGCCGAAGATCTTCCCCCACGACCCGGGCACCCTGCCGAATCGCGAGGGCGATCTGGCGGCGGGCATGGACGAGTACGTCAATATGGCAAAGCGCGGCATCAAGCGCTTTGACGAGATCCCCACAGTGCCGGACGGCCTGCGCGGTCTGGAAAAGACCCGCAAGCTGGACTTGGAGGACTGGATGGACGGGCTCAAGCTCGATGCCGTGCTGTTCCCGACCGTCGCCGACGTCGCCCCGGCTGATGCGGATGTGAATCCGGCTTCCGCCGATATCGCCTGGAGCAACGGCATCTGGGTTGCCAACGGCAACCTCGCCATTCGCCACCTCGGCGTGCCGACCGTCACCGTCCCCATGGGGGTGATGGCCGATATCGGTATGCCGGTGGGGCTGACCTTCGCCGGTCGCGCCTATGACGACAACAAGCTGCTGCGCTTTGCCTCGGCTTTCGAGTCCACCGGCAGCAAGCGCAAGGTGCCACCGCGCACGCCGCCGTTGGCCTGATTGCGTTAGTGCCCTGTCCGCGAGGTATCAGGGATAAAGAGAGAGGGAGGCATCATGCCTCCCTCTTTTTTCGTCCAGTTTTATGGCCCCGGCCATCACACCCGGATGTTCTGGCCCGTGCCCATCTCGCTCTTGTTCATATGCGGTGTCTGCTCCTCTTGGGACAAACAGTCCTCCCACTCGTGGGCCTTCTCCAGCAGATCGGCGAGGCTCTCCCTGATCTGTTGCGGGCGATAGTTCCCCAGCGCGATCTGGGAAAAAAATGATACCCGCTCGGTGCCGGGATAGATACCGACCCCGTAGCCATGGCGCAAGGGGGAGAGGGCATGCTCGCCAAAACGCAGGAACAACTCGCGGGATAGACGTTCTGGGAGATCGCTCGCCGTGGTCACCGAGAGCACCAGCGCCATCTCGTCGGGTTGAGCCACGATATTGACCACAAAGGGGGCGGTCGCCTCCTCTACTGCTCGCTGGATCTCGAATGTGCAGACGCCGTTTTCATCGAAGGCCAGCGGTTCGACCGACAGCTCGGCCACGATTTTCTGATAGATATCCAACACAACACTCCAGTCCGGTTGCCCGGTCGTCTTCGAAGGGGCAGGGCAAGATCACAAAGAGATGGCCCTGCCACCGAGCGGGCAGGGTCGTCATCCATATCCCGGCAAGGGCTACACCTTGATATTGAGTGCTCGGCCCTCTTCCAGTTCGAACACCCGGACATCGCTCACCGGATTGTCGTTAAAGCGCACGCTTTTCTTCATCTTGGCGGGGGCGTTCTCCCCGTCCGATGAGCCAGTATTTTCATCGATCGCCGGTGAGGTCTCGTTGGTGCGTGTGTTTGCCGCAGTCAGGGCATCCAGCTCGGCGCTGGCTCTTTGCTCAAACAGCTGGCCGAAGCTGCGATTGAACTCGGCATTGACCTTGGTGTTGAACACCTCCGACTCCTGGCTCTGCACCTTCAATGCCTCTTGCAATGCCTTGGGATCGTTACTCAGCGAGGTGAACAGCGTATTGGTCTGCTCGATGGCACGGGAACTCAGCAGGCCGAAGATGGCATCTCTCCCGTTGATAAAACTGGAGAAGTGCTCCATAGCAAATGCCCGGGAGGAATCGCTCATGGTCTCAAGACCCAGCCGATTCTTGTTGGCGTCGGTCACATCCGCCAGAGTCGCGGTCTTGGGATCGCTGCCCGGCTTCAGATACTGGGCATCGTTCTTGAACTCGCTGATGGGCTGGTTAAAGGCTTGCTGCACAAGCTTCTTGATCTGGCCCAGTTCAGTCAGCTGCCGCTGCACCTCGGACTGAATTTGAGTGGCCCGGGTGGTGAGCGCACTCTCCCCCTTGGTGGCGGCTCGGCTAAAGAAGTCGACCACCGCATTTTTGATGCGACCCAGTGTGCTTAAATGGGCCAGGTCCCGCTGTACGGAGACATCCCCACTCTTGCCGATATGAATGCTGTAATCCTTGCCTTCACCCAGATGAAGGGCAAGCTTCTGATTGCTGCCGGGATTGACGTTGGCGAGCTGCAGGCTGTCGATAGCCTTCAACATCACCGGGGTAGCTCCATGAATAGCCATGACCTTGGTTCCTTATCTCACTAACAAGCGATACATCAGGCCTGCATCATACCTGTCAGTGAAAACGGCGTTTATTAGCCATGGTTGCACTATTTTAGTTTGGGGCTGACATGCGCCAGTCGCGCCTATGGTGACAACAACCTGCTGCGCTTTGCCTCGGCCTTCGAGTCCACCGGCAGCAAGCACTGGGTGCCGCCGCGCACGCTGCCGTTGGGGTGATAAGATCAGTCGGTAAACACGCAAATCTCGTCCAGTTAGGATGAAACTAAAACCACCTGCAATACAGGTGGTTTTTTATCTCCATGGAACCATCCAATAGAGTCCCCTGCTATGTAACACTTATTTTTATAAAACCAATCTGCTTTATTTTTTTATTATTCGTGATTGAATCATTTTAAACACCCCTTGTTCTGTGAGCGACCACGTTATTTTGTCTGGAATGCTAGTATCAACATCTATTAAGCCTAAAGCTAATAATTGAATTCTTATTGTGAATAGATCTTGTTGGTTTAAAACCAAGTCTGAAAGGCCACTTCTATTTTTATCAACGGAGCTTATATGCTCTGCGATAAACTCACTCACCTTGCTTTCTCTAGGCTTGTCAGAGATGAATGGTGAAACTAAAGTATATAAATCTGACCAAGTGATTTCAGCTGTCCATGATAAATGTTCTGTGTCTAAATACATGCTCATTTTATTTAAAACAAAGGTTCCATTAAGAGTCACCTTGCTATCAAAATCCGCTAGGTCAGATACACAGATTACGGGGCTTGATAAATTTGAGGTTGAAGCTAAGTTCTTGAGTTCTTCATTCTGTTTGCGTAGATCATTTAGTTCAAGTAAAAGTTCAGGGGAGGCTGATGCATTAGCTCGTACCCAGCCAATTGCGGGGTACATTTTTATTGTTTTATTTAAGCTTAATGCCACTTCACCAGGAAGTTGAGATGAACTTTCCCAAAATCGAACTAAGCGGCCGTTACGCACTTTATTTTTAAATTTTATTAATTTATCGTAATTATTTGGGTCAAGCTCAGTTTTTTCTCTTGGTAAACTGTCTGGTTCATTATGAAGTAACGCAATGACTTTAATGTTTTTGCTAACGGCATAATCAAATTCTTTCTCTGTGTAACTAATACCATCGTCTGCTATAGAACCGTATCTCCCTCCAATAATAAGCAAATAATAATCGCAGTCATCAATGACTTTTTTAATAAACTCCCATTGTTCCTCATCGGCAGCTGGGAATAACTCCATCCCGGCAGGTATACAATCCATTTCCATAAGGGTTTGGAGTACCTTTTGTCTTTCATCTTTTAAATCAACAAAAGTTGAACTAACAAAGACCTGATAACGTTTATTCATAATCACCTAGGGAAGGTGCGAACAAGTCCCTGATATGAGATCATGTTTGTCATCTGGAGCCATGGAACAGGGTTCATCATGA
>NZ_JAPCIT010000002.1:204450-315512 GCF_027707385.1 Aeromonas sp. QDB54 | reverse complement strand
TTGATATCAAAAATTGTTTTTGATGCTCGATGCTGTGAGTGCCCACACAGATTGCTTGATTCAAATTGTTAAAGAGCAGGGTCTACAACTATAACCCTTACTGGTTTGTTTTGCAAACCAGACCAGACGCGCACTGCGCCGTGCTGATGGAGGCGCATTATAGGGATATGATTCTCGCTGACAAGCGAAAACTCCGTGTTTTTTTGAAAAAGACGTTCAAGTGTTTAACTAACCATCAATCAGGATGAAAAGCGCCCCAACAACAACCCAAAGTAAGCCCACCAAGGGCCCTTTAGCATTACTGACTGGTCAAGGGCGTCAGACTATAGGTATGAGGGGAAAACGAAAAGGGCCCCTTGGGGCCCTTCGATGTCACGCAGTATCTCTATATCAGATAGAGAAGCTGGAACCACAGCCACAGGTGGTAGTGGCGTTGGGGTTGGTCACGGTGAAGCGAGAACCTTCCAGACCTTCGGTGTAATCCACGCTGCCGCCAACCAGATACTGCAGGCTCATGGGATCGATCACCATGGTGACCCCGCTCTTCTCGACCACGGTATCCCCTTCATTGATCTTCTCATCGAAGGTGAAACCATACTGGAAACCGGAGCAGCCACCGCCCGTGATGTACACCCGCAGCTTGAGCTCGGGATTTTCTTCTTCGGTGATCAGGGTCTTCACCTTGTTGGCTGCCGCATCCGTCATCTGGATGGGCAACGGGGCTTCTGCTACTGCACTCATTACTGACCTCACAACCGTTAAATCCACAAACATGGAAACCGCGAAATTATCCAATACCCGACCATTCAGTTCAAGTATTCACCAAGCTTCTTACTGTGCGGCCGGTACGGGTGCCGGTGGAGCGACCACCAGCGGCTTGATTACCTCGCCCCATTCAGCCAGCAGCTCCTGGGCTGGTTGCCGACCATCCTTGCTGATGGTGACCCGTACCCGATCCGGTACAAAGCCTTCCGGCAACTGCCAGTTGCCTTCCAGCAGCTGGAAGTAACGCAGTGCATAGCGCCCCTCTCCTACCTTCATACCCAGCTCACGGCTGCCGAGGGTTCTGGGCTTGTCGCCCTGACTGCCTTCCACCTTTATCTGTACCTGACCACGAAACAGCTCGCGCTTCTTGGCGGGCTGGGTCAGCGCCAGCCGATAGTGATAACGGCCAGGGATACTGGTCTCCTGCAGGGTGAGGTTGTCGATCACCACCCCCACCTGCTCGCCGGTGGGGCGCATGATCCGCTCGAAGAAGGCCAGCTGGCGCTTCTGCTCCTGTACCTGGGCCTCCTGATCCTTGAGCGCCTGCTGCAACTGCTCGAACGCCGCCTTCTGGGTAGCCAGCAGAGTCTCCTTGATGCCGAGCTCGCTCTTGAGCTGGCCGATGGCCTTGCCTTGGCGCTCCAGCGTCTCCTGCTGCACCGTCAGCAAGCTGCTCTGGGCCAGCTCCTGGCGATTACCGACGAAATAGCCGATGAGCGCCCCCACCATCAGCACTGCCAACCACTTCACTATCTGGGACATAAGGCCTCTTTTGTTACTGCGCATACTGCGGCCACGCTCCCTTCACTATACGCGACTCAAGCAGATTCAGGCCGGCAGACAAAGGGTTAACCGGCGGTGACGCCGCTTTCTCCCCGCTTTTGACGCGCAGCGAGCCGTAAAGTTCGCTCGAGGATCTGGGAATAAATCGGGCGCCCCCCCAACCACTGCGCCACCAGGGTCGCACCGACCGTGGTGATCATCATGGGCAGGATCAGCTGATAGTTGTCGGTCATCTCGGTGACCAGCACGATCCCCGTGATGGGGGCACGTACGGTGGCGGCAAACAACGCGCCCATTCCGGCAATGGCAAAGGCACCGGGTTCGATGCCCAGCTCCGGGAAGGCCGCATGGAACAGATGCCCGAACACCACCCCGAACAGGGTGCCCAGCGCCAGAGTCGGGGCAAACACCCCGCCCGGCGCGCCTGAGCAGAAACAGACCAGGGTAGCCACCAGCCGGATGGAGAAGATGAGGAACAAGGTGGCCATCGCATACTCCCCGCCCATCAGATGGGGGATGAGCTCGGTACCGCCGCCGGTCACCGCCGGGGCAACCAGCGACAGCACGCCGAAGGTTCCTGCCACCAGCGTCCCGATGGCCACGAAGCGATGGCGCTTGTTTTGATGCAGCGCCAGATAACCATCCTGACAGGCCAGCACCAGCTTGTTGAAGACAAAACCCAGCACGCCAAAAGCGGCCCCCATGAAGAGGAACAGCCAGAGCGCCCTGAGAGCCGGCGCATCGTAGTGAGGCAAGCTGATCACCGCCCCCTGCCCCTTCATGTTCTGCAGCATCAGGGTCGCCATGATGGCGGAGATGCCCACCGCCTTGATGGCCAGAAAGGAGTAGCGAAACTGCGGGCGCATCTCCTCCATCACGAACAGGATCCCCGCCAGCGGCGCATTGAAGGCCGCGGCCAGACCGCCCGCAGCCCCGGCTGCCAGCAGGGCGTGGCCATGCTCCTTCGGTAGCCGGAAGATATCCGCCACCATCTTGCCGAGGTTGCCGCCGATCTGCACCGACGGGCCTTCCCGCCCCAGCACCATGCCGGAGCTCAGGGTGCAGATGCCACCGAAGAACTTGACCGGCAACACCCGCCACCAGCGTACCGGACGCAGCTCGTCCATGGCCCCCTCAATCTCGGGAATGCCGGAGCCACCCGCCTCCGGCGCAAAGGTATGGGTCAGGAAATAACCAATACAACCCAGCAAGGCGCTGAAACCAAAGCCGAGCAGGCCGAGCTGCCACCAGGGGCGATCGGCCAGCAGGTCGACACGCTGCTGTGCCAGCCAGTGCACGCCGGACTCGAACAGTCCGCAGACCAACCCGGCCAGGGTGCCGACCAGCGCCGCCAACAGCAGCACCAGCAGGGGCATCTTGTCTTGATGAATGATCCGCCGCAGGACAGGGCCGCGGGGAGGCGAGAGCGGTTCGGAGGAGGAGAGAGCTTGTTGCGACATGAAAAAACCACATTCGTTTGCTGACGGAGGTGACGATCATCCGGCCTGCTGTCCGGCTGCCCAGCACCGGGCCTTTCTGCTATAGTCGGCCCGTTTCATTTAACACGGGGCAGTCCTTGGCCGGGGTCAAGAGCGCAAGCATACTCCAGCGCCCCCTGACTGCCGAGCCGCAATCGGCCACCTGCGCCTGTGTGACGACCAAAATCCCATTAAGGATGATCCATGTCAAAATCAGATCAGCTGTTTGAACAGGCCCGCCAGACCATTCCGGGCGGCGTCAACTCACCGGTCCGCGCCTTCAATGGGGTCGGCGGCACACCCCGCTTCATCGATCACGCCGATGGCGCCTACCTCTATGACGTGGATGGCCAGGCCTATGTGGATTACATCGGTTCCTGGGGCCCCATGTTGCTGGGTCACAACCACCCGGCCATCAAGGCCGCCGTCATCAAGGCGGTGGAGAAGGGACTGAGCTACGGCGCGCCGACCGAGATCGAAGTGCTGATGGCCGAGAAGGTGCGCCAGATCGTCCCCTCCATGGAACAGGTCCGGATGGTCAACTCCGGCACCGAGGCGACCATGAGCGCCATCCGGCTGGCCCGCGGCTACACCGGTCGCGACAAGATCGTCAAATTCGAAGGCTGCTACCACGGCCACGCCGACTCCCTGCTGGTCAAGGCCGGCTCCGGCGCGCTGACCCTGGGTCAGCCCAACAGCCCGGGCGTCCCGGCCGACTTTGCCAAGCACACCCTCACCTGCGTGTTCAACGATCTGGCGTCGGTGCGCGAAGCCTTCAGCCAGTACGGCAGCGAGATCGCCTGCATCATCGTCGAGCCGGTGGCCGGCAACATGAACTGCATCCCGCCGGTACCCGGCTTCCTGGAAGGGCTGCGCGCCATCTGTGACGAGGCCGGCGCCCTGCTGATCCTGGACGAGGTAATGACTGGCTTTCGCGTCTCCCTGCGCGGCGCCCAGGGCCACTACAATATCGACCCGGATCTCACCACCCTCGGCAAGATCATCGGTGCCGGCATGCCGGTCGGCGCCTTCGGCGGCAAGAAGAAGGTGATGCAGCACATCGCCCCAACCGGCCCCGTCTATCAGGCCGGTACCCTCTCCGGCAACCCGGTGGCCATGGCTGCCGGCCTGACCATGCTGGATCTGCTGCTGGAGCCGGGCCTCTATGAGCAGCTGAGCGCCAAGACAGCCCGGGTTGCCGAAGGGCTGAAAGCCGCTGCCGCCAAGCACGGCATCCCGCTTGCCATCAACTACGTGGGCGGCATGTTCGGCTTCTTCTTCACCGACGAGCCCGAGATCACCCGCTACGAGCAGGTGACCCGCTGTGACATGGAACGCTTCAAGCGCTTCTATCACCTGATGCTGGAAGAGGGTGTCTACCTGGCGCCGAGTGCCTACGAGGCGGGCTTCCTGTCGCTGGCGCACGGCGACAAGGAGATTGAACACACCCTGGCCGCCGCCGAGCGCAGCTTCGCCAAACTGGCCGGCTAAGCCGCCGCTTCTCGCAAAAGGGCCCTTCACGGGCCCTTTTTTCATTGCCGCTTCGGCGTCCTTCGGCCTCCCCCGGTACGCCCGATGTTGGTGCAGCATTTACGCAAGCGGTGCTGCTCTGTCACCAAACGGTGCATATCCCGCCCCTCTGCCCGTCATAAAACGGGCCCACAATTTGCACCCTGCAAGTTGGATGCAAGCCCGTTTGAGCGAGGTGTATATGGCGGAAATGAGCCCCATCGATGTGCTGCGACGCTATCAGGAGTACGAAGCCGAACTGGCTCCTCTGCTGCTGGGACTGCTCACGGCATCACCCGATTCACTCCGCAGTTATCCCTTCATCCTGAACCAGGCACCCAGTCGGGAACCGCTCGGGATCCTGCCACCGGTGCCGGCGCCGCAAGCCCGTTTGCACCTGATCGTGAGAGGCCAGGGCCGTGAGCTGACCCTCTGCCTGAACCAGCTCATCGCCTGGCTGATGGGGGACAGGGAACGACGCCGGGCCATGCCCTGGTTCAAGGGGGTTTATGTGGTGCTGAGTCTGGCGCTGTTTCTGATCGTCGCGACGCTCATCTGGCACGGGCTGGAGCAGCTCTATCTGCTGCTGTGCGGGGCGCAGCAGAACCGGCTGGGGGCCTTCAGTGCCATCATCTTCCTGACCCTGGCGCTGGCGGTATTCGACTTGGGCAAAACCATTCTGGAAGAGGAGGTGCTGCTGCATAAGGACATCTTTCGCCACAGCGCGATTCGCCGCACCATTACCCGCTTCATCGCCGCCATCTTGATCGCGGTCTCCATCGAGGGGCTGTTGCTGCTGTTCAAGGGCTCGCTCGGCCAGAGCGAACTGCTCTGGCCGGCGGTGGGTGTGATGGGGTGCGCCGTGGGGCTGCTGCTGGCCCTCGGGCTCTATGTGTTTTTGGGGGCCAGGGCCGAAGCGGCTCTGGTGCAGGCCAGCCTGCGACCTCTGCCAGCCGGAGTTGCAGTGCCCGCCGCGCCGCCCGCCAAGAAGCGGGCATGGTCCAGGAGGTATAGATAACGCTGAAGATCTGCAATCACTTCAATACTCCACGGCCAGCACCGACTCGCGCCGTACTGGCTAACCAGTGACGCCTGCCAGCCGGGGTTGTGGCGCCCGCCGCGCCGCCCGCCAGGAGGCGTACATGGTCCAGGAGGTATAGATGACGATGAAGGCCACCAGCCATTTGAGCATCGCCATGTCCATGGATTTGACCAGCATGGCCGCCAGCACCACGCCGACAGGGCCGAAGATGGCCACCGCCAGCACCGCCTTGGCGTCGAAGGCCCCTTTGCGGATGAAGGTGCCCGCCGAGAAGACGCTAAGCACGGCGGTGGAGCCCATCATGATGGGAAACGCCGCCAGCGGATTCATGCCGAGCAGATAGACCAGGGTCATGCAGGGGGCGAACAGGCCGATGCCCACGTTCATCAGTACGCCGAAGATGAAGTTGCCGAGCAGCGCGATCCCGAGCTTGTAACCGGTCAGCCCCATGGCATCGCCACCGAGGGGGAACAGCCCAAGCAGGCCCGCAAAGATGAGGCCGGCCACCACCAGCAGGGAGACCGCCATCACCAGCCGGATGGTCTGGCGATCGAACGAGGCGACGTGGCGCGCCCCCCAGGCCGCCCCGGCAGCGGCGGCCACCATCATGCCGATGAGGGTGAGCGGATCCACCTGCACGGCGCCGATGAAGATCAGCGACTGGGTGACCGTCGGCAACACGCACTGGCCGTTGAGGGTGCCCGGCAACAGCCGATCGTCGATCAGCTTGAACTGCTTGTAGCAGGCGGTCTTCACCGCAAAACTGCCGACCCCCAGGGTATCGAGAAAATTGGCGACAAAACCGATGGCCGCCACCGGCCAGAAGGGGGTCGATTCCAGCTCCCCCTGTTGCCGTTTGTGCCACCAGGCCCGTACTAGCATGAAGATGAACACCAGGGCGCAGATGATGAATATCAGGCGCAAAAGATTAATTAACATACAGAATTCTCCAGCAACGGGCGGCGATTCTAAGGCAGCAAAAATAAAAAATCTTGGTCAGGATCAAGCATTCAGCCCATGCAAACGATTATCTGGAGAAAGTCATGATGAGCACGCCCGAACGAATCTGCTAATACTTGTCTATGAGGGCCAGCAGGCCTGGGGCCACCGGTGGTAGTCATGGTCATTTCGCGACGACCACAGTCACCGGCGGGAAGTAGCCAAAAAGAAGGCCGGTATGCACCGACCTTCTTTTTTATTGCTGACTCGCCGGCGTTTTGCCCGCCAGCCACTGCCAGCCCGGCAGACGCGGCAGTCGCTGGGCGATCCAGCCGATCAGCGCATCCGACAGCCCGGTCAACAGCAGCAGCGGCAGACAGAGCAGGGTCAGCGACAGGGCCCCCACATAGACATCCGTCAGCCAGTGGGCGCCGGAGAGGATGCGGGGCGCCGAGAACAACGGCACCATCAGCAGCGCGGTCACCCCGGCCCAGCGTGGCAGATAGCGCAGGGCAAAACCGGCGAAGATCATCAGGAACAGGGCGTGATCGCCGGGGAAGCTGTCGCTGGACGAATCCTTGGTCGGGATCTCGCTGAGCTGGGTCACCCGCAGCGCGTCCGTCACCGTCAGGGTCGGGCTCGGCCGGCTGACCGGCAGCAGATGACCGAACTGGTTGATCACCAGGGCCCCCAGCAGCATGACGATCCCCATGGCCACCAGCCGGCGGCGTCCCTGCTCGTCCGCACACCAGAAGCAGTGAGAGAGGATCAGCCCCATGCAGGAGAGTACCGCCAGATCGAACAGCCGGTTGTTGGTCACGGCCACCAGATCGGCCCACCACTGAGCCTGACCCAGCCAGCCATTGACCAGATGGAAGACGGCGAGATCCCACTGATCCCAGGGGCCGTGATCGGGCAAAGCGGCCCAACTGATGGCGATGAGACCACCCAACAGATAACAGGGTATAAATTTGCGCATACGGACTCTCCTCCCCGAAAAATGGGGCCGTATTTTAAAGCATAAAAAGCGTGACGTGAATCACACAAACGAGGGAGGAAAGGGTCATGCCTCCTATCCGGAAAGCCGGCGCGTCCCCTGCCGGCTTGGCCTGTTGCAGCCTTGCGGCTAGTATGGAGTCCCTCTATTTCGCGAGATGACGAGTGCTATGCGCAGCTACCTTCGGATGATGCTGTTTGCCCTGGGCCTGCTGGCCGGCGTGCAGATCCCGGGTCTGATCGACCTCTACTACCAGCGGTTGGATGCCCGCCTGCAACAGGCCAGCCTCAGCCTGGCCCCTTTTCAGGAGACGGCGGACCAGCATTTCGACGGCGATCTGACGGCCCTGGTCAACCACTACCGCACCAACCCGGATCCGGTATTCGCCAAAGATGCTGCCAGCCTGCAGCTGCTGGTCAGCCAGCGCCAGACCCTGCAGCAGGAGAGCGTCTACAAGCACCATCCCTGGTACCGGCAACTCTCCCACCTGCTGCTGCGCGCCGAGCCCCAGCTCTGGCAGGATACCCTGCAAAACTACAGCTACGTGGTGCCGCTCAAGCAGGCCGCCATCGTCTGCGGCATGGCGGCAGGCCTGCTCGCAGCCCTGCTTGGCGATCTGTTGCTCAGCCTGGTGCTGTTGCCGTTTCGCCGGCAGCAGCCCCGCACACGCTACGCGCCGCGCTGACGAGATCGATGCGGTGGCGCAGGCAGCCGGAAACAACAAAGGGGCCAGTGGCCCCTTTGTTGTTTCCGTCCGGTGTCACAGCTCGTATGGCAGCCGCGACTGGCTGACCAAACGCTGGAGCGCCTGCACCACCAGGGGATCGAACTGGCTGCCGGAGCGTGACAGGATATATTCCATGGTCGGGCCAGTGACCAGGGCTCCTTGTAGGGCCGCTTGCTGAGCAGGGCATCGAACACGTCGACCACGGCCACGATGCGGGCCGACAGCGGGATCTGCTGGCCGGCCAGCTGCTCCGGGTAACCCTTGCCATCGAAGTGTTCATGATGGCCGCGAGCAATCTCGGCCCCCAGCGACAGATAGCTGGTGCCCTCCACCATCTCCCCCGCCTTGTGCAATATGCTGGCGCCGATGTCCGCGTGCTGCTCCATGATGACCCACTCATCCGGTTCGAACCGGCCCGGCTTGTGCAGGATGTGGTCCGGCGTGCCCACCTTGCCCACGTCGTGCAGTATGCTGGCCATGCCGATCATGTCGACGAAGCCCGGTGTCAGCTCATCGGGATAGGCCCCCGCCTGCTGCAGCTCGGCCACGATGGCATCGGAGAGCTTCTGCACCCGCAGCACGTGATCACCTGTATCCGAATCGCGGAACTCCGCCAGCGCCGCCAGCGCCACCACGGTCGCCTCCTGGGCGCGCAGCAGCTGGTTGTAGAGATAGAGGTTGTCGTACGCCGCCGAGATCCGCTGGCAGAACACGTCCAGCAGATCGCACTCGAGCGGATCGAGCGGCTGGGTGGGGGTAAAATTGAGCACGAACTCACGCCCGTTCTGGGCGGCGATATAGAGCGCATCCTGGGGATGCTCGAAGCGGTTGCAGCGGTTGGCCAGCGCACTCATCACCGAATCGTGCAGGGCCGGGAAGGCGCTGAGCGGCACATCGCTCAGCAAGGATTCATAGTCGCCGGTGGCCGCCAGGATCTCCAGCTCCTGCGAGCCGGGCCGGCGTTCGGCGCAGATGGCGCCTTCGGTGCCCACGTCGAGAATGGCGCTGATCTGTTTGAGCACGCCGGAGGCAAACTCCCGCAGCGAATGCAGATGATAGAGATCCCCCGCCCCCTCCAGTATCTTGCCGAGCCCCTGCCGACTCTTGTCGATGGCGCAGAGGGTCTCGTAGGAGCGCAGGGAGGCGATAACGGTGGTATAGAGCTTCTGCACCGTCAGCTCGGTCTTGGTCTTGTAGTCGTTGATGTCGTAATCGAGGATCACCCGCTGCTCCGGGGCCTGCCCCGGTTGGCCAGTGCGCAGCACGATACGCACCAGACTGTTGTGCATCTCGTTACGGATCTGGTGCACCAGCCGCAGGCCGGCATCCTCGGTCTCCATCACCACGTCGAGCAGGATCAGGGCGATGCGCGGATTGGCCAGCAGCATGCGGGCCGCTTCAGCGCCGCTGTAGGCGTTGAGCAGTTCAAGCGGGCGGGATTTGTACTGAATGTTGGAAAGTGCCAGCCGGGTGGCATGATGAATGTCCGGCTCATCATCGACGATCAACACCTGCCAGGGGTTGATCGCCTTGGTCACCACGGCCTCATCGTCATCCAGCTCGATGATGTCGTCATCCAGCCAGAGCTCGTCCTTGTCTTGGGCACTGCTCATATCGTTCACGCCTCCAGGCGCTGCATGAGGGTACTGACAGTATGTACCATCAGGCAGTGATGGATCACAAGCCCCTGCACTTGCCCCCCTCGTGTCCGCCCAGCGCCGGCCGGTTTATTCGAACGGTTCGAGATAGGCCTGGATTGCCTTCCTCAGCCAGGCCAACACCTTGCCGTGATAGGCATTTTGCGACAGATAGACGCCGTAGTCGCGCCACTGCAGGCTGAACTTGTGCTTCAAGGTCAACAGCTCCCCTTGCCGCAGCTGGCTCTGGATCAGCGGCGACGGCAGCACGGCCCAGCCGAGGCCGTCGAGCACCGCATCGCGCATCAGCTCGAAGCTCGACAGCCCGATGTGGTGGCCGCCGATGGGCAGCAGGCTCTTGACCGAAAATTCGTCCACATAGGAGAGGGTGACCTGGGTATGACCGGTCAGATCCTGCTGCAATACCCGCTTCAGGCTGGCCAGCGGGTGGCTCGGGGCCACCACCATCAGGGTGCGGATCGGGTTGAGCACCTCGATGTTGAGGCCGCTGCGCTCCTGCTCCTCGGTGATGAGGCCGAAGGCGGCGTCGACAAACCCCTCCTCCACCAGCGCGGGCAGCTCCGGCGGCGAGGCCAGCACCAGCGAGATGCTGGTGCCGGGAAACTGGTGGCGCAGCGCCCCCAGCATCTCCCGCCACACCGCCTCGGGAATGGCGTCATCCCGCGCCACCCGCAGCGCCACCTCGGCGCCGGAGGCGTAGTGTTCGCACTTGAGTTTGAGGCTGTTGGCGGCCTGCAGCAGCCGTTTGCAGTCGTCCAGCACCTGCTCGCCGATCTCGGTCAAGCGGCTCTGGTTGGCACCTCGTTCAAAAAGTTCGACGCCAAGCTCAACCTCAAGCGCCGCTATCGCCGTGCTGACGGCGCTGCGACTCTTGCCAAGCCGGCGCGCCGTATTGGCAATGGAGCCACTGCTGGCTGATTCCACAAAGAGTTGTATCTGATAGAGCTTCATGATCTGGGTCGTGAGCAGGGTATCCGATATTCACCTTACCTTGCCCCCTTCTCGCAAGGCAAACCATCAGCGTCTGAATTGTCGACGCTCAGCGATTCTGTCGCCTGAGCAAGCTGCGGCTATCATGGCCCCGTCGCAGCAACAAAAGGACATTTTATGTTATTCAATCGCATGCTCCTGGCCCGCATCTTCCTGACGGGCGCCATTCTGACCGAGGTCGCCGGGACCTCCAGCATGGCCATGATCCCGGAGAACGAGGCCGGCTGGCTCAACTATCTGCCAATGTGGCTGCTCATCTCCTTCTCTTATCTGTTGTTGGCCAAAGCCGCCAAAACAATCTCCATTGGTATTGCCTTCGCGCTCTGGGAGGGGCTGGGGATCGCGCTGATCACCGTCGTCTCCGTGCTGTTCCTCGACTACCACCTGAATGCTCAGGAGTTGATCGGACTAGCGCTGGCCATAGTGGGTATTGTTCTGGTGACAATGGGTGAAACCCATGACGAACCGACCGCGGACACCGGCAGCATCCGCCGCCTTGGCGCTGCCCATGACAAACCGGCCGCAGGCACCGGCAGCACCCGCCGTCTTGGCGCTGCCCATGACAAACCGGCCGCAGGTACTGGCTGTACTCGCTGCCTTGGCGCTGCCAAGGAGGCCGTATGCACCCGTTGATCATCGTACTGGGGGCGGCCCTGCTGGATATCGGTGCCAACATGGCGATCAACCGCTCGGTTGGTTTTCGTCACAAAGGCTGGGGGTTTCTCGGCATCCTGCTGGTGCTGTGTGCCTTCACCCTGCTGTCGGAAGCGGTGAGCACCGGCAAGATCGATCTGGCCGTGGCCTATGCCACCTGGGGTGCCATCGGCATTCTGGGCACCGCCCTCGGTGGCTTGCTGCTGTTTGGCGAGCGGCTCAAGCCCATCGGCTGGGTCGGCATGCTGGTGATGGCCGTTGCGGTAACCCTGCTCACCACCGCCTGATCGCCCCCGTCACGCACCGCACACCATGAAAAGAAGCCGCCCGGCTAACCGGGCGGCTTCTGCTCTTTATGAGGCAATGCAGGCTCGCGACAGGTCTGCCTCAGCGGCCCGCTTCGTAGAGCTCCAGCGGCAGGCCGTCGGGGTCGGCGAAGAAGGTAAAGCGCTTGCTGGTCAGCTCATCCACCCGCACCGGCTCCACCTCGATACCATGACCCTGCAGATGGGCGATGACCCGGTCGAGCTCAGCGACCCGAAAGGCCAGATGGCGCAAGCCGCACGCCTCCGGCCGGGAGGAGCGCGGCGGCGGCGCCGGGAAGCTGAACAACTCCAGCTGGCTGCCGTCCGGCAGCGCCAGATCCAGCTTCCACGACTGGCGCTCCTCGCGCAGCGTCTCGGCGATGATGGGCAGCCCCAGCACCTGATGGTAGAAGTGGCGCGAGCGCGCATAGTCGCTGGCGATGATGGCCACGTGGTGGATGGCATCAAACAGAGGATGTGACATGAACACTCCGGGCAAGCGGGCAGCCTGGGCTGCCCGCCGCGGTCAGTTGAAGAAACCGTTGAACCAGTTGTCCAGCGCATTGGCCGGGCTGGACACCGGGCTGGCGCAGCCCATGGGCTCGGCCAGCCCGGCCAGCTTGGCCGGCACCTGCAGACTGCCGGGGCAGTCGCTGGTGACCCGGGTGCCGCTGGCGCGGGAGAAGCTGGCCCAGCTCACCCCTTGCGGCATGTTCATGGCCAGGCTGTTGACCCCGCGCTGGCTCATGTAGCCGCTGAACAGCTGCAGGGCACCGCTGGCACCGGTCAGGCCGGCCGGGGTGTTGTCGTCGCGACCGACCCAGATACTGACCAGCTCGTTGTTGTCGAGCCCGGTGAACCAGGAGTCGCGCAGCTCGTTGGTGGTGCCCGTCTTGGCCGCCATGGTGGCGCCGGGGAACTTGGCACCGAGCGCGCGCGCCGTGCCCTGGCTCACCGTCTTGGTCATGGCGAACAGGGTCAGCCAGCTGGCCTGCTCGTCGGTCACCCGCTTGGCCGCTTCATCATGCTGATAGAGCTTGCTGCCGTCGCTGTTGACCACCGCCCGGATCGCCGACAGCGGCTGGGTCAGCCCCTGGTTGGCGATGGGCAGATACATCTGGTTCACCTCCATCGGCGAGAGCGCCACCGCCCCCAGCACCAGCGAGGGATAGGGCTGGATCTCCTGCTCCACCCCCAGCTTGTGCAGGGTGTCCACCACCTTGTCCAGCCCCACCTGCAGCCCCAGATTGACGGTCGGCACGTTGAGGGAGCTGGCCAGCGCATCCATCAGCGGCACGCTCTGGCGGAACTTGCGGTCGTAGTTTTGCGGGGTCCAGATCTGGCCATCCTTGCCACGAATGCGGATCGGCTGGTCCTTGAGCGGCGTGCCCAGGGTCAGGCCGTTGGAGAGACCGGTCAGGTAGACTGCCGGCTTGACCAGCGAGCCTATCTGGCGACGGGCATCCAGCGCCCGGTTGAAGCCGGCATAGCGCGGATCCCGGCCGCCCACCATGGCCACCACCTCGCCCTTGTGCCAGTCGGAGACCACCATGGCCGCCTCCAGCTTCTTCTTGCCGCGCAGCTTCTCGATCTGGGCCAGACCCGACTCCACCGCCTGCTCGGCGGCATGCTGGGCGATGGGATCCAGACTGGTGAAGATCTTGAGGCCGGACTGCTTGAGCAGATCCGGGCCGAAGCGACTCTGGATCTCCCGCTTGAGCAGGCCCATAAAGGCCGGGGTGCGGCCATAGCTCATCTGGCCGCGGGTGATGATGCCGAGCGGCTGCTTGCTGGCGAGTTCATACTCGGCCGGTTGCAGGCTGCCGTGATCCATCAGCAGCTTGAGCACCAGATCACGACGCGCCTTGGCCCGCTCCGGGAAGCGCCAGGGATCGTAATAGGAGGGGCCCTTCACCATGCCCACCAGCAGGGCCACCTGATCGATGTCCAGCTCGTTGACCGGAATGCCAAAGTAGAAGTAGGAGGCGAGCCCGAAACCATAGACCCCCTGGGAGAAGTTCTGCCCCAGATAGACCTCGTTGAGGTAGGCCTCCAGGATCTCGTCCTTGCTGTAGCGATAGTCGATCAGCACCGCCATGTAGGCTTCCTGCGCCTTGCGCCACAGGCTGCGTTCCCGGGTCAGGAAGAAGTTCTTGGCCAGCTGCTGGGTCAGGGTACTGCCCCCCTGCACGGTGCGACCCGCCAGCAGGTTGGCCGCCATGGCCCGCATGATGGCCACCGGCGAGACGCCGCCGTGCTGGTAGAAGTCGCGATCCTCGGTGGTGAGCAGGGTGATCAGCAGGCTGTCCGGCACCTCGGCGATGCGCACCAGCAGGCGGTCTTCCCGATCCTCGGTGTTGAGGCGATCGAGCAGCACCGGGTCCATCTGGGCGTAGCCGAGCTGACGCTGATTCTCCAGCGACTGGATCCCCTCCAGCCGCGCGCCGTTGAAGGTGAGGCGCAGGCCGCGGGCGGCATCGGCTCCGTCATGGAATTCGAACGGCCGACGGATAAGCTCGATGCGGTTGCCGCTCACTGCATACTCGCCCGGAGTGTGGGGCTGACGCACCTGCTTGTAGCTCAGCATGTTGAGCTCGCGCAGCATCTGGGCCTGGGAGAGGCGCTGGCTGGGATAGAGTTCCAGCGGCCGGCTGTAGACCATCACCGGCAACTGCCACTTCTCGCCGTCGAAGCGTTCACGCACCTTGGTATCGAGGTAGATGCCAAACACCACCATGAAGGCCGCTCCCACCAGGGAGAGCTTGAAGCCCAGCCAGAACAGCGTGCGCCAGATGGTGCGTTTGGGCGCCGCCTTCTTGGGGGTGCGCTTGCGTCGTTGCGTTGCCATAAATCCTCTTTGCTTTCCTTTCTACTTGTTATGTCGCGTTCGCGAACGTCCGATCAGACTTGGCCAATCGAACCTACAATCCCATCTTCTTCTTGGTGACCCTGGTCGGCATCGCCTCCAGCGGATTGTCCGGCCAGTAGTGGCGGGGGTAGCGTCCCTTCATCTCTTTCTTCACCAGCTCGTAGGAGCCGGCCCAGAAGGCGGCCAGATCGGCGGTGATCTGCAGCGGCCGCTGGGCCGGGGAGAGCAGCTCCACCACCAGCGCCACCCGGCCATCGGCCACGCACGGGGTCGCAGCCTGCCCGAACATCTCCTGAATGCGCACCGGGATCACCGGCGCCTGACCCGGCTGATAGCGGATCCGCACCCGGCTGCCGGTCGGCGCGGTAAAGTGGCCGGGCAGCGCCTCGTCCAGCCGCTTGGGCAATGGCCAGGGCAGCGACTGGCGCAGGATGTCGCTCATATCGAGTTTTTTCAACTGTTCCAGCCGGGTCATGCCGCTCACCGCCGGCAGCAGCCACTGCTCCAGGTCAGCCAGCAGGCACCCCTCGTCCATGGCCGGCCACCCTTCGTCGGGCAACCAGTCGCGGGCACAGCGCAATCGGGCCAGCAGCCCCTCGCTGGCGTCATCCCAGGGCAGCACATGCAGCCCCTTGCTCCGGATGCCCTGCAGCAGGCAGCGCCCCTTCTGTTCATCGGAGAGATCCGTCAGCGGCCGCAGGCTCAGCACCAGCTCGCCGAGCACCTGCTGGCGTTCGGCCCGCACCCGCTCCTCGCGCTCGTCCCAGTCGAACCATTGGCGCTCGCTCACCAACTCAGGCAGCTGGCGCACCAGTTCATCAAGCTCTATCGGTTCGGCGATGAAGATGCGGCTGCCGCGCTCGTTCTGGCCCATCTCGATGGCAATGAGCGCCCCCTGCCCCTGACAGGGGTGACCTTCTACCAGATCGCAGCTCACCCCGCCACTGAGCTGATAGCGGCTGCCGCTGCGCAGCTTGCCGATGCGATCGGGCCAGGCGAGGGCACACAGCAGCCCCAGCCATTGCCCCTGCGCACTGGCGGGGCGGGCGCCGAGCCGCTCGAACCAGCGCGCCGCACTCTGGCGCAGGGCCCCCTGACGGCGGTGGAACAGCACGGAGAGGCGCTCCGATCCTCGCAGATCTTCTTCCAGCAGCGCCACCAGGAAAGCCGCATCGGCGACAATCCCTGTCAGACCTTCGGCCTCCAGCTCGCGCGCGCGCAGCAGCATGCGGGCAAGCCGGGGATGGGTACCGAAGGCCGCCATGGCGCGGCCGGCCGGGGTAAGTTGTTGCTCACCCTCCGGCTTCATGGCACCGAGGGCCACCAGCAGCCGCTGGGCGCTGGCCACGGCGGTGGCCGGCGGCATGTCCAGCAGCGGCAGCTCTTCGACCTTGGCCCCCCACTGGGCGGCGTCCAGCAGCAGGCTGGTCAGCTCCTGGGTGAGGATGTCGGGCGGGCTCTGCTCGGCGAGGCGCTCCTGCACCTCGCTGCTCCAGAGCCGGTAGCAGACACCGGGGCCGAGACGACCGGCGCGACCCGCCCGCTGGGTGGCGGAGGCTTTGGCGATGGGGCGGGTCTCCAGCCGGGTGACGCCGCTCTTGATGTCGAATGAGGCGCGCCGCTCCAGCCCGCTGTCGACCACCACGGAGATCCCCTCGATGGTGAGCGAGGTCTCCGCCACATTGGTGGTGAGCACCAGCTTACGGCGCCCCGCAGGTGCCGGCTCGATGGCCGCCTGCTGGGCCGCCATGTCGAGGCGGCCGTAGAGAGGGGCGAGGGTCACCTCGTCCGGCAGCCGCCCTTCCAGCCACTGCGCCAGCCGCTCGATCTCTCCCTGGCCCGGCAGGAACACCAGCAGGCTGCCAGCATGGGCAGCCAGCGCCTCCAGCACCACGGCGCCGACCTGGGGTTCCAGCCACTGCTGGCGATTGGCGGGGCGATAGTGGTAGTCGATGGGAAAACCGCGCCCCTCCGAGCGAACCACCGGGGCCTCCGGCAAAAGCCGCTCCAGTGCCATGCCATCCAGGGTGGCAGACATCACCAGCAGCTTGAGGTCATCGCGCAATCCCTGCTGGCTCTCGATGGCGAAGGCCAGCGCGGTATCGGCGTGCAGGCTGCGCTCGTGGAACTCATCGAAGATGACCAGGGAGACGCCGGTAAGCTCAGGATCCTGCTGCAGCATCCGGGTCAGCACCCCTTCGGTGACGATCTCGAGCCGGGTCTGGCTGCTGGTGCGGCTCTCGCCACGTACCCGCAGGCCGATGCGCTCGCCCACCTTCTCCCCGAGCTGGCGCGCCAGAAAGGCTGCGATGTTGCGCGCCGCGAGACGTCTCGGTTCCAGCATGATGATGCGACCGGGCAGCCGATGCTGGCGCACCAGCTCCAGCGGCAGCAGGGTCGATTTGCCCGCGCCGGGAGGCGCCTGCAGGATCACGCTGGCATGGTTGTCGATGGCGGCAAAGAGTGCGGGCAGCACCGACACTATGGGGAGGGAAGACAAAGGGATCTGCACCTTCTTGTTGCAAGTCGTAAAACGGCGCCTATTCTGCCACAGCCTGGCCGGGCACCGTGAGCGGATGTCGGCCGGCGAGACAGGATGCAGTGGCTGCCCTAGAATGGGCCACCCTGTCTGCATGAAAGAGGCATGCTCACCCGAATGGCCAAACTCTTCTTTGCCCTGCCCGCCGAGGCGCTGGCACCCGATCTCGTCGCCTGGCGCGACCAGCTGCCCTGGCCGGGTCAACCGGTGCCCGCCGCCAATCTCCACCTGACGCTGGCCTTCCTCGGCGAAGCAGATCAGCTCACCACCACCCGCCTGATGGCCGCCGTCGAGCGCCAGCACTGCCCGCCGCTCACCATAGCGCTCAATGAAACCGGCTGGTTCGGCCGCGCCAAGGCTGCCTGGGTCGGCCCGACGGAGTGGCCCAACGAGCTCACCGTGCTGGCCAGGGCGCTGCGTCGCCACGGCGAGAAGCTGGGGCTTGGCAACGGCGAGCAGGGCTATCGCCCCCACGTCACCCTGTCGCGCAAGGCGAGCGAACCGCCGGCCGCCTTGCCCGCCCCCGATTTCGTGCTACAGGCCGACCGCTTCTGCCTCTATCAATCCCTCTCGACCCCGGACGGGGAGCGCTACGAGCCCCTCGCCTGCTGGCCGCTGCGGGCCAGAGAGAAAATGGCATCCTGACCGGCGGCCATGCCCAGACTCATCGATTAAGAGAGCCATACCATGATCTTCGATCCCCCCCTGCAATCCGGGCAGCTGATCTCCCGTTACAAGCGCTTCCTGACCGACGTGCAGCTCGACAACGGCGAAGTGATCACCATCCATTGCGCCAATACCGGCGCCATGACCGGCTGTGCCGAACCGGGCACCCGGGTCTGGTACTCCACCTCAGACAACCCCAAGCGCAAGCTGCCCCACAGCTGGGAGATCGCCGAGAGCCCGGCCGGTCACTTCATCTGTGTCAACACGGCCCGCGCCAACCAGCTGGCCCGGGAGCTGATCGAGCAGGATGCCCTCGCCCCGCTGCGCGGCTATGCCAGGCTGCGCACCGAGGTGAAATACGGCGAAGAGAACAGTCGCATCGATCTGCTGCTGGAAGATGACCACCGGCCTGCCTGTTATATCGAGGTGAAATCGGTGACCCTGCTCGACGAGCGGGAGCAAGCCGGCATGGGCTACTTCCCCGATGCGGTCACCACCCGTGGCGCCAAGCACTTGCGTGAATTAATGGCCATGAAGGCGGCAGGCCACAGAGCCGTGCTGTTATTTATGGTTTTGCACTCCGGAATCGTGAGAATGCGCCCGGCAGCGCATATAGATCCGCACTATAGTCTGCTTATTGAGCAAGCAATTACGGCAGGGGTTGAAATTTTATGCTATCGACCCCATGTTGGGGTGCAGAGCATGGTGGCCCAAGATTTTATCCCGTTTGAATCTTGTCACCTGCTACCCGAGGGCAGCGAATAAATGTTGGAGTGGGTAACATTATTGGTACGGCTTGTTTGCCTCCAAGTTACCCTTCTGCTATAGATGTCGCCCTCAATTTATGGATGGCACGGGTAGCGTGCTGAATTAGGAGACAGGGCATGCCAACAGGCGAAAACAGGAAATCTCTGGGCCCCCTGGCCATTGCGGGTGTGGCGCCTTACCAGGAAAAACCGGGTGAGGAGTACATGAATGACCAACAAAAGGCACATTTTCGCAAGATCCTGGGAGCCTGGCGCAACCAACTGATGCAGGAAGTTGACCGCACCGTTGACCATATGAAGGATGAGGCTGCCAACTTTCCGGATCCCGTGGATCGCGCCGCGCAAGAAGAAGAGTTCGCTCTTGAACTGCGTACCCGCGACCGTGAGCGCAAGCTGATCAAGAAGATCGAGAAAACCTTGCTGCTGCTCGAAGACGATGACTTCGGTTACTGCGAACACTGCGGTATCGAGATCGGTATCCGCCGTCTGGAAGCCAGACCCACCGCCGACCTCTGTGTCGACTGCAAGACCCTGGCTGAAATCAAGGAAAAACAGATGGCCGGTTGATACCGACCTCTGGCATAACAGAAAAAAGGGAGCTCGCGGGCTCCCTTTTTTATTGAGCTTTTGGCCGGGCCGTCCCAGAATGCAGCCTCAATGTCCCGTTTGCCCGAATCCGCATGCCCGTGAATACCATCCCCTCGTCCCAGACCCGCCCTTATATCGGCCGCTTTGCCCCCTCCCCCTCAGGCCCGCTTCACTTCGGCTCCCTGATCGCGGCACTCGGCAGTTTCCTGCAGGCCAGGGCACGGCAGGGGCGCTGGCTGGTGCGCATCGAAGATATCGATCCGCCGCGGGAGATGGCGGGGGCCGCCCAGCTCATACTGCAGACCCTGGAGGCCCATGGTTTGCTGTGGGATGGCGAGGTGATGTACCAGAGCTGGCGCCACGGCCGCTATGACGAGATCATTGACCAGCTCTACCGGGCCGGCGATCTCTACTGGTGTCGCTGTACCCGGCGCGAAATCATGGCCAGCGGCGGCTTTTACAACGGTCACTGCCGCACCCTTGGTCTCACGGCGGAGGGTTGTGCCGCCCGCGTGCGCCAGCACCACCCGGTGTACGATTTCGAGGATGGGCTGCAGGGCCGCATTGCAGTGCCGGCGGCGCTGGCCGAGGAAGATTTCATCGTACGCCGGCGCGATGGGCTCTATGCCTACAACCTGGCGGTGGTGGTGGACGACATGGATTGCGGCATCACCGAGATAGTGCGCGGCGCCGATCTGCTGGAGCCGACGGTACGCCAGATTGCCCTCTACCAGACCCTGGGCGCCCCCGTGCCCGCCTGGGTGCATCTGCCACTGGCGGTGCAGGCCGACGGCAACAAGCTCTCCAAGCAGAACCACGCGCCGGCGCTGGCACAGGACGAGGTGCGCCCGGCCCTGTGGCAGGCGCTGCACTTTCTCGGCCAGTGCCCGCCCCCCGAGCTGATGGCAAGCCGGGTGGACGAGGTCATCGACTGGGGCATCGCCCATTGGCAGCTGGCCCGGGTGCCTGCCAGCGAGAAGATTGCGCTGACAGCTGGCGTAAACGAATAGGCAGTTCAGGGGGGATTTGGGTGGAATCAGCGCGGTTTGCGATGATTTAGCCGGGATAATCCGCTTCAAACGAGATCAATTGCCAGCACGGTTTTTCATTTGGTCAGGCGTGAGCGATGGGAATAGACCGCTATTTTTCCCGACCGCGCCCTCTCAAACGAGATCAATTGCCGTCACGGTTTTTCATTTGGTTAGGCGTGAGCTATGATAGGCCGCTATTTTTTTGGCCTCCCGTCAATTTGAAGTCATAACGAGGTGTACCATTTTTTCCCAGATCGCAAACTTTTGCCGCAAAGTGCTCGGCAAGGAAGACGGCGAGCAGTCGGCGGAGTCCCCCATTCCGGCCCGCGTCGCCGGGCAACGTCGTACCTTGAGCCGTGACCAGCACCCGATTTCGCGCAAAGAGATCAGCGAGAATGCACTCAAGGTGCTCTATCGCCTGAACAAGGGCGGCTACGAAGCCTACCTGGTCGGCGGCGGAGTCCGGGATCTGCTGCTCGGGAAGACGCCCAAGGATTTCGACATCGCCACCGATGCGACGCCGGAGCAGATCAAGTCGCTGTTCAGCAACTGCCGCCTGATCGGCCGCCGTTTCCGGCTGGCCCACATCGTCTTTGGTCGTGACGTGATCGAAGTGGCCACCTTCCGCGGTCACCACCATCAGGTCAATACCAGCAAACATGTGTCGGCCCAATCCGATGAAGGCATGCTGCTGCGCGACAACGTCTACGGCACCATCGAAGAGGATGCCGAGCGTCGCGACTTCACCGTCAACGCCCTCTATTACAGTGCCAAGGACTTCACCCTGCACGATTTCGAGGGCGGGCTGGAAGACTTGGCCGAACGCAAGCTGGAGCTCATTGGCGATCCCGAGACCCGTTACCGCGAAGATCCGGTGCGGATGCTGCGCGCCGTGCGCTTCGCCGCCAAGCTGGACATGACCATCAGCCAGCGCACCGCCGCCCCCATCAAGGAGCTGGCGCCGCTGCTGCAGGATATTCCGGCGGCCCGCCTGTTCGAGGAAACCCTCAAGCTGTTCCTGGCTGGCGATGGCCTGGCCACCTACAAGCTGCTGCGCGAATACGGTCTGTTCCAACAGCTGTTCCCGCAAGTAGCGGCGCTGTTCACCCCGCACGGCAACTTGCCCTACGAGCAGTTCATCGAGCAGGCGCTGATCGATACCGACACCCGGGTACGGGAAGACAAGCGCGTCACCCCCGCCTTCCTCTACGCCACCCTGCTGTGGGGCTGTGTCGAGGCCCGCGGCCGGGTGCTGGAGAACGAGAGCGGCCTGCCCTGGTATGACGCCTTCATGCTGGCGATCAACGAGGTGCTGGACAACCAGGTGCGGATCATCGCCGTCCCGCGCCGCTTCACCACCGATGTACGCGACATCTGGGCCCTGCAGCAGCGGCTGACCCGCCGTCAGGGCCGCCATCCCGAGCGGGCCATGGAACATCCCAAGTTCCGCGCGGCGTTTGACTTCCTGTTGCTGCGCAACCGGGTCGAGCGCGGTCTGGGCGAGCTGGCCAGCTGGTGGGAACGCTACGTGGAGTCCAATCCGGACGTGCGCCCGCAGCTGCAACGGGAGGCGACCCGCCGCCCGGCAAGCGGTGAGCGCGGTCAGGCCGGTGAGGCCCGCAGCAACGATGGCGAGAAGCGCAGCAGCAACAGCCGCAACCGTCGTCGCCCCCGTCGCCGCAAACCGAAAGCGGCCGAGTGACAACTGACGTGATGACCGAGGTCTTCATCGCCATTGGTTCCAACCTGTCTGACCCGCTCGGTCAGGCTCGTCGCGCCGTCGCCGCCCTGGCAAGGTTGCCGGGATCCGTGCTGGTGCAGGCCTCGTCGTTTTACAGCAGCCGCCCCATGGGCCCTGCTGACCAGCCGGACTACGTCAATGCCGTGGCCCGGCTCAACACCCGGCTGACGCCGCTGGCGCTGCTGGATCAACTACAAAGCATCGAGCTGGAACAAGGACGTGTGCGCAAGGATGAGCGATGGGGGCCAAGAACCCTGGATCTCGATCTGCTGCTGTTTGGCGATCAGATCATCAGGCATGAACGCCTCATCGTTCCCCACTACGGCATGAAGGAGCGGGAGTTCGTGCTGCTGCCCCTGGCCGAGATTGCACCCGCTCTGGTACTGCCTTGCGGCACCCCACTCGCAGAACTGGTTGCCCGCTGCCCGCACAATGATCTTGCCATCATTGCCCCCGGTGCAGACGAACAGGAGCCTCTATGAGCAAGATCACCACCACCAACCTGCTGAAGATGAAGCAGGAAGGCCAACGAATCACCGCCATCACCGCCTATGATGCCACCTTTGCCAAGCTGTTCGACGACGAGGGCGCCCACGTGCTGCTCATTGGCGACTCGCTGGGCATGGTGCTGCAGGGGGGTCAGGATACCCTGGGCGTCAGCATGGATGAGATGGTCTATCACACCCGTTGCGTGGTGCGCGGCACCACCAATGCACTGGTGGTGACCGACATGCCGTTCATGAGCTATGCCACTCCGGAGCAGACCTATCAGAACGCCGCCCGGCTGATGGCGGCCGGTGCCCGCATGGTGAAGATGGAAGGGGGCGACTGGCTGTGCGACTCCATTCGCCACCTGACCCGCAACGGCGTGCCGGTGTGCGGCCACCTCGGCCTCACCCCGCAATCCGTGCACGTATTCGGCGGCTTCAAGGTGCAGGGACGCGACGAGTTCCAGGCCCAGGAGATCTACCGTCAGGCCCTCGAACTGCAGGCTGCCGGCATCCAGTTGCTGGTGCTCGAATGCGTGCCCACTTCGCTGGCCGAGCGCATCAGCAAGGCGCTGCGCATTCCGGTGATCGGCATCGGTGCCGGTCCCGCCACCGACGGCCAGATCCTGGTGATGCACGATGCCTTCGGCATCACCTCCGGCTATGTGCCCAAGTTCACCAAGAACTTCCTGGCCGAGACCGGCGACATGCGCGCCGCCATCCGGCTCTATGTGAAGCAGGTGAGCGAAGGCACCTTCCCGGGCCCGGAACACTGCTTCAACTGATCCGATAGCGTGACGAGAGCGGGGGCCTGCGCCCCCGCTTCGCCCTCTGGTGCTGACTGAGCAACCCGTCTCTTGATGACTCATCCCAAGGTGACCTGCCGATGATGCTGCCCGTTGCCACTTCTCTCTTACCCATGCGGGCCCATAACGCCCGCCTCTCTTTGATCTTTTCGAAGGTGAACTGCTGATGTTGGTCGTTAACAACCCCGCCGCTCTGCGTGAACAGATCGGCCAATGGCGCCGTGAAGGGCTCACAATCGCATTCGTGCCCACCATGGGCAATCTGCATCAGGGCCATCTGACCCTGGTGAAAGAGGCGCACCACCACGCCGATAAGGTGGTGGCCAGCATCTTCGTGAACCCGATGCAGTTCGACAAGGCCGAGGATCTCGCCAACTACCCACGCACCCTGGAGCAGGACTGCACCGAGCTGGAAACGGCCGGGGTGGACATGGTGTTCACGCCGACCCCGGAGATCATGTATCCGCAGGGGCTCGCCAGTCACACCTTCGTCGAGGTGCCGGGCCTCTCCGGTCTGCTGGAAGGGGCGCTGCGTCCGGGTCACTTCCGCGGCGTCAGCACCGTGGTGACCAAGCTGTTCAATCTGGTGCAGCCGGATGTGGCCTGCTTCGGCCAGAAGGATTACCAGCAGCTGGCGCTCATTCGCAAGATGGTGGCCGACATGGCGATGCCCATCCAGATCGTCGGCGTGCCCACCGTGCGGGCCGAGGACGGGCTGGCGCTCTCCTCGCGCAACGGCTACCTGACCGCCACCGAGCGGGCCCTGGCCCCTGAGCTCGCGCGCACCATGAACTGGATCGCCGAGCAGATTGAAGCGGGTGACCATCACCTGCCCTCCCTGGTGGCCCAGGCCAGCCAGCGCCTGGACAAGGCCGGTTTTCGGACCGATGCCATCGACATCGTCGATGCCGCCACCCTGGAAGCGGCCACCGACCAGAGCGAGCAGCTGGTGATCCTGATGGCGGCGTATCTCGGCAAGGCCCGCCTCATCGACAACCGGGTGGTGACGCTGGCCCGCCCCTGAGCCGCAGCGCCACTGACAACAAAGCCCGCATGTGCGGGCTTTGTTGTTTCTGAGCGTTCCCGGCCTACTCGGCGGTGACCGGGTAACCCGCCCCTTTCCAGGCGAAGATGCCGCCCGGCACCCGATAGACCTGCTGATAGCCCTGGGTGACTGCCCAGGCGGCCCCGTTGTGGCTGCGGCCGCACTTGACGAAGCCGCAGTAGAACACCACCGGACGGGTCTTGTCGTCGCCCAGCAGGGCCAGCAGCTGCTCGGGCGTGCCGCTCCCCTCGACGATCTGGCTCCAGTCATCCCCGGATTTGGCCTCCTTCACGAAGGCAAAATTCTTGGCCCCCTGGATGTGCTCCTTCTTGTAGGAGTCCTCGAACGGCATGGTGTCGATGATCACCAGCGCCTCGCCTTTATCCATCCGGGTTTTCAGCTCCGCCACGGTCAGCAGCTGATAGCCACCCTGCTGGGTCTCCTGGGAGATCTGTACCGCCGCCTGCTCCAGCTTGGTCTCCTGCTCGAACTGGTTGTCGCCACAGCCACCGAGGGCAAAGCTGGCCGCAATCAGCGAGGCCATCAGGGTGCGGGATTGCAATCTCATCATGTCACTGCTCCTTTGGAACGGTAAAAACGGGGCGGGAGTGGCGCAGCAAGGCGCCCGCAAGCGTCAACAGCAGCAGATCCCGCAAGAGGGCCTGTGGCAGCGAGCTGAGATCAGCCCTGCCAAGACAGCCGCAAGAGATGTCGAGCCCGATGGCGATGCCATAGCCCAACACCGGAATAAACAGGGCGAGCAGCCCGATCACCAGCCAGAGCCCCCAGCGCCGGTTGGCGATCACCACGAGCCCGGCGCAGAGCTCCAGCCCGACAAGCCCCCAGACGGCAAGGGGAATGAACGGCGACCAGAGCAGGCCGAAGGCGCCGATCTGCTCGGCGAACAGCTCCGGCGCCGCCAGCTTGAATCCGGCGGAGGCAACGAAAAATCCCCCCAGCGCCAGCCTGGTCAGCACCCGCAGATAAACGGCCATGGGGCAGCTCTTTATCATCCATGCCCCCCACTGCCAACTCCTCGAGCAGGCGTCACCATGCCCTAGTCGGCGGCCGGATAACGGGCCAGTTCGCAATACTCACCGTCTTCGTCACAACGAAAGACGGCGGCGGTTTCGCCGTGCTGGCACCACTGCTGCCACTCCTCGGGCGGGCAGTGCAGGCGGATGGCGAGGCCGCAGCCGGCGCTGAGCCGACGCGGTACGTCGCAGACCCGAAAGGCGTGGGGCTGCTGCTCCAGCCGCTTGCGCAGCCTGAGCGTACCGAGGGTGGAGTGGAACAGGTAGAGGAACTCTGCGTTCATGATTTGCCTCCCGTGCGGGCACGCGCACCGAACAGGGCCGCCCCCAGCGCGCCGGCAAACTGGGCGTCCGGGTGGGTGGCCACGTCGCAGCCCAATCCTTGCGCCAGATAGTGGCGGAAGGTGGCGCAGTGGCTGACGCCGCCAGTGAAGAGCACGGTCGGTCTGGCACCGAGGCGACCGATGAAGTTGGCACTGCGCCGGGCCATGGAGCGGACGATGCCGGCCAGGATCGACTCGGCCGGAATGCCCGCCGAGCGCAGGCTGATCGCCTCCGACTCGGCAAACACGGTGCACATGCTGCTGATGTCGTGGGGTTCGGCCCCTTGCAGCAACTCGTCGAGCTGTTCGACCCGCGCCCCCAGGGTGCGGGTGATCACCTCGAGAAAGCGGCCGGTACCGGCGGCACACTTGTCGTTCATCAGAAAGTCGGTGAGATTGCCCTCACCATCGAGCTGGATCACCTTGCTGTCCTGGCCGCCGATGTCGATGACGGTGTGTACCGACGGGCAGAGCAGGCGCGCCCCCAGCCCGTGGCAGGAGATCTCGGTAACCCGCCGATCGGCGAACGATGCCAGATCGCGGCCATAACCGGTCAGGGTCAGATGGGGGCGCTCTGGCAGCGCGGCCGAGAGCGTCTCCCAGCCTTGCTCGATGGCAGCCAGCGGACGAAAGGGGGTCGGTACCAGAAAGCGGCGGACGATGCGCCCGCCATCCTTGTGGTCGAACAGGATCCCCTTGGTCGCGGTGGAGCCCGAGTCAATCCCGATGGTGAGTAACACGGCGCCTCCTCACAGCATTTCGATAAAGGCCGCCAGCCGAGTGGCCAGCTGTCCCTTGTCGGCGCTGGAGTAGTCGGTCTCCACCGCCATGTAGGGAATGCCGTGGCGTTCTCGTACGTGGCGCTTGATGGCCAGCGACTCCACCGCATAGGTGTGACAGGCCTGCAGGATCACGTCGATCACCCCGTCCGCCTGATACTCCTCCACCATCTGGCTCAGCAGATTCATGCGCTGATGGTTGGGGGAGATGCAGGAGCAGCCGATGGCCAGATACTTGTCGGTCAGCGCATCGAACAAGTCGCCCTCCTCGCTGACGCATTGCTCGGTCGCCTTGGCGCCGGTGCAGTTCTCGTAGCCTACCACCCAGCCGCCGTGCTCCTCGATGAGGCGCACCACCTTGTCAGCGGCGCCGCCGATGGGGCAGCCGGTGATGAGGATGCGCGGGCGGGCATCGAGCCGTTTGCCGTCGGCATAGTCGACCTTGATGTGGCGGGTCATCTCCTGCAGCTCGCTGATGAGCTGCTCCTTGTCGAAGCGGAAGGTGGCGCCATAGACCACCTTGAGGATGTCGGTGCCGCTCAGCGCCGGCGGGTTGAGCTGGCCCAGCCGGTAGAAGTCCGCCAGCGCGCGGCGCTCGCGGTTCTTCAGCACGATGGCGTCGCGCAGCGCCTGCTCGCTGATGGGGTTGCCGAACTGCTGCTCCAGCAGCTCCTTGAAGCGGACGATCTCGCTGCGCCACAGGGTACGGGAGGCCTCGTCATCGGCGCGGTTGGGCAACTGCATCACGTGCACCGGTTTGAACTCGGCCATGTACTCGTACATCTTCTTCTTGCCGTCGCAGGTGGTTTCCCCCACCACCAGATCGGAGAAGTAGAAGTAGGGGCACTTGTCGGTCTTGCCAAAACCGTAGCTGCTTTTGATCAGCGGGCAGAGGTTGCGGGGCAAGTCTTTCTCGGCCTCCTCGATGGTCTCGTCGCTGGTGGAGCAGAGTGACACCACCACCGCGCCGGCGGCCATCGCCACCTCCTGTGGCATGAAGGTGCAGTAAGTGCCGACCAGGGGGATCTGTCGCTCCTTGAGTGCCATCACGGTCAGAAAGCCCTGACGGCGGGCATCTGAAAAACTGTCGAAAATGGCTGGCAACTCGGTGATCAGTGACATAGGCGATCCTGCCCTGGTGAGAAAAAGAAGAGACGGAGGGCCTCCATTGTGCAGACCTTCCAACCGCGGGAATTATACCTTTGGGGGTAATCTGAAAATTGCGGTGGATCACAAGGTGCCGGATAAAACCTTGATAAGAGGGCGGTTATTGACCCTGTTCGAGAGGGGGCCAGTACAGGGGAGGGAAAAGAGGCGACAAAAAAACGGGCACCTCAGGGTGCCCGTTGCATTCTATCAGTGGCGCAGCCCGGTGCCGCGCGAGATGAGCCACCAGGCCAGGCCGTAGAGGGCCACGATGAAGCCGATGATGATGAGGTAGGCGGTGCCGAGCGGCACGTCGGAGATGCCGAGGAAGCCGTAACGGAACGCATTCACCATGTAGATGATCGGGTTCACCTGGGAGACTCCCTGCCAGAAGGGTGGCAGCAGGCTGATGGAGTAGAACACCCCGCCGAGATAGGTGAGCGGCGTCAGCACGAAAGTGGGGATGATGCTGATGTCGTCGAAGGTCTTGGCAAACACCGCGTTGATGAGGCCGCCCAGCGAGAAGAGGATGGCGGTCAGCAGCACGGTGAAGCAGACGCTGAACAGGTGGTGGATCTGCAGCGGCACGAAGAACAGCGACACCAGGGTGACGATGAGGCCGACGCAGAGGCCGCGCGCCACGCCACCGCCCACGTAGCCAGCGATGATGACGTAGTTGGGCACCGGCGCCACCAGCAGCTCCTCCACGTTGCGCTGGAACTTGGCGCTGAAGAAGGAGGAGGCGACGTTGGAGTAGGAGTTGGTGATCACCGACATCATGATGAGGCCGGGCACGATGAACTCCATGTAGGTGAAGCCCCCCATGTCACCGATGCGGCCGCCGATGAGGTTGCCGAAGATGACGAAGTAGAGGCTCATGGTGATGGCGGGCGGCACCAGGGTCTGGATCCAGATCCGGGTGAAGCGGCTGATCTCCTTGGCCAGAATGCTCTTGAAGGCGATGTAGTAAGTGGTCAGGTTCATGCTTTTCTCCCCTCCTCGACCAGGGTGACGAACAGCTCTTCCAGCCGGTTGGCCTTGTTGCGCATGCTCAATACCTGCACCTGCTGGCTAGACAGCTGCTCGAACAGGCTGTTGAGAGACTGGCTCTTGTCCAGATCCACCTCCAGGGTGCGCTCGTCCTGCATGCGACCGTTGAACTCGGGCACGTTCGGCACGGCGGAGTCCGGCGCCAGATCCAGCATGAAGGTCTCGCGGCCCAGCTTGCCCAGCAGATTCTTCATGCTGGTGTTCTCGATCAGGCGGCCCTTGTCGATGATGCCGATGTTGCGGCACAGCATCTCGGCCTCTTCCAGATAGTGGGTGGTGAGGATGATGGTGACGCCCTGCTCGTTGAGATCCTTGAGGAAACTCCACATGGAGCGGCGGATCTCGATGTCCACCCCGGCGGTCGGTTCGTCGAGGATCAACAGCCTGGGTTCGTGCATCAGGGCGCGGGCGATCATCAGCCGGCGCTTCATGCCACCGGACAGAGTACGGGCCGGCATGTCGCGCTTGTCCCACAGGTCGAGCTGGCGCAGATATTTCTCGGCGCGGATCTTGGCCTCGGCCCGCGGCACGCCATAGAAGCCGGCCTGATGGGTGACTATCTGGATCACCTTCTCGAACTGGCTGAAGTTGAACTCCTGCGGCACCAGCCCGAGCTGGGCCTTGGCCTCTTCCAGGTGAGTATCAATGTCGTAGCCGAACACCTTCACCTTGCCGGCGCTCTTGTTCACCAGCGAGCTGATGATGCCGATGGTGGTGGACTTGCCCGCCCCGTTGGGGCCGAGCAGCGCGAAGAAATCCCCCTGCTTGACGGTAAGATCGATGCCTTTAAGGGCTTCGACGCCCCCCTGATAGGTCTTTTTCAGGCCGCTGATTTCCAGTGCGTTCATTGCAACCCCTGTGATGGCGCATCCCATCTCGAGACAGAAAAGGCGGCCAAGGCCGCCTGCAGACAGAAAATGGCGCTCTGCCACCTCGCCCGTGATATTCCTGAACCTTGCTTACTCTTGCGGTACTACCTTGCCGATGAACTTCAGATTGCGGTACTTCTGGGCATAGTCGATGCCACAGCCCACCACGAATTCATCGGGAATGGAGAAACCGATCCAGTCTACCGGCACCTGCACTTCGCGGCGGGACGGCTTGTCCAGCAGGGTGCAGATGGCCAGGGATTTCGGCTCGCGCAGAGAGAGGATCTCGCGCACCTTGTTGAGGGTGTAGCCGGTATCGATGATGTCTTCGACGATCACCACGTCCTTCCCTTTGATGTCGTCATCCAGATCTTTGAGGATGCGCACGTCACGGGTGCTGTGCATGCCGGAGCCATAGCTGGAGGCGGTCATAAAATCCAGGGTGATGGGCAGCTGGGTCTGGCGGCACAGGTCGGCCAGGAAGATGCAGGAACCACGCAGCAGGCCGATCATGACCACTTCGTCAGAGCCCTGATAACGGGCGGTGATCTCTTCACCCAATTTGGCGATCCGGGCGGCGACTTCAGCCTCGGAGATCATCACCTCGACAGTGTGTTTCATCACTTACTCCATAATGGCCAAAGCGAATTTGGCCGTTCATTAACGTCAAAACCGATGATTCTACCATTCAAGCCGAAGGGCGTCAGGCATACGTGATGCTTTTATCGGCTTATTTTAATTGATAGAGTTAGCAGGCCCTCGGGCATTATCGGTGACAATACTATAAACACCATAATCAATAACTATTAGATGAAAAAACTATGGAACCACGCGCAGAAATAAGACGTCGAACCCGGCTTTCGCCGGAAGCCCGACGCAATCAATTGATGGAATGTGCCATCGAGGTGTTCTCCCGTCGCGGCATTGGCCGTGCGGGTCACGCCGAAATCGCAGAACAGGCCAAGGTCTCGGTTGCTACCGTGTTCAACTATTTCAACACCCGTGAAGAGCTGGTGGATGAAGTGTTGGCCGAGATCGAACGTTTCGTGCATCAGATGCTGGAACAGGCCTACACCGGCCAGGGCCCGGTCAGCGACAGCATTCGCCGCCACGTGAAGCTGTTTGTCGACGCCGCCTACGATCAGCCTGACCACGCCAGCATCTGGCTGGAGTGGAGCTCATCGGTGCGGGAAGAGGTCTGGCCCCGTTACGCCAAGCTGCTGGACAAGGCACTGGAGCGCATTGCACCCCACCTGCAACGCGCCATGGATGCCGGCGAGATCCAGAGCGTGCTGTCCGCCCAGGACCTGGCCCGCTCCCTGACCGGTTTTGGTTACGTCATGATGCAGATGATCAATCAGCCACAACGCCCTGACCGGGAAGAAGTGACCGATTTTCTGTTCAAGTACGTGACGGCCCCGATCCAGGCAGCCTAACCCGCTCCGTCAAAATAAAGCGGCGCCGAACTGTTCAGGTCGGCGCCGCTTTTGTTTGTCCGCAATCTCCCATCTCACCCTTTGGCGTAGCCCCAGCGGCGGGTCAGATCGTGCTCGATCCCCAGATGGTCGAGGATCCTCGCCACCATGAAGTCCACCAGATCCGCGATGCTCTTTGGCTCATGATAGAAGCCCGGCGCCGCCGGCATGATGGTCACCCCGAGCCGTGCCAGTTTCAGCATGTTCTCCAGGTGGATCGCCGAGAAGGGGCTCTCGCGAGGTACCAGAATGAGCTGGCCGCGCTCCTTGATCACCACGTCCGCCGCCCGCTCCAGCAGATTGTCGGAAGTGCCGTTGGCAATGGCCGAGACGGTGCCCATGGAGCAGGGACAGACCACCATCTGCCTGGGCGCTGCCGAACCGGAGGCGACCGGCGAGAACCACTCCTCCTTGCCACAGGCCACTATCTGCCCCTCGCGGGCGCCATATTGACGACAGAGATAGGCAGAGAGCTCTTTGGGCGAGCCGGGCCACTCCTGCTGCTGCTCGGTCTTGAGCACCACACGAGCCGCCGAGGAGGCGAGCAGGTAGACCCGATAATCCGCCTGCACCAGGCATTCCAGCAAGCGCAGGGCATAAGGGGCGCCGGAGGCGCCGGTCAGCGCCAGGGTGATCGCTTTGTTCATAGCTGGCCGTGATAGTCCTTGAGGCGGGCGATCAGCTTGTCATGAATGCCGCCGAAGCCACCGTTGCTCATGATCAGAATATGATCGCCATCGCGGCACTCGGCCACCAGCCGGTTGATCAGAGTCTCCAGATCGTTGAACACCTTGGCCGGTCGGGTCATGTGGGTGGTCACCTCGCCAAGATCCCAGCCGATGTTGGGCGGCTGGAAGAAGAACACCTCGTCGGCGCCATCGAAGCAGCCGGCCAGCTCCTCCTTGTGGACCCCCAGCTTCATGGTGTTGGAGCGGGGCTCCAGCACCGCCAGGATACGGGCCTTGCCCACCTTGGCGCGCAGGCCGCCGAGGGTAGTCTCGATGGCGGTGGGGTGGTGGGCGAAGTCGTCATAGACGCTGATGCCGGCTACCTCGCCTTTGAGCTCCATCCGCCGCTTGGGGGACTTGAACTGGCAGAGCGCCGCAATGCCGTGCTCCACCATCACGCCGGCATGGCGGGCAGCGGCGATGGCCATCAGGCCGTTGTTGACGTTGTGCTCGCCGATGCACTCCCAGTGCACCTCGCCCTGCTTCACGCCGTCCAGCCACACCTCGAAGGCGGAGCCGTCGTCGGCCAGTTTGACCGCCTTCCACTGGGCGTCGTCCTGACCCACCAGCTCCACTTCGCTCCAGCAGCCCATCTTGCGCACGGCAGCCAGGTTCTCGTCCCCCTTGGGGAAGAGCACCCGGCCATTGCTCGGCACGGTGCGCATCAGGTGGTGGAACTGGCGCTGGATGGCGGCGAGATCCGGGAAGATATCCGCGTGGTCGAACTCCAGGTTGTTCATCACCAGAGTGCGCGGGTGGTAGTGGACGAACTTAGAGCGCTTGTCGAAGAAGGCGCAGTCATACTCGTCCGCCTCAATGACGAAGAAGGGGGCGGAGCCGAGACGGGCGGAAACCGGGAAATTGCCGGGCACACCGCCGATGAGAAAGCCGGGCTCCAGCTTGGCGTATTCGAGCACCCAGGCCAGCATGCTGGCGGTGGTGGTCTTGCCGTGGGTACCGGCGACGGCCAGTACCCAGCGATCCTGCAGCACGTGCTCCAGCAGCCACTGGGGGCCGGAGATGTAGGGCAGATTGCGGTCCAGCACATACTCCACACAGGGGTTGCCGCGGCTCATGGCATTGCCGACTACCACCAGATCCGGCGCCGGATCGAGCTGGGAAGAGTCATAACCTTCGGTCAGTTCGATGCCCTGTTGCTCGAGCTGAGTACTCATGGGGGGATAGACGTTGGCATCCGAACCGGTCACCCGGTAACCAAGCTGTTTTGCCAACACCGCCAGACCACCCATGAAGGTGCCGCAGATCCCGAGGATGTGAATGTGCATACCGCTGCCTTTTCCAGTAAAGGGAGTGCGCATTCTAGCAAGGTGACGGCAATTTGGCAGACCCAAGCTGTGCGGTATCCACCAACTCTGTCGCAGTGGCCCTGAAATATGGTCATTTGACGCGACATCGCTATAATATCGGCCTGCAAACTTGACTCCAACACTCAAAGGAAACGTCATGAGCCTGAACCTGGTCCCGGCTGGCAAGAGCCTGCCCGACGACATCTACGTCATCATCGAAATCCCGCAGAATGCCGACCCGATCAAATACGAAGTCGACAAGGACAGCGGTGCCATCTTCGTCGATCGCTTCATGTCTACCCCGATGTTCTACCCGTGCAACTACGGTTACGTGAACGCCACCCTGTCTCTGGATGGTGATCCGGTCGACGTGCTGGTGCCGACTCCCTACCCGCTGCTGGCCGGCTCCGTCATTCGCTGCCGCCCGGTTGGCGTGCTGAAGATGACCGACGAATCCGGTGAAGATGCCAAGATCGTGGCCGTTCCGCACTCCAAGCTGACCAAGCAGTACGATCACATCAAGGATGTGAACGATCTGCCCGAGCTGCTGCGCGCCCAGATCCAGCACTTCTTCGAGCGCTACAAAGAGCTGGAAGCAGGCAAGTGGGTCAAGGTTGAAGGCTGGGGCGACAAGGCCGCTGCCGAAGCCGAGATCATCAGCTCTGCCGAGCGTTACGCTGCCAAGTAAGCGTATCTATCGTGAAAAAGGCGCCTCAAGGCGCCTTTTTTATGGGCTGTTGCGGGCGCTGACCCGGCGTCACACCGGCAGGATCCCCCTGGATATAGATGTCGCGCCCATCCTGTCGATAGGATCGGTAGTAGTCTCCCCCGCAGCGATAGCTGCCATCCTGATCGCTCATCAGCTCGCAGTTCACCGGCAGCACCTCCAGCCACTTGATGGCCTGCTGGAAACGCAGCCACTCCTGCCATTCATGTTCCCGCGCCAGCTTGTCCCGCAGGGCAAAGGTATCCGCGCTGGACATCCCCTGATTGACGATGACCGGCCCCGCCGCGACCGGCAAGGTGGCCAACAGCAGCAACAACGGTGTGATTCGCTTCATGACGGTTTCCTGCATGACTTATTTCCAGAATTAAATTAAAAGCCCGATCAATCTGTTATCAAAATCACAAATGCCAGACTCATCCAAAATCGGCCAGCTCACCTAGTTGTTTATTATCACCCCGAGCAGGATGCACATCATGAAACTGGCACAAGGTCTGTTGTTGAGTCTAGTGTTCGCGTCCATGGCCGGGGCCAACGAGGTCACCCTGAGCTGGCAGTGGCAATCGGCCGACGGCCAGCAGAAGCATTTGCTACTGAACACGGATGAGCGGGTCATCTCCGCCAGCCGCCACGAGATGAGCCTGCTCGATGCCTCCCTCAACTATCCGCTGGAGACCCTCTACTCCTACATCAGTCCGCGGCTCTACAACAGCATCAACCTGATCAATCAGACCAGCCCCGAGACCGCCACCAAGTTTCGCAATCTGGAGCAGGCCTTCACCCTGCACGACGACAGCATGGAGTCGACCCTGTTCTGGCAGGCCTATCAGCAATATCAGGACGATGCCTTCTATCAGATGCGGGTGGTGCCCTGCGTCCATCCCGCCAATCGCAAGCTGCCCTGCGTGCGTCCCAACTATTCGCAGTTGTTCTACCAGTTCAAGGGCGACCTGAGGCCCCTGGCGAAACAGTTCCTGGCCAAGGATCTGGCCACCAGCGTCGGCCTGCTGCAGGAGTGGCTGAGCGGCATTCCTACCCCGCCCGAGCAGATGGACCACTTCGCGCCGCCGCTGCAAGCCTTGCAGAGCAACAAGGCTGACAGCGACGAGAAGGCGCTGCTGATGGCCAGCCTGCTGGCCGAGCTGGCCCCCCAGTACATGCTCAGCATCATCTACCCGAACATCAGCATCGGCAGCGTCTCGCCGGCCTGGCTCGCCATTACTGCCGACAGCGGCCTGAAAGGGGATACCGTGGTGATCGGCAACCAGCGCCACGTTCTGCTGACCGGCTCACCCCTGCTGGCCCAGCAGATGACCATGGCCAAGATTCCGCTGGTGAGCGAACCGCTCTACTGAGCCCCCCCTCACCTCCTGTCTGGCTGCAGGCCGCAGCCAGACTCCTCAAACCAGTTGATAAGCAATTGATTTTTATCGACTGCGTGCCATTCTAGCCGCCTTTGCCAGCCAGACCCCGCGCAGGCGGGCAGGCAAGCGGGCCAATCACACGTTTATTTAACACTTCTTAAACAGATCCGATCAGTTTAGGATGAGTACTGCCCCATTCCCTCAATGCAAAAATCGTTATAACATAACAAAAGGAGTGTCATCAGGATGAAACATCTCGTACTTACTCTGGCGCTGCTGCCAACCTTGGCCCTGGCTCACAACATCAAGGAGTCGGCCCAGGTGCCGCTGGTCAACATCAGCGACAAGGGTGAACTGGTTCTGAAAGAGAAAGAGATCAGCTATCAGCCCTGGCAAAGCAAGGTGCTGGCCGGCAAGGTCTTTCTGATCCAGCACATCGCCGGTCGTTCCAGTGCCAAGGAGCTCAACGCCCCTATGATCGAAGCGATCAAGGCGGCCAAGCTGCCCCACGACAAGTACCAGACCGTCACCATCATCAACAGCAATGACGCCATCTGGGGCACCTCCGGCTTTGTTAAGAGCAGTGCCGAGGACAGCAAGAAGGAATTCCCCTGGTCCGCCATGGTGCTGGATGCCAAGGGCATGGCCCGCAACGCCTGGGATCTGGCGCCGGAAAGCTCGGCCATCATCCTGCTGGACAAAGAGGGCAAGGTGCTGTTTGCCAAAGATGGCCAGCTCGATGCCAACAATATCGCTACCGTGATGGGGCTCATCAAGTCCCATCTCTAAGTCAGAAAGAAGGGGCGCTGATGGCGCCCCTTTGATAGGGGTCTATGGGTCGTACCAAGCTGAAAATCTGGTTGCTGCTGCTGGGCTGGTTGTGGTTGCAACCGGTGCTGGCACAACATCCGCTGGAAGCCGACCTGCCCGGCCACAACCACGCCTGCGTCCTCTGCGCCCTGCATCTGGATGGCAAGCTGGCACTCACCCCAACCCTGGTCATCCCGTCTTCACAAGTGGTCATCGGCAAGCTCGTTGATGCCGCCTTGCCCAAACCTCATGTCACCCCGTCAGGCCAGTGCCGCATTCGCGCGCCGCCACTGCTTCATCGCTTATCCGGCTAAATCCATTTTTCAATAAATTTTTCAAAGGATTAACGATGAAAGCAGTCACCCTGTTACTGGCGGCCGCCGCGTTTGGCGTGCAGGCAAACCACGATGAACACGACAGTCACGGCCACGGTGCCCACGAGCACGGCCACGGTCACCTCAATCTGGTACTCGATGGCAACCAGCTGATGATCGAGCTGCAGGCTCCCGCCGCCGATCTGGTGGGCTTCGAGCATGCCGCCAAGAGCGACGAGGAGAAGGCGCAATACGCCAAGGCCATGGCTCAACTCAAGCAACCCGATGCCCTGTTTCGCTTCGACCCGGCCGCCGGCTGCAAGCTGACCCAGCAAGAGCTGCAGGCCGCCAAAGAAGAGCACGATCATGACCATGACCATGACCATGACCATGACCATGACCATGACCATGACCATGACCATGACCATGACCATGACCACCAGAAGTCTGACGGCAAACACGACGAACACCAGCACGACGATGCCGGTCACGCCGACATGGGCGCCATGTACACCTACACCTGCGCTACCCCGGCCAAGCTGACCGGGCTGGAGGCCACCCTGTTCAGCGTCTATCCGAGCCTGGAGAAGCTGAGCGTGCAGGGCATCCTGCCCAGCGGCCAGACTGCTGCCGAGCTGACCCCCTCCGCCAACAAACTGAGCTGGTAACGCCATGAAAAACGCCGTGGTTGAGATCCGCGATCTGGCCTTTGCCTGGCCGGGTCACGAGGTTGTACTCGATCTGCCCGCCCTCACCATCAGCGAGGGAGAGCGGGTGTTCATCAAGGGACCGTCCGGTTCGGGCAAGTCGACCCTGCTCGGCCTGCTGGCCGGGATCCAGACCGCCAACCACGGCACCCTGGAGGTGCTGGGCCAGCCGCTGGCCAGGCTCTCTGGCCGTGCCCGCGACCACTTCCGGGCGGCCAATCTGGGTTACATCTTCCAGCAGTTCAACCTGCTGCCGTTTTTATCCGTGCAGGACAACGTCACCAGCGCCCTCACCTTCTCCCCCGAGAAGCGGGCCCGGCTGCAGGGCAGCCCGGCCGACGAGGCACGCCGCCTGCTACGGGAATTGCAACTGCCCGAGGAGGCGCTACACAGGCCCGTCCATGCCCTCAGCATCGGCCAGCAGCAACGGGTGGCCGCCGCCCGCGCGCTGATCGGCTCACCACCGCTGGTGATCGCCGACGAACCCACCTCGGCCCTCGATACCGACAACCGGGCCGCCTTCATCAAGCTGTTGTTCGAGGAGTGCGACAAGCAGGGTTCGACCCTGGTCTTCGTCAGCCACGATCCCTACCTCGAACCGTTCTTTCCGCGGGTGGAAAACCTGCAACACCTGAACAGGAGGGCATCATGCTGAGCACCGTTCAACACTGCATCTCCCTGATGAATGCCATTCGCACCCACGCGGTACGACCACAAAACCGGAGGGCATCATGCTGAAACTCGCCCTGCAAAGCCTCTGGGCCCGTCGCCTCACCGCCGGGCTCACCCTGCTGGCCGTCGCCATCAGCGTCACCCTGCTGCTCGGGGTGGAGCGAGTGCGCAACCAGGCGCGCGAGAGCTTCGCCAATACGGTGTCGGGCACGGATCTCATCGTCGGCGCCCGCTCCGGCCAGGTGAACCTGCTGCTCTACTCGGTGTTTCGCATCGGCAATCCCACCAACAACGTGGGCTGGGATGCCTATCAGGCCATCAAGAACCAGCGCGGCATCGCCTGGACCATCCCGCTTTCCCTTGGCGACTCCCACAAGGGGTTTCGCGTGCTTGGCACCAATGGCGACTACTTCACCCACCTGAAGTACGGCCAGCAGCAGGCGCTGGAGCTGCGTGAAGGGCGAGCGTTCGACACACCGTTCGAGGCGGTGCTCGGCGCCCAGGTGGCCGAGAAGCTCGGCTACAAGCTGGATCAGTCCATCGTCATCGCCCACGGCGCCGGCAACACCTCGTTCAGCCAGCACGACAACCTGCCATTCAAGGTGGTGGGGATCCTGGCACCGACCGGTACCCCCATCGATCGCACCATCCACGTGCCGCTGGCCGGCATCGAGGCGATCCACCTGGGCTGGGACACCGGCCGTCACAGCAAGAACGTGACTGCCGAGCAGGCGCTGGCGCAGGATCTCACCCCCAAGACCATCACCGCCTTCATGGTGGGGCTCAGCAACCGGATATTGGCGTTCCAGCTGCAGCGCAGCGTCAACACCTACCGGGGCGAGCCGCTGATGGCGATCCTGCCGGGGGCCGCCCTGCAGGAGCTGTGGAGCCTGATGAGCGTGGCGGAGACGGCGCTGTCGGTGATCGCCGGCTTCGTGGTAGTGGCGGGCCTCATCGGCATGCTGACCACCCTGCTGGCCGGCCTCAACGAGCGGCGCCGGGAGCTTGCCATCTTGCGCTCTCTCGGCGCCGGCCCCGCCCACCTGTTCCTGCTGCTGGCACTGGAGGCGATGGCCCTCACCACCGCCGGCATCGCGCTCGGGGTGGCGGTGCTCTACCTGGGGCAGGGGCTTGCCACCCCCTGGCTGCTCAGCCACTATGGCCTGCAATTGAGCCTGGGGCTGCCGAGCGCCCACGAGTGGCTGCTGCTGGGGCTGGTCTGGCTGGCCGGCATGGTGATCGGCCTGTTGCCCGCGGCCCGCGCTTATCGCTACAGCCTGAGCGATGGCATGAGCATTCGCGTCTAGCCAGACGCCCATAAAAAACGAGAAGGACAGATGATGAAGTGGAAAATTGTGGCGCTGCTGGCCGCCCTGCTGGCGCTGCCGGCCATGGCCGTGGAGTACAAGACCATCGACTGGGATGTGCTCATTCCCGCCGGTGAAAAACTGCTGCCGCCCCCCCAGGTGAGCCACGACGGCAACCTTGCCTCGGTGCCGCAGCCGGTGGGCGGGGTCAACCAGAAGCTGGACAACCAAGAGGTGCGCATCCCGGGCTTCGTGGTGCCGCTGGAGGGGGATGCCAAGAAGATCACCGCCTTCCTGCTGGTGCCCTACTTCGGCGCCTGCATCCATGTGCCGCCTCCGCCCACCAACCAGGTGGTCTACGTGAGCTACCCCAAGGGGGCGCCGGTGGACGACCTGTGGGATGCCATCTGGGTGAAGGGCAAGATGCGCACGGTCAGCTCCAGCCACGAGATGGCCACCGCCTCCTACTCCATGGAGGCGGTCGAGGTGAGCGTCTACGAAGAGCAGTAACCAGGCACACACGGCCTCCCGCGGGAGGCCGTTTTGTTATCCGCGACGACCGGATCCCGACCAGCCCCTGCCTGAGGGATTGCCCGCCATCCCGGTTGGAGTAACATTCAAGGCTAGACCTTGCGATCACGGAGCCAGCATGGCTGACCTGCCCCCGCCCAAGAAAGAGAGTTCCATCCTGAGCAGCCAGGAGCAGACCCTGCGCCTGGCCCGCAGCCGCGGTATCGACGGCATGCTCACCCGCAACAGCGACAGCACCTTCGAGCAGCGCGCCACCTTTCGCCAGCTGGCGGATCAGGCCGCCCGCCAGCGCAACCTGGAAGCCATCATGGTGATGGCCTCCCGCCACTGCGAGGAGACGGCCGCCGGCGGCGAGATGGACAGCGACTGGCTGACCCGCTTCCTGCAACTGGCGGAAGACATCAGCATGGTGCCGATGCAGCAGCTGTGGGGCCGCATCTTCGCCATCGAGATCGCCACCCCGGGCCGCTTCTCCATCCGCGCGCTCTCCACCCTCAAGGAGATGACCCAGCGCGAGGCCCAGCTGTTCCAGCGCATCTGCTCCCTCTCCTGCCACTACGTGGGCAGCGACGAGCAGCGGCTGCTGCTGGGGCTGCACAAGGGGGCCAGCCTGCTCAGCCGGGCCCGGGTGACCCGGCTCGGCCTTGGCAAGTACCGCATCCCCTACAACGCCCTGCTGCAGCTGTTCGAACTCGGCCTGCTGCACCGGGGCGAGCTGGAGTCCGGCCCGCTGCCCGCCGACGGGGTAGAGCTGGAGTTCGGCGATCAGCGCTGGCGGCTGCAGCGCAAGCAGGCCAACATCACCCTGCTCTACTACCGGCTGACCCCGGTCGGCAACGAGCTCGCCCAGTTGCTGCAGGAGCCGCCGCTGGAGGAGTACCTGCAGGACCTGAAAACCGTGCTGGTGCAGGGACTGCAGATAGAGACCATGATGCTGACCCCGTCCGCCGGGCCTGAGCCTGCCCCGGCCGACCCAGCCCCCTGATCCCCTGGAGCCCGTCCCCCGGGCTCCGTCGTTTCGCACACCGCCACAGCATCTTGCGAAATAGTGGCCTGCCGTTGCCAAAACAGTTCCTGAAATGCAAATACCGTCAGCTCTGACACCTCATGCCACAGGCTGCCCCAGGTCAATGCCGTGACAAGAAGCGTGTGACAAGCTCACCGAGGATCTGGCCCGCCCCTTGCTATCGTCTATTTGCAGGCAGGCAATGAGCGGCAATGGTCAACCAAGCTCCCCCGCTCGCCCGCCGGATCCAGTCACCGGACGGTGCCTGCCAGCTGGACTTGCAGAACGTGCGCTAACAACAAAAAAGATGGGCCCGCCGTCGTCACCGACAGCGGGCTCATTTATCTCGGGTGGGGCATGCAGAGTTGACCGAATGGAAACGCCCATACCATCACAGACCCAGCCTTGATGCCCTCGCCCTAGTATCTGTGCTGCGCCTCGCTCAACAGCGTGACAGCCCCGCAGTTCATTCCCCCGCCCAAATGTGCAGCGAGCACTGAGCAAACAAGGTCGCGGAGGTCCTTACATCGCCCGACCACCGCCCCATGGCCGCTCAATTTATTGATCTTGCCCGAGAAATCACCCACTCCCCCTTCCCTAAAAGGCTCCGTTCGGTAACATGGCCAGCAGATCCCCTCTTGTCGGAGTCAGCCATGTACCAGACCAGAGCCACACCACAGGGAAAGGAGCAGCAGACTGGAGGCTGAAATTCAGGGGCGGTAGCCTTGCCTATGATTTCCACGGCCGACTCTCTTACTGTTTCTTTATTCGGTGGTAATTGAGGTGCTAAAAGAGGACGTAAAGTGAAGGCATTAAGCCTCAAAGATGTAAGGTTAAGCTATTTATTCAAAACATCATTTTCATTCTTGGCATTAAGGCCGGGTAGTATTATATGTAAGGCGGTTATAACGTGTTAGTACCGTCTTACATCTCACCACCATTATGAGCATTTATATTTCACGGACAGGAACCAATTTTGTTAAAACTTTACTATTATCCGAACAATGCGAGTTTAGCTCCCCATTTTTTACTTCATCATGTGCAAGCAGATTATGAGTTGTTGTTAGTCGATAAAAAGTCTAATGCTCAGAAATTAGCTAATTATTTGAAGTTAAATCCAGCAGGTCGTATTCCAACATTGGTCGTTGACGGACAGGCCATTTTCGAAAGCCCTGCAATTTGTATCCACATTTGTGAATTGCATCCTGAATACGAATTAATCCCTCTTATTGGCGATCCGAAAAGGCCATTGTTTTTTCAATGGCTGTCATTCCTAAATAATACACTCCAAGCCGAATTGATGGTTCGCTACTATCCGCATAAACATACAACTGATGAAGTTTCAATACCTTGCGTGATAGCTGCACAGGATGAGCGTATAGCGGAAGCTTTATCTATCATCAATGACCAGCTAGAAAACAATGAGTATTTGTTGGGTGATAAATTTTCAGCATGTGATTACTTTCTATTTATGCTTGCAGGATGGTCCCTGCCAATCAAACGGTCACCAATGACCTTTAATCACTTAGCGCTGTACTTACAGCGTCTCAGCGACAATCCAACGGTAAAAGCAGTTTGTGAGCTTGAAGAAGTAAACCTGACTCCCTTTGAGTCACACTCATAACCAACGCCTCAAGAGGAACTGTCAACGCGTGACGATTCCAACCATGACCACAGCGGCTATCGTTGTTGCTACTGCGTTTAGCTGTCGTGCGTTACCGGCCCCTTGGTGCGCATTAAAAATCACAAGGACGTGTCATGATAAAATCATATGTTGGAGCCATATTTTTACTTAGTTCAAGTGTCTTAGCCAATCCATATAAAAGTGAATGTGTTGATGTTTCGATTCAAGTACAAGAAGGTAAAGAAACTTTTCAACTAACCTGTCAACCCAAGCTCACCATAGGGGAATTGCCAAAAAACTGGGTCGATGTTTGCAATGATATTGGCAAGAAGATTTTGGATTTAGCTGTCGAAAGTGGAGTAAAAGTAGAACCCGTTGATAAAGCATTTGGTTTGGCTGGTGATTTTGTTCAAAAGGCGTCTAGTGACTTACCAGAAAATGTTATCCCCACAAAAATTATCAGCCGAGAGTTTGGTGGTTGATGGCTTATAACAAGGTGCCGTTGTCGACCCCAGCCAGGCTGGGGTGATTTACCAATGAATAAAGGCTTCAGCAGCCATTGGGAAGCCTATCTTTTCTCATCACCCTTAGGGGATACAATGCAAATCCGGGTAGTGTCTTTTATTTTGCTCTTGTTGACATTCACCAGTAATGCTGAAGATATCACCACTCGCACAGCCAGCAGGGGTGATGGCCCGCCTATCTCCTATTATCTGGTCCAACATGCCCATGACGCAGATACACTGCTACTGATTCTGCAAGGCTCTGATTGCAACAGTGTGCTTAACATTGATTCGATACTTTCCGACTATAAAAATGTTTGGCCAGAAGCTGATGTTCTGCTGATCGAAAAGTATGGCATTGATAGCAATTTAAAATACAGTACCGATCCGGTACGCAAGGATTGCCCTGTTCAATATCTTGAAAAGGATAGCCCTGCGCAGCGAGTCGCGGATATCAAGGTGGTACTCGATACCGTTCGAAAAAATGGGCAATACAAGACATTTATCCTCTTGGGCGGCAGCGAAGGGGCCGTTATCGCCAACTTGGTGACCACGGAGATTGACTCTATCGATGCCACCATCGCCTTTAATGGCGGTGGGCGCTGGTTTATCGATGACGTCTCACACAGCATCGCTGCAGAGCATAAAAATCTCGATGCGGCGAGAAAAGAGATCGACGGCTTTAAAGGGTTTGCCGAACATGTTCTTAACAACAAACCCTTTGAACTTGACGTCAGCGGGCATGGCTATCATTGGTGGCAGCAGATGCTCTCCATCGATCAGCTGGATACCCTTAAAAAAGTAAAGTCTCCTTTGCTGATCGTCCAGGGTGGAATGGATACTTCGGTATCACCACAGAAAACAGATGAATTGTTGCAGCGCCTTAAAGACCTAGGCAAAAACAATATTGAATATCGGCGTTACGAAAAACTTGATCATGGATTGAAGGACAGTGACGGTAAAAGCCTGCGCAAAGAGGTCGTCGGCGATATGAACATGTGGTTAATGTCGAAGCTAGGCAATCCACCCAATAGTTCCTGCGGCAACTGATTGAAGCTGGGTAGGCTGGTAAATGTCCTATTTATACCGTGATAACAGTTTATTATTTTACTCTCGCCGGAGTCAGCTATGAGTCACACCACAGAGAAAATGTAGCAAACTGGAGGCTGAAAATTCAGAGGGGGTAACGCGGTTTTGCCGATTGGCACAGAGCGTAGCAAAACCCAACATACAAGTTCTTCAGCGTTAAAGGGGAAAATATGGATGTAATTAAGGCTTTAGAAATCATCTCAGCATTGTCAGAAGGCGTTAATCCAGAAACAGGTGAAGAGTTATCACACGAAAGCAGTTTTAACCAACCACAAGTTATTCGAGCTTTATTTGTTGCAAAGCAGAGTCTCGAAGCATCAATTTCTTCTCAAAAGCGTAAATCTGATTTACCAGAAAATGCAGGTAAGCCATGGAGGCCAGATGAAGATGAAATGCTGGCAAATAACTTTGATTCAGGATTGCGTATTGATGAATTATCAAAAATACATAAAAGAACAAAAGGTTCCATTGCTTCCAGGTTAGTTCGTTTAGGTAAAATAGAAGAGCGTTCCGATGTTTATACTGGAAGTCAGGTGCGGTAGCGTGGTTTTTGTCGGTTGGTGCCGAGTGCAACTAAGCCCAACAGACGAACATAACTACCTCAACCAGAGCGGGATAAACATGGATTGGGTCGATCGGTAAAACAATTTTTCTAATACGCTTTGCGGTAAACTTTGAGATTCACTACGTTCAGCACCAATCTACGATTTTTAGCCCAACATACGAGATGGGCATTCTCAATACCCGTTCCTTTTTATAGTGAAACTGATGCATGCCTCATACGTGTCCCAATTTAGTTATAAGTACTAGGTGGTATGATGATACTTAAAGCACAAGATGTTGAGATTATCGCAGGCAATCCTTTTGCCAATGACAAACTCGACCGTAAAGAAAGCGCAGAAATTCTGACTGAATTTGTACTGTCGTCAAAAGAGCCAATGGTTATTTGCATTGATGCCCCATGGGGACAAGGTAAGACAACATTTTTACGAATGTGGGAGCAGCACCTAAAAGATAATGATATACCAACTCTTTATTTTAATGCTTGGGAAAATGATTTTACAGATGATGCTTTTGTGTCTCTAATTGGTGAAATAGGTTTGCTCATGGCAAATCTTGACACCTCCCAAAATGAAGGAAAAGCAAGAGAATATTATGAGAAAGCAAAACAAGTAGGATTAGGTCTTGTTAAGCGATCTATCCCTATTGCGGCTAAATTGGCCACAGCTGGAATCCTTGATTTAGATAAAATGACAGAACAAGCGCTGAGTTCTTTCGCTGAATCAGTTGCAAAGGATCAAATTGAAAAATATGAACGAGCCAAGAAGACACTCGGCGTATTTAGACAACACCTTTCAGAATTTGCAGAAAGTATATCAATTGAAGAAAATAAATCACTAGTATTTATTATTGATGAACTCGATAGATGTCACCCCACATACTCCATTGAAATACTTGAAAAAGCCAAGCATTTTTTCAATGTATCCAATATTATCTTTGTTTTAGGTGCGGACAAGGAACAGTTAGGCCATTCAATCAAAGCCGTTTATGGGATAGATATCAATGTAAATGGGTATTTAAGACGTTTTATTGACTTTGATTATCTTTTGCCATCCCCAGAAAAAGGCAAGTTTGTTAATTCATTATTTTCCCAGTATGCATTCAGAGATTACTTCTCAACAAAAAAATCAGAAAATACACGATATGAAGGAGAGCAGGCTCTAGAGATATTTACTGAGCTATTTGATATATACCAATTAACTCTGCGTGAGCAGACTCATTGCTGCTCATTATTAAGTCTATCGATACGAACAACTCCATCAAATTATAAGCTATTCCCATTGTTTTTAGGCCTACTTATAGTTTTAAAAGTGAAACAGCCTGAAGTATATAAACGATTTATATCTGGTTCTCTTTCTCCTATTCAACTCGTCGAACATGTCAAGGCTGCAGACAAAAAAGGGACTTTATTTGAAAGTAACTATGGCATGGCTTTAGAGGCATACATTATCGCTAGTAATTCAAATCACTTCGTTAGTGAAGAAATAAAGGCACCTTACATCAAGATACGCGACACTGAAAGTTCATTAGAAACCGAAAAGCGTCGAGCTGCCCGCATCCTCAATATACTAGATTTTTTTGATAGGGATGGTGGCATTGGTTCTTTAGGCTATCTTGTTAATAAAATAGAGATTGCTTCACGTTTTAGTACGTAAACATTGCCCATGAAACATCTGAATATCAATGCAAAATCGTTTGGTATTTTTACTATGCATTGCACTTAGTATTTAAGTGCCATTTGCAATGGCATTGATATGCCACTACCTATTGGTTTACCGTCAAAAAAACATTGAAGGAATAGTACGATGAGGTTCTTGTTCTTTATATTATCAGCGTTTGTTATTATTTCTTGTGCATCCGCACCTAAAAGTGCCTATGAGAGCGGCTGGAATAATGACATTAGCAACAATATATACAAAGAATGTGCACCTGTATGGTTAGAAAAAGACGTTTTTGTACCACAAAACTTAAACCGACTAGTACAACTAAAGCTACTAAGTGATAATGATGCTGGCAGAGTCAAAGTCGCAGATTTAAGGACTGGTGACTCGGAATGCCTAATCTACGCAACATACGGCCTAAACCGCAGCAAAGTGAAATTTGTAATAAACAAAGAAAAACAACTAATTAGTAAAACCGTTACCTATTCATGCAAAAACAGTCAAGTTAAATGCCCTGGTGAAGAAATAAAAATCATCGATGGGAAGATAAGCACTATCAAAGAACTACCTAATTAATGACATGATTCTTGTCAGATTAAAAGATACATTCTTCAATAGACACTCCCTCCTTTATGCATGGAGGCTATGACGACAGTCATATAATTGAAAAGCAATAAACAAGGGGGCAAACGCCCCCTCCGATGTTTATGTTTGGTATCGACAATTTACCTCAGTCGATAAGCCCCCGCAGCCTTAGCGCAGCCAGCAACTCCTCCACCAGCACTTCCACCGGCTTGCCGGCGTTGAGCAGATGGATTTCCGGCTGCTCCGGCGCCTCGTAGGCGGAGTCGATACCGGTGAAGTTGCGAATTTCCCCGGCTCGCGCCTTCTTGTAGAGCCCCTTGGGGTCGCGCTCTTCACACACGCTAAGGGGCGCATCCACAAACACCTCGACAAACTCCCCTTCACCCACGAGATTGCGCACCAGCGCACGCTCGGCACGAAACGGCGAGATAAAAGCGGTGAGTACGATCAGGCCCGCATCCACCATGAGTTTTGCCACCTCGCCAACCCGGCGGATGTTCTCCTGGCGGGCGGCGTCATCGAAGCCCAGATCGCCACAGAGGCCGTGGCGCACATTGTCCCCATCCAGCAGATAGGTGTGCTTGCCTTGCGCGGCCAGCGCCTGCTCCAGTGCTCCCGCCAGAGTGGATTTACCCGCCCCGGAGAGCCCGGTGAACCAGATCACCAGCGGCTTCTGTCCCTTCTGCTCGGCCCGGCTCCGTTTGTCGACGGCATGGGCATGCCACACGATATTGCTCATCCAAAACTCCTTGCTTGGCGCTCACGCCTCAATGCTGAAACGGTCTGGCTCCCTGGAGCTCAGCCTCCGGCCACTCGCCACTGACGGGGGCCATGGTCGTCGTGTATGTATATTCCCTGCAAAGCATCCTAACCCCTGCAGGACACGGGCTGTGCGCCTTAAAACGGAAACAGCAGGGGCACCATGACGATCACCCCGAGGCTGTAGGCCAGGGAGACCGGCAGGGCTAATTTAAGGTAATCCGGCATCTTGTAGTTGCCCGCCGCATAGACCATCAGATTGGTCTGGTAGCCGTAGGGCAGGATAAAGCTGGAGCTCGCCCCGAACAGCACCGCCAGAATGAACGGCATGGTGGAGACATCCATGCTGAGCGCCAGCTGATAACCCATGGGGAAGGCCAGCGCCGCAGCCGCGTTGTTGCTCATCAGCTCGGTCAGCACCAGGGTAAACAGGTAGATGCCGATAAAGGCGATCAAGGGGCTAGCCCCGTTGAACTCCCCCATCAGCCAGTCGGCGATGACCCGGGCCAGCCCGCTTTTTTCCAGCTGATCGGCGATGGCGAGTGCCCCGCCCACCACCAGCCAGATATCCAGCGGAAAACGGCGGCGGATCTCGTCCAGGGTCAGGATGCGGGAGAACAGCAGTACCACCAGCATCACCAGCAGCCCCTTGAACAGCGGCACCAGATCGAACACCGACAGCGCCAACACCCCGAGAAAACCGCCCACCACGGCGGCGCTGCGCGTGGCATCGAGCCGGGTGGAGGCCTCCAGCCCGCTCACCACCACGAACTCGCGGGAGAGGGACTTGTTGCCCGCAAACTTGGGGCCGGGCGCCAGCAGCAAGGTGTCCCCTGCGTGCAGTTCAATCTGGCCGAGGCCGCCGGTGAGCTGGGTCTCGCCCCGGCGCACCGCCAGCACCACCGCATCGAAGTGGGTGCGAAACTCCGCATCCTTGATGGTCTGGCCCACCAGGCGCGAGCTGTGGCTGACGATCACCTCCACCAGGTGCTGGCCGTTGAGCCGGTGCTGGCCGTAGAGATCCAACCCCTTGAGCTCCTGCAGCACGCCGACGCTCTCCACGTCGCCGCAAAACAGCAGCATGTCCCCCTCGTGCAGCTCGTGTTCCGGCTGAACCGGGCAGATCACCTGGTTGCCGCGGATGATCTCGGCCAGATAGAGGCTTTTCAGGCTGCGCAGGCCGTTCTCCTTGACGCTGCGACCGGCCATGGGCGAGCCGGGGCCCACCTTGGCCTCGAGAAAGTAGCCGGATTCGCGGCTCATCTCGGTGTCCTGCTCCGGCAGGTGGCGGGCAAACAGCAGCACGGCGACCAGGCCGGTCAGCAGGGTTCCCGCCCCCACCATGAAGAAGTCGAACATGCCGAGCGGCTTGGCCCCCATCTTGATGAGGAAGCTGTTGACGATAAGGTTGGTGGAGGTGCCGATCAGGGTCAGCACGCCGCCAAAGGTCGCCGCGAAGCACATGGGCAGCAGCAGCCGCGATGGCGCATGGTTGGGATTGCGTTTGACCGCCCCCAGCATGGAGGCCACCACGGCGGTGTTGTTGACGAAGGCCGACAGGAAGGCGGTGGAGAACCACACCTTGACCAGCACCTTGTTGAAGGAGCCGGTGCCCACCAGGTTGGCGAACCAGCTCATGACCCGGGTCTTTTCCACCGCCAAGGAGACCAGCAGCAACAGCACCAGGGTCAGCAGGGCGCTGTTGGTGTAGCCCGCCACCACGGCGTTGATGTCCGCCAGGCCGCTCAGATAGGTGATGAGCACGGCACCCGAGAAGAGCAGCGCCGGCCGGAGTTTGCCCTGGATCAGCAGGGCGACGAGGGCAGCCAGCAGACCCAGCACCAGGGATTGTTGCCAGGTCATGGGCTTATTCCTTGCTTGCGTCGTTGCTGATGGTCAGCGCCTGCCAGTGGGGGAAGTGCTTGCGCACCAGGGCGTTGAGCTCGACTTCGAACTCGCTGTAGTGCCCTGTTGCCACTTTAGCGGCCAAGCCCTCCACTATCATGCCGGCGCCAACGGTGACGTTGGTCAGCCGATCGATCAGGATGAAGCTGCCGGTATCGCGGATCTCCTGATACGGGTCGAACGCCACCGGGTCGGTCAGGCTCAGCTCGCACAGACCGATTTCGTTGAGCTTGAGTTCGCTCGCATCCAGTTGGTCCAGCTTGTTGATCTCGATGCGGTGGCGGATGGCCTCCACTTGGCCGCGACTCTTCTTGGTGGCCAGCTTGACGTCATAGACCCGGCCCGGTTGCAGAGACTCCTCCCCCATCCAGACGATGTGAGCCAGCACGTTCTGGGTCACCAGCGGCTTTCTGGCGGCATCCACCAGCAGGTCGCCACGGCTGATGTCAATTTCGTCGGCAAAAGTGACCGTGATGGCCTGACCCGGCAGGGCGTAGTCGAGATCGCCGTCGAAGGTGACGATGCGGGTCACCGTGCTCTCCTTGCCGGAGGGCAGCACCGCCAGCTTGTCGCCGACCCGCAGGATGCCGGAGGCCAGGGTGCCCGCGAAGCCGCGAAAATCGAGGTTGGGGCGGTTCACGTATTGCACCGGCAGGCGCACCGGGTGACGCTCCAGCTCGCGTTCCACCTCGGCAGACTCCAGCAGAGAGAGCAGGGTCTCGCCTTCGTACCAGGCCAGCTTGTCGCTTGGGTTGACCACGTTGTCACCGTCCAGCGCCGAGACCGGCACGATGTGGATGGTGTCGACGCTGAGCTTCTTGGCGAATTCGCGATACTCAAAGCTGATGCGCTCGAACACCTCCTGGCTGAACTCCACCAGGTCCATCTTGTTCACCGCCACCACGAACTGCTTGATGCCAAGGAGGCTCGCGATAAAGCTGTGACGGCGGGTCTGATCCAGTACCCCCTTGCGGGCGTCGATCAGGATGATGGCCAGATCGCAGGTGGAGGCACCGGTGGCCATGTTGCGGGTGTACTGCTCGTGGCCCGGGGTATCCGAGATGATAAATTTGCGCTTGGCGGTGGAGAAATAGCGGTAGGCCACGTCGATGGTGATGCCCTGCTCGCGCTCCGCCTGCAGGCCGTCTACCAAGAGCGCCAGGTCCAGCTTCTCGCCGGTGGTGCCGAGCTTCTGGCTGTCGGATTCCAGCGCTTTGAGCTGATCTTCATAGATCTGCTGGGAGTCGTGCAGCAGGCGGCCGATGAGGGTGCTCTTGCCGTCGTCCACGCTGCCGCAGGTGAGAAAGCGCAGCAGGCTCTTGTGTTGCTGGGCGTGCAGGTAGGCTTCAATGCCCTGTTCGCTGATGGCGGTCTGAATGTGGTTGTTCATGTTGCGATTCCTTAGAACATTTTTTTAGAAATAGCCCTGACGCTTCTTCTGCTCCATGGAGCCGGCCTGATCGTGGTCGATGAGCCGCCCTTGCCGCTCGCTCGAGGTGGTGAGCAGCATCTCTTCGATGATCTCCGGCAGGGTGGTGGCAGCGGATTCGATGGCACCGGTCAGCGGGTAGCAGCCGAGGGTGCGGAAGCGCACCAGCTCCTGCTTCACCTCATCTTCAGGGCCGATGGGCATGCGCTCGTCATCCACCATGATCTTGATGCCGTTGCGCTCCACCACCGGGCGATGGGCCGCAAAGTAGAGCGGCACTATGTCGATGTTCTCGAGGTAGATGTATTGCCAGATGTCAAGCTCGGTCCAGTTGGAGAGCGGGAACACCCGGATGCTCTCCCCCTTGTTGACCTGGCTGTTGTAGACCCGCCACAGCTCCGGACGCTGGTTTTTCGGATCCCAACGGTGGGACTTGTCGCGGAAGGAGTAGACCCGCTCCTTGGCGCGGGATTTCTCCTCGTCGCGGCGGGCCCCACCGAAGGCGGCGTCAAAGCCGTATTTGTTGAGCGCCTGCTTGAGCCCTTCGGTCTTCATGATGTCGGTGTGCTTGCCGCTGCCGTGCACGAAGGGGTTGATGCCCATGGCCAGACCGTCCGGGTTTTTGTGGACGATGAGATCCAGCCCGTACTTCTTGGCGGTCTCATCGCGAAACTTGATCATCTCCTTGAACTTCCAGTCGGTGTCGACGTGCAGCAAGGGGAACGGGATCTTGCCCGGATAGAAGGCCTTGCGGGCCAGGTGCAGCATGACGGAGGAGTCCTTGCCGATGGAGTACATCATCACCGGGTTTTCAAATTCGGCAGCCACCTCGCGGATGATGTGGATGCTCTCGGCTTCCAGCTGCTGCAAGTGGGTCAGTCTTTCACGGTCCATGTCTGGGTCCTCGGTTCATTGCTAACGCGCCTGGTCAGGGCGCGGTGTTGGTTCAGGTCAGTGCCGCCATGGCCGCACCGTCAAATCGATGGCTGTCGCCGCCGGCGCTCAGGCCAGGCTCACCAGCTTGAGGTCGCAGGCGCCCTGCTGTTGCCCCTCGCCAAACCAGGCGAGCCGCTCGCGCAGGGCAACCACTTCGCCGATGACGATAAGTGACGGGCTCACTGCCTGGGCGGCCAGTTCGGCCAGATCCGCCAGGGTGCCGGTCAGTACCCGCTGGCGGGCGGTGGTGCCGCGCTCGATGATGGCGATGGGAGTGGCGGCACTTCGGCCATGGCTCACCAGTTGCTGGCGGATATGCTCGGAGCGCATCAGCCCCATGTAGATGACCAGGGTCTGGCTGGTAGCGGCGAGCTGCTGCCAGTCGGGCTCCTTGCCCTCCTTCTGGCAGTGGCCAGTGATAAAGACGGCGCTCTGGGCATGGTCGCGGTGAGTGAGCGGAATGCCGGCATAGGCAGTGGCACCGGCGGCGGCCGTGATGCCGGGCACCACCGAGAAGGGGATGCCTTCGTCGGCCAGCACTTCCAGCTCCTCGCCGCCACGGCCGAACATGAAGGGATCGCCCCCCTTGAGTCGCACCACCCGGTTGCCCGCTTTCGCGTATTCCACCAGCAGGCGATTGGTCTCTTCCTGGGGCACGCTGTGGGCCCCCGCCTTCTTGCCGACCGACACCAGAGTGGCATCGCGGCGCACCAGGTCGAGGATCTCGGTGGAGACCAGCTGGTCGTAGAGCACCACTTCGGCCTGTTGAATCTGTTGCAGCGCCTTTAGGGTCAGAAGGCCCGGATCGCCGGGGCCCGCCCCCACCAGCACCACCTCGCCCACTTCGCTTTTCGCATTATCTAGCCCCTCGTTCAGCCACTGCTCGGCCCCCTGCCAATCCTCTTTCTCAATCAGACCGGCCAGGGTGTTGGAGGCAAAGGCGCGCTCCCAGAAGCGACGACGGTCGGAGATCGAGGAGAGCACCCGCTTGGCCTGGTCACGTACCCGGCCGGAGAGCTCGGCCAGGCCGCCGAGATGGCGCGGCAGCAGGCTCTCCAGCCGCTCGCGCAGCAGGCGCACCAGCACCGGCGCCTTGCCGCCGCTGGAGACGGCCACCATGATGGGGCTGCGATCGATGATGGAAGGGAAGATGAAGCTGGAGCGCTTGGGGTCGTCCACCACGTTGACGAACAGACCGAGCTGGTTGGCGCTCTGATAGACCAGCGCATTGACCTCGAGATCGTCGGTGGCGGCCACCACCAGAATCTGACCGGCCAGATGGGCCGGGGTGAAGCGCTCCGCCAGATGGGTGAAGCGATCGGCAAATTGGTGGAAGTCGGGTTCCAGCTCGGGGGAGACCAGGGTCAGCCTGGCACCGGCCGCCAGCAGCAGGCGCGCCTTGCGCAGGGCCACTTCGCCCCCTCCCACCAGCAGCACCGGGCGACCGTCCAATTTGGCAAACATCGGCAAATAATCCATTTCGGCCCATCCCTCGGAACACGACTAATATGGGGCGACTATAGGCAGGGCTGCTTATCCCTCAAAATAATAAAAAATGCTTTTTAATGCGTTTTAGTAATTAACAAAGCCGTATGATGACAAAGGCGAAGCAAGGCGCTTGTGGTGCCAGGCGCAAGGCCATAGGCTAGTGAAAGTGTTTCATAAGGAGCTTAATAATGAATGAGTCATTGATTGTGCTGGGGATCTTCGTGTTTCTGGTGCTCGCGACCCTGAGCGCCGGCATCAAGATAGTGCCGCAGGGCTACAACTGGACCGTGGAGCGCTTCGGCCGCTACACCCGCACCCTGGTGCCGGGCCTCAACCTGCTGATCCCCTATGTGGACAGGGTCGGCCACAAGATCATCATGATGGAGCAGGTGCTGGACATCCCGGCGCAGGAGGTGATCTCCCGCGACAACGCCAACGTCACCATCGATGCCATCAGCTTCGTGCAGGTGGTGGATGCCCGCAAGGCGGGCTATGAGGTCAACGATCTCACCAGCGCCATCCGCAATCTGACCATGACCAACATGCGGACCGTGCTCGGCGCCATGGAGCTGGACGAGATGCTCTCCCAACGCGACACCATCAACGAGAAGCTGCTGCGCACCATGGATGCCGCCACCGCCCCCTGGGGCATCAAGGTGACCCGGATCGAGATCAAGGATGTACGTCCGCCGCTGGCACTGGTCGAAGCCATGAACGCCCAGATGAAGGCCGAGCGCCAGAAACGGGCCGAGGTGCTGGAAGCCGAAGGGGTTCGCCAGTCCAAGATCCTGAAAGCGGAAGGGGAGAAGCAGTCTCAGATCCTGAAAGCCGAGGGTGAACGTCAGGCCGCCTTCCTCGCCGCCGAAGCGCGCGAGCGGGCCGCCGAGGCGGAAGCCAAGGCGACCCACATGGTCTCCAAGGCCATCGCCGAAGGGGATCTGCAGGCCATCAACTACTTCGTGGCCCAGAAATACACCGAGGCGCTGGCCCGCATCGGCGAAGGCCCCAACAGCAAGGTGGTGATGATGCCGCTGGAGGCGGGCAGCCTGATCGGCGCCGTCGCCGGCATGGCCGAGCTGTTCAAGGATGGCAAGGGCGGCAAGTCATGACAGCCCTGTTCGAGGGGCTGACCCACTGGCACTGGCTGGGGCTCGGCTTCGCGCTGCTGGCCATCGAGGTGCTGGGCTCGGTGGGCTTTCTGCTCTGGACCGGCATCGCCGCGCTGGAAGTGGGCCTGCTGCTGCTGGTCTGGCCCTTCGGCTGGCAGGCGCAGCTGCTGCTGTTCGGCCTGCAATCCCTGCTCACCACCTGGGCTTGGTGGCGCTGGCAGCACCGTCGGGATCGCTCCAGCCGGGATGCCGCCGCCCCCATCAACGAGCGGATGCAGGGCTATCTGGGCCGCGAGCTGGTGCTGCTGGATGACGTGACTCAGGGGATGAGCCGGGTGCACCTGGACGACACCGCCTGGACGGTGCGCTGCAGCCAGCCGCTGAGCGCCGGCAGCAAGGTGCGGGTGACGGGGCATGACTCCCATATCCTGCTGGTGGAGCCGCTGCCCTGACACAGGGGCAAGGCGCCATGACCGCCAACAACGAAGGGCTCCTCGGAGCCCTTTTCGCTGTCTTGCAAGCTGTGACGGCGTGGCTAGAAGGCGTCGCTGTCGAGGGCGGCGCGCAGCAGATCCTTCCAGCTGATGATGCCGACCAGGGCGCCGTTTTCCAGCACCGGCAGGCAGGAGACGTTCTTCTCCAGCATCATCTTGACCCCGTCCCGCACCGTGAGCTGGGGGGCGATGGTGATGGGGTGGCGACTCATGATCTGGTGGGCGCGCCGGTTGAGGGTCTCGGTGTCGCGGCTCATCTCGGCCTCGGAGTCCAGATAGGGGCTGATGGCGCGGAACAGATCCCGGTCCGAAATGACCCCCACCAGCTCCTCCTCTTCCAGCACCAGCAGGTGACGAAAGTGAGCCTGCTCGAAGATCTCCTTGATGACATTGAGCCGGTCATCCATGGAAACGGTGGCGACCCGGGTCGTCATGATGTCCCTGATAAGCATGCTAACCTCCCCAACCCTGACTGATTGCTCTGTTATGGCATGTTTTTGCCCCCCCAGCCAGTGGTTGCCCCCCACCTCAAGTGCAAATCTGCGCCGTTTCACGTAAGATCCGCGCCAGTTTTTCTCCTCCATTTGAGCCAAGCAGACCAATCCATGATAGTTGCCAGTCAAATCGAACTGATCCGCGGCGGCCGCAAGCTGCTGGACAACGCATCCGCCACCATTCATCCCGGCCACAAGGTGGGTCTGGTGGGCAAGAACGGCTGTGGCAAGTCCACCTTTTTTGCACTGGTACGGGGCGAGCTGGCCATCGACAGCGGCACCTTCAGCCTGCCCGCTGGCTGGCAGATTGCCGGCGTGGCGCAGGAGACCCCGGCGCTGGACTGCTCCGCCCTCGACTACGTGATCGACGGCGACAAGGAGTTCCGCGCTCTGGAGGCCCAGCTGGCCCAGGCCGAGCAGGATGACAACGGCCTGCTGGTGGCCGAGCTGCACGGCAAGCTCGACACTATCGGCGCCTACAGCATTCGTGCCCGCGCCGCCGAACTGCTGCACGGCCTCGGTTTCAGCGACGAGCAGCTGAGTTCACCGGTACGCAGCTTCTCCGGTGGCTGGCGCATGCGCCTGAACCTGGCCCAGGCGCTGCTCTGCCGCTCCGATCTGCTGCTGCTGGATGAACCGACCAACCACCTGGATCTCGACGCCGTCATCTGGCTGGAGAAGTGGCTCAAAGCCTATCAGGGCACGCTGGTGCTGATCTCCCATGACCGCGACTTCCTCGATTCGGTCATCAGCCGCATCATCCACATCGAGAACGGCAAGCTCAACGAATACACCGGCGGCTACTCCGACTTCGAGCTGCAGCGCGCCGAACACCTGGCCCAGCAGCAATCCATGTACGAGAAACAGCAGCGCGAGATGTCCCACATGCAAGCGTATGTGGACCGCTTCCGCTACAAGGCCTCCAAGGCCCGTCAAGCCCAGAGCCGACTGAAAGCGATGGAGCGGATGGAGAAGATCCTGCCCGCCCACGCCGACTCCGAATTCAGCTTCGAGTTTCGCGAGCCGTCGGCCCTGCCGACCCCGCTGATTGCCATGGAGAACCTCTCTGCCGGTTACGGCGACAAGGTGATCCTGGAGAAGATCAAACTCAACCTGGTGCCGGGTTCGCGCATCGGCCTGCTCGGTCGCAACGGCGCTGGCAAATCCACCTTCATCAAGATGCTGTCGGGCTCCAACCCGCCGCTCTCCGGCAAGCTCGAGGTGAGCGCCGGGGTCAGCATCGGCTACTTCGCCCAGCATCAGCTGGAGACCCTGCGCCTGGACGACTCGCCCCTCGATCACCTGGTGCGCCTCGCGCCGGACAAAACCGAGCAGGAGCTGCGCAACTACCTGGGCAGCTTTGGCTTTCACGGTGACAAGGCGCTCGACAAGGTGGCCCCCTTCTCCGGCGGCGAGAAGGCGCGGCTGGTGCTGGCCCTCATCACCTGGCAAAAGCCCAACCTGCTGCTGCTGGATGAACCGACCAACCACCTGGATCTGGAAATGCGCCACGCCCTGACCATGGCGCTGCAAGGCTTCGAGGGCGCCATGGTGGTGGTGTCCCACGACCGGCACCTGCTGCGTACCACCACAGATGACTTCTATCTGGTGCACGGTGGCCGGGTCGAGCCGTTCGACGGCGATCTGGACGACTACCACAAGTGGCTCGGCGAGCAGGAGAAAGAGGCCAACGCCAAACCGGACGATGGCCCTGTCTCCGCCAACTCGGCGGTAGCGCGCAAGGATCAGAAGCGGCGCGAGGCGGAGTTCCGGCAAGCGACCCGGCCGCTGCGCCAGAAGCTGGAGAAGCTCGAAACCAGCATGGAGAAACTGCAGGCCAAGCTGGCCGCGGTGGAAGAGCAGCTGGCCGATCCCGCCATCTATGAAGAGAGCGCCAAGCAGAAGCTCTCCGAGCTGCTCAAGTCCCAGGGCCCCATCAAGGAGGAGCTGGAAGGGGTGGAGCTGGAGTGGATGAGCCTTTCCGAGGAGCTGGAAACCGTGGAGCAGGCCTTCCTTGCGTGACGAACAGCTGATGGCGAGCGAGCGGATCGCCGCCCACGAACTGCCGGGCCCGCTCGACTTCTGGCAGTGGAGTGGCAAGGTGTACGGCGCGCGCAGCCAGGACTGGCTCAGCGTGCAGGCGCAGGGGGGCAACGTCAACCTGGCCCTGCTGCTGCATCGGCTGGATCTGTGCGGGATCCCGGTCGATCTGACCGACCTGCAACCGGCGCTGGTGCAGACCGAGGCGGTGCTCGGCCCCTGGCGCACCCTGCGTTCGAGCGCCAAGGCGCGGCTCGGCGCGCAGGAGTATCAGGCCATGCTGGCCCACGAGCTGGAGCTGGAGCGACTGCAACAAGGGGTGCTGCTGCAGACCCTGCGCAGCCTCACCCTGTTTCGCGGCAACAGCCGCAACCTGTTGAACTATCTATTGTTACTGGGGGCCCAGCAGGGCCCCCTCAGAGACCTAATATGCTGAGTTATCGCCACGCCTTTCACGCCGGCAACCACGCCGACGTGCTGAAACACGCCGTTCAGGCCCTGATCATCGAGTCCCTCAAGAAGAAGGAGAAACCCTTCATCGTGCTGGATACCCATGCCGGCGGCGGTCTCTACGACCTGCGCGGCGACTGGTCCCAGAAGAAGGCGGAATATGCCGACGGCATTGGCCGGCTGTGGGATGAGCGGGCCCAGTGGTCCACCATGGCCCCCTATCTCGGCGTCATCGAGGAGATGAACAGCGATGGTCAGCTGCACTACTACCCCGGCTCGCCGGAGCTGTCCCGTCGCCTCGCCCGCGAGCAGGACAAGCTGGCGCTGATGGAGCTGCACAACAACGAGGTGGAAGACCTGCGCGCTAACATGGGTTACGACCCCCGCGTCGCCGTCCACCATCGTGATGGCTTCGAGGGGCTGGTGGCCCTGCTGCCGCCCACGCCGCGCCGCGGCCTGGTGCTGATCGACCCGCCCTATGAGCTGAAGGAAGATTACTTCGCCGTGGTCGATACCCTGAAAAAGGCGCAAAAACGCTGGGCCACCGGCATCTACGCCCTCTGGTATCCCATCCTCGGGGAAGAGGCGGACAAGTCCCGCGACATGCTGCGCGCCATCAAGCGGGAGAATTTCGGCAACGTCCTGGTGGCCGAGCTGGAAGTGGCCGGCCAGACCGCCGACTGGGGCATGAACGGCTCAGGCATGCTGATAGTGAGCCCCCCCTGGCTGCTGGACGAGCAGATCGAAGCCTTCCTCAAACCCCTGTGTGCCAAGCTGGCGCAGGGCGCCGGCGCCCAGTACAAGGTCGAGTGGCTCAACAAGGTTGAAGCGTAACGCCTTCCATCACTCGCACACCGCCAAGGGCCTGCCACTGCAGGCCCTTTTTATTGGTCATGGCTGCCTGCCCCCGCCACGCTGGCAAGCCGCTCCGGCAGCCGGCTCGCCAACCAGTCGATGGCCATTCTGGTCTTGAGCGGCAGGTGCGGGCTGTGGGGCCAGAGGGCATTGATGGGATAACGCCTGCCCTTGAGGGAGCCCAGCACTTCGCACAGCTCGCCCCGCTCAAGGTGCGGGCGCGCCAGCCAGGTCGGCAACCAGGCCAGGCCAAAGCCAGCGATGGCCGCCTGGGTGATGGCGTGCAGATCGTCGAGCTGCAGGCGCCCCGTCGGTCGCACCGATTGCCACTGGCCATCCAGCTGCCACTGCCACGCCAGCACCCGCCCCTGCCGCAGATAGGCGATGCCCTCGTGCTCGGCCAGATCCGCCAGCGTCATCGGTTCGCCCCGCTCGGCCAGATAGGCGGGCGCAGCGCAGAGCGTCATGCCGTGCTCGCCGAGCCGGCGCGCCGCCAGATCCAGGCTGTCCGGCGGCTCCCCGTTGCGGATCACCAGATCGAGCCCCTCCTCCACCAGATCCACCTTGCGGTCACTGAACGACAGCGACAGCGCCAGCCCGGGATGAGCCTGCGCCAGCTCCAGCAGCAGGGGCGCCACGCACAGCTGACCGAACAGCACCGGCATGGAGACCTTGAGGCTGCCGTTGAGAGTGAGCTTGTTGCTGGCCAGCGCCGCCTCGCCGAGGCGCACCTCCTCCAGCGCCCGCAGGCAGTGGCGATGGAACAGCGCCCCCTCCTCGGTCAGGCTCTGGCTGCGGGTGGTGCGGTGAAACAGCTGGACGCCGAGACGCTGCTCGAGCCGGGCAATCCCCTTGCCCACCGCCGAGCGGGTGAGGTGGAGCCGCTCGGCGGCCTGGGCGAAACTGCCCGCCTCCACCACGCTGGCGAACAGATCGAGGCCATTGAGACTGTTTGCCATCTATTGCATACCTTGTGGAACCAATATGGCGAAATAGTATCAGCACTGCGGAAAAAAATGACTGATAAGCTCCCTCCATCCCCACACTTTGTCAGATGGAGTTCACCTCATGAGTCAGATCCTGCTGCTGCAATCCAGCCTCAACGGCCCCGCGTCCCGCACCAACCAGTTGATGGAGCGCTTTCTGCAAGCGCGCCGGGAGCAGGGCCACCAGGACCAGGTGGTGGTACGCGACCTGCCGGCCCTCACCCTGCCGCCACTGGACAGCGCACTGTTTCACGCCCTGCGGGGGGCAGAGTCAGCCAGCGAGGCCATCCGCCAGGCGGTGGCGCTGTCGGATCAACTGATTGCCGAGCTCAAGGCCGCCGACCTGCTGCTGATCGGCGCCCCCATGTACAACCTCAACGTGCCGACCCCGCTCAAGAACTGGTTCGATCTGGTGGCGCGAGCCAGGGTCACCTTTCGCTACACCGACAGCTACCCCATGGGGCTGGTGGAGGGGGTAAAAGCTCTGGTGTTCAGTAGCCGCGGCGGCGTGCATCAAGGACAGACAACGGATGCGGTCACCCCCTACCTCGAGTCCGTGCTCGGCCTGATGGGCATCGCGCAGGTGGAGTTCGTCTACGCGGAAGGGATGGACCTGTACCCCCACGGGGCGGAGCAGGGCATGCGCCAGGCCCATGAGCGGATCGCCGCCCTCAGCCGGTGAGCCCCTCGCCCGCCTCTTGCCGCCCCAACCGGCAGCTGCGCGGGAGACGCCCAAATAAAAAAGCCCCGTCACGGGGCTTTTAGCATGTCGGCCAACCTCACGTTTTGCCCGGCAGATCCCGCCAGAGCGCCAGAATAAGCAGCGCCAGCAGGGCGAAAGGCGGGGCCAGACTGAGCAGCATGCACAGCACGGTGATCAGCGCCGGATGCTCACTCTTGCGGCGGGCCAGTCGCCAGGCCACGACGCCGACGATGATCATCAGCAACAGGATGAACTGCCCCATCAGGGTGGCGTTGATATTCATATGCATGAAAGCTCCTTTTTCATGGCAAAGGCTCACTCTAGCGCCGCTGTGGCCCCAGGCAACTCCCAATCCGGTGAGGGCGTTCTCACTTGATAGGCTCTCCCTATCCAATCATTAGGTGAGAATAGTTTTCATTTGATGTGATTTCGGGGGATACTCTGCTCATCACCAGAGGGAGCCGCCATCATGAAAAAGACCATCAGCTTTGCCGTTTTGCACTTCACCGTGGCCTTCACCGTGGCTTACCTGCTGACCGGTGAACTGCTCACCGCCAGCCTGATCGCCTTGATCGAACCCGCCGTCAACACGGTCGCCTTCTACTTTCATGATCTCGGCTGGCACAAGCTCAAGCCCCACCACAGCCTGCAGGCCAAGACCAGCAGCTTCGCCCTGGTGCACTTCTCGGTGGCCTTCGCCGTCGCCTACCTGCTGAGCGGCGAGCTGCTCACCGGCGGCGTGATGGCGATGATCGAGCCTGCCATCAACACAGTGGTGTTCTTCTTCCACGAGCGGCTGTGGCGCGCCCGTCAGCAGCTTGCACTGGCATGAGGGAGGAGCTGCGGCCCCTCCCCACACTTGGACCAGCTTCTCTCCCCCCGGCAAGGGAATCCCACCTGCCGTACTGACCAATTTGTTGATCCCGCCCCAACATTTATCACCCCGCCCTTCCCCTGCGCCCCTCTCTCGCTACCATACCCGAATGGCAATCCAAGCCTCGTCGGAGTCACCCATGAGCCCTCTCCGCCATCCCCGTTGGTTACAAAGCAGCAAACTGGAGGCTGAAATTCAGGGGCGGTAGCCATGCCATCGGCTTGCCAACTCCTGTCGATCACGGCGAGGGGCGGCAGGCGACTCATCCACAACATGTAAAGCAAGGTGGTGTATGGAAACACAAACACTGCATCGCGGTCGGCTGATCGACCATCTCCAGCTGGTGGTGAAAGACCTGGCCGCCAGCCAGCGTTTTTACACGGCCGCACTGGCCGCCCTCGACATCCCCATAGGCGGCACCGGTGAGGGTTATTTCTGGGCAGACGAGCTGTTTGTCACGGCTGTAGACAGCCCGGCGGCGCTGGGGGTATTGACCGGCCGCCATCACCTCGCCTTTCAGGCACAAGACAGGGCCATGGTGGATCGCTTCTATCAGGCAGCGCTGGCCAATGGCGGCCAGGACAACGGCGCCCCCGGCGAGCGCAATTATCACCCCGGCTATTACGCCACCTTCGTTCTCGATCCCGATGGCAATAATATCGAGACGGTTTATCACGGTGAGGCAAAGCGCAGTGCGGAATCGGTGGAAATTCGGTTTTAGAAATAGAATCAAACACCAATAGTTTAGGCTCTGTCATGGTGCTATAGAGCACTACCTATAATTCAGCAACACTGGGCACTCCGATATATTTTCTGGACAAGTAACAATAATAATAAAACAACATAGCCGGGTTCTTTAAATTACATTACAAAATAAAACACTTCGTGACAACAATACGCATAACTTGGAACTGTGAGGAGGATTAAATCATTAAACCAGAGCCGACTAAATATAATTTTAGTTATATTTTGGAGCTAATATGCCAGTAGTAAACAAATGTCGGCTGTGCGAGACAGAAAAAGAGCTACAGCTATCACACATTATCCCTAGATCATTCATTAAACGTAGAAAAAAGAATGGTCAAACAGTACTTTTTACTGCAGGAGAAGGCGCTAAAACAGGAAATTATGACCCTAAAGAGTATCTACTATGCCATGAATGTGAGCAATACATAAGTAAAGAATTCGAATCTTATGGAATTGATCTACTTAAAAATAGAAATAACGTAAAAAAGGTTGAAAATGGAGTTATCTTTAACGATTTCAACCATAATAAGTTCTATCTTTTCCTGATATCTATATTGTGGCGTGCATCCATATCAACCATTCCTACATTCAAACACATTGATTTATGCTCTGAGTTTAATGATTTAATTCGCTTTTGTATATTAAATAACACCTTAAAAATACAGACATCCATACGATTATCACATGTTGTAAAAATATCAATGCTTAGAGTTGTTGATGAAAAAGGTGATTTAGGTGATGAATTATTGAAGGGCGCATTATTCAACCTAGATTATGAAAGTCATCAAGATGAAATATACTACTATTTTATGGTTGATGGTTTTTTGATTGTATATAACTTTACTTTACATAATGATATACATGAATTACGCTGCAAACGCATCTACGCTCAATTAACAAATACTAGCAGATTATTTGTACCAAGATGTGATTTCAGAAAGTTATCACAAATCTACAATGCATTTTCTTCTATGGCGAATGAAGTTAAAAAAGCACAGAATATACATTTTAAATGAAATGCCCCTCTACGAGCCTTCAACCTTCCCTTAATTTATAAGAGCCATCAGGTTCAAATAGCGAAGCATATTCTGACAATCACGAATAACCCGACCAAAAAAAAATCCGAGTCGTCCACCATATCGATAGCAGGCGGTCCTGACAAGATGGGTATCCTCTATCAGCCACTGATTAACATTCGTTATATTTCAATCTGACTGGAATAAGCAATGAAATACCTATTAAATTGGACGCAACCATTACTCTCAATGAGCAAGCGGTTCCTTATATTTATCACATTGATGTTTGCAGGGGGTGTTGTACTCTCCACATACAAAATGCAACTCAACATGGAGTTGGGCATCTGGCTCTTTTACCAATATCTAAAAATACAGCTGGCAGCCTTTATCGTATCGTTCGTGATGGCTCAAGCTTCCAGATTGTTTTCTGTCGAATTGAGAAGTGAAGATGTGGTAGGTAGAAACCGATTTTTCCGAAAAGTATCCATACCATATAACGAGATGGTGGGGGTCAGCATGGGAAAAATGCTTATCGTCGATTGCATGGTCATTCGAACCAACAGCCTCAAGCGTATTTACGCCCCTTTTGATCTGGACGGTTTCCAAGATCTTTCGGATAAAATCGACGCCAGATTAAAGCATCGCAAAGCATCAAGGAGTGATTCGTAACCTCTGGAATTTTGCTCGGTACTGATGTTGATGTTCAGTTCACAGGTACGAATAGCTCAGCGTATTCAAACTCTCGTCTATAACCCAGCCACGACATAAACAAGGGTCGGGAAATCCCCTTGGGGAGCCCATTTCGGCCACCAGGTGGTCCTGTCTGGCTCGCCAGAGTCACTATAAATGGAATTTATGGGTTCTCCGTGGATGACCACATTTTCTCTTATAGTGGCGATCACCAATCCACCAGCGCCTGTTGCGGCCCCATCACGGGTCAGCTCGGCCATATCCCGCCCCTACGAACACCTCACTGCGCCGCAGACAGGCAGGGTATTGTTTCCCCCTGAAAGCCGCCGAGCCGAGTTCAACGGGTCAGGAGCGCCGTCATGGACGGCGGCGCAGCCGCAGGCGGCGCAGGGATGTGCCGTGTGCGGCGATCCGTCCGACCCGATGAAGGAGGCTAGGGAATCCGCGAAGCGGACGGCTTGCCGGGGGAAAAGACCTGTGGTGACTTTGGGTCTTTCCAAAGTCACTCGCCCCGGCCCGAAGGGCGGGCGAAACCCCGGCCCTCGCATTCTATGGGGCAAAGCCACATCCAGAGCGCTGCTGTGCAATGCACTGCGCCGACAGCTCCTCCATGGGGATTCTCTCCCGCCAGCCACTGACCTATAGTGGGCACCTCTCAAACCACCTTTGCGAGCAGCACCATGTATATCGGCGAATTTGCCCGGCTGGCGGGCACCACCCCAAAGGCTGTCCGCCTCTATGAGCAGCTCGGGCTGCTGCCCGAGCCCAGGCGGCGCGGCAGTTATCGCGTCTACCGGGCCGAGGATCTGGAGTGGGTCGGCTTTATCCGTGAAGCCCAGCGGCTTGGCTGCAGGCTCGGGGAGCTGGTTCCCCTGCTCAAGGGCGTCACCAGCCTCGATCACTTCCCCTGGCAGAAGGTGGAGCAGCTTATCGCAGGCAAGTTGGCACAGATCGAGGCGGAGGTCACCAGGTTGCAACGCCAGCATCAGGGGCTGAGTCAGTGCGCCACGCTGCTCGCGCAGCACCCCTGCCGCTATGGCGCCCCGGTGCGGCAATCCCCCGACGCTCAGGGTCATCCCGCCGCAGCGGATCGTGGGCACAAGGTGGCTTGACTCTGTCCCATGGGACAAGGGGTGTAATGGGGGCTCACTTCAAGGAGCCATACCATGACCCCCAACCTGCTTGTTCTCAACGGCAATCCCAAACCCGACAGTTTCTGCCATGCCCTGGCCCGCGAGTATGCTCGCAGCGCCGAGGAGGCAGGCGCAGAGGTCACTCTGCTGCACGTGGGCGAGCTCGCCTTCGAGCCGAACTTGCGCCATGGCTATGACCTTATGCCACCGCTGGAGCCGGATCTGCTGGCGTTGCAGCAGAGCCTGACTGCCGCTCATCATCTGGTGATAGTCTCCCCCCTCTGGTGGGGTGGCATGCCGGCCCGTCTCAAGGGCCTGCTGGATCGCACCCTGCTCTCCGGCTTCGCCTTTCAATATGTCAAGGGCAAGGCCCAGCCACTGCGCCTGCTCGCAGGCAAAACGGCGCGGCTGCTGCTCACCATGGACAGCCCAGTCTGGTACTACCGCTGGTGGCTGGGGGAGCCCGCCTCGCGGATCCTCGACAAGCAGGTACTGGGGTTGTGCGGCATCCGGCTGACCCACCGCCAGCATCTGGGGCCCATGCATACAGCCAACAATCAGGACAGAGCCCGCTGGCTGACACGCACCGGTGCGGCGGCCCGCACCGATGTGCGCCGGCTAAATCGTCGTCCATAAAAAAGCCCCGCATTGCGGGGCTTTTTTGTTATGCAAAGTATCCAACTCAGTTGACGGTCACCGGCTGACCCAGCGCATCCGGCGGGGTCTGGAACTCGCGCTCGGCGTCGTCGAAGCGCTCCAGCATGGCCTTGGAGGGGGCCTTGTCCAGCAGGCTGAACACGACAATGGCGAGTCCGGAGAAGAGGAAGCCCGGGATGATTTCATAGAGCCCCAGCCAGCCGAACTGCTTCCAGACGATGACGGTCAGAGCGCCCACCAGCATGCCCGCCAGGGCGCCGTTGCGGGTCATCCGCGACCAGAGCACGGAGAGCAGCACCACGGGGCCGAAGGCGGCACCAAAGCCAGCCCAGGCGTAGCTCACCAGCCCCAGTACCCGGTTCTCCGGGTTCATGGCGACGGCGATGGCGATGAGCGCGATCACCAGCACCATGGCACGGCCGACCCACACCAGCTCCTGCTGGGAGGCGTTCTTGCGCAGGAACGGCTTGTAGAGATCCTCGGTGATGGCACTGGAGCAGACCAGCAGCTGGCAACTGAGGGTACTCATCACCGCCGCCAGGATGGCGGAGAGCAGCACGCCGGCGATCCAGGGGTTGAACAGGATCTTGGAGAGCTCGATGAAGACCCGCTCCGGGTTGCCGGTGACGCCGGCCGCCTGTTCGGTGAAGGTGGAGAAGTAGGCCAGGCCGAAGAAGCCGATGGCCACGGCGCCACCCAGGCACAGCACCATCCAGGTCATGCTGATGCGGCGGGCATTGGCCATGGAGTGGTGGGAGTCCGCCGCCATGAAGCGCGCCAGGATGTGGGGCTGGCCGAAGTAGCCCAGGCCCCAGGCCATCAGCGAGATGATGGCGATAAAGTCCAGGTTCTTGAACATGTCGAGGTTGCTGGCGTTCTGCGCCGCCACCTGCACCATGGCGGTGTCGATGCCGCCCACCGCAATGATGACGAACACCGGGGTGAGGATCAGGGCGAAGATCATCAGGGTGGCCTGCACCGTATCGGTCCAGCTCACCGCGAGGAAGCCGCCGAAGAAGGTGTAGGTGATGGTGGCCGCGGCGCCGACCCAGAGGGCGGTGTCATAGCTCATGCCGAAGGTGCTCTCGAACAGGCGGGCACCGGCCACCACGCCGGAGGCGCAGTAGATAGTGAAGAACAGCAGGATCACCAGGGCGGAGAGGATCCGCAGCACCCGGCTCTTGTCCTCGAAGCGGTAAGTGAAGTAGTCCGGCAGGGTCAGGGCGTTGCGGTTCTTCTCGGTATGCACCCGCAACCGGCCGGCGACCCAGCGCCAGTTGAGGTAGGCCCCCAGGGTGAGGCCGATGGCGATCCAGCTCTCGGAGATGCCGCCGATGAAGACGGCGCCCGGCAAGCCCATCAAGAGCCAGCCGCTCATGTCGGAGGCACCGGCGGAGAGGGCGGTCACCCAGCTCCCCATCCGGCGGCCGCCGAGAATGTAGTCGTCAAAGTTGCGGGTGGCGCGATAGGCGATAAAGCCGATCAGGACCATCCCGAGGATGTACACCAGAAAGGTGATGAGCATGGGTGTGCTGGCTGTCATTCAAAACTCCGTTATGTGACATGTGTACCCGTTCTGACGACGGGCTCTTCCTTAAAAAAACCGCCCTAGCTTAATCAGCAGATCCCATGACCTCAACCTTTTTTAACAAACAGAAAACACAATATAAACGTTTCATCTTTAACCAACAGACCAGCTTTGCCCCGTTCCGCCAGATTTTATCCTGACACAGCAACTGCTTATCCGCCGGGCACGAGCGCGGCACAGCCCCTCCACGGCCGCAAAAAAAAGCCCCGACCAGAGGTCGGGGCCATGTCGGCAGGCACCAATCAGCGATTGATCGCGATCGGCATGCCGCTGCGCTGCTCCAGCGCCTGCTTGACCAGCTGGGAGTCGCTGTCGGCGTGGGCGATGAAGCGGGTCACCGCCGGGGTCATCGGCAGCGGCGCAGGCAGGCTGGAGTTGAACTCCTCCTGATTGCGGGAGAGCGGCTGATGCACTTCCAGGTAGCGGCGACCATCCGGCTCGACGCTGGCCTTGATCGGCTGGTTGACGAACTGGACGCGGGTACCGACCGGTACCTTCTTGAAAAGGTACTCGATGTCGTCGTTGCGCAGGCGCACGCAGCCGTGGCTCACCCGCAGGCCGATGCCGAACTGGGCGTTGGTGCCGTGGATGGCGTACATCTTGCCGATGTAGAGCGCGAACAGCCCCATGGGGTTGTCCGGGCCGGCCGGCCACACTGCCGGCAGGCTCTCGCCACGGGCGGCGTACTCGGCGTGCATCTTCGCGGTCGGGGTCCAGGTTGGGCCCGCCTTCTTGCGCTGCACGCTGGTCACCCAGTCTTCCGGGGTGTCGGTGCCGAGCTGGCCGATGCCAATCGGCAGCACTTCCACCACCTTCTTGCCTTTGGGGTAGTAGTAGAGGCGCATCTCGGCGACGTTCAGCACGATGCCTTCACGGGGGGCATCCGGCAGGATCAGCTGATGCGGCACGACCAGCTTCTCGCCCGCCTGCAGCAGCAGGGGGTCTGCCTTGGGGTTGGCTTCCAGCATGTTGGTCAAGCCGAGCTGGAATCTGGCCGCTGCCGCTTCCAGGGGTTGGCCCGCCTCTTCCGGGGACACCACGTAGTCCAGGTTCTCCCCCACCAGGCGGCTGTTGGCTGCGGGCAGGGCATATTCGATGGCGAGGGCGGGCATGGCGGCCAGGATCAGGGAGCAGCACAGTGCGGCCGCCGTGTTGTGGAGGAGCTTCATAACTTTCCTGTGATAAAGGGGGTGGTTCAGCACTCTGGCCAGCGCGGAGGCGACGGGCGCGCCCGGGGCGAAGAGAAGGCCGCCATTTTTCTCCTCTGCCATTCAAATTTCAACCGCCACGTGCTGACGGGTCGGTGATTAAATACGGTGCCGCGCTGCGCCGCGGCACCTTGTCATAAGCGGGATCAGCCGTTTTTCCAACTGTGCATGTCATAACCGGTTGGCGACTGATGCAAACGCAGATGGAATTGCTCAATTATCGCAAATATGTGGTCGAAAATATCAGCCTGTATCCCTTCATACTCGGCCCAGGCGGTGGTCGCCGTGAAGCAGTAGATCTCCAGCGGCAGGCCGTCCGTGGTCGGTGCCAACTGGCGCACCATCAGGGTCATGTCCTTGCGAATGCCCGCATGAGCCCGCAGGTAGGCATCCAGATAGGCGCGCAGGGTGCCGAGGTTGGTGAGGTGGCGACCATTGATGGGGCAGCTGATGGCATCGCTGAGCTGCTGGTTGTAGCTGCTGAGCTCCTGCTCCTTGCGGCTGAGGTAGGGTGCCAGCAACCTGGCCTGCTTGAGCTGCAACTGCTCCTGCGAGGTGAGGAAGCGCACGCTGGTCATGTCGATGTTGACGCTGCGCTTGATGCGGCGCCCGCCGGATTCGGTCATCCCCTGCCAGTTCTTGAAGGAGTCGGAGATGAGGGCATAGGTAGGGATGGTAGTGATGGTCTTGTCCCAGTTCGACACCTTGACCGTGGTGAGGCCGATGTCGGTCACCTCGCCGTCCGCACCGTACTTGTCCATCTGCAGCCAGTCACCGACGCTCAGCATGCGGTTGGCGGAGAGCTGGATCCCCGCCACCAGCCCGAGGATGGGGTCCTTGAACACCAACATCAATACCGCGGTCATGGCCCCCAGGCCGCTGAACAGGAAGAGGGGCGACTTGCCGAGCAGCAGGGCGATCATCAGGATGCCCACCAGGATGCTGCCCACCAGTTTCACCCCCTGGAAGATGCCGCGCAGGGGCAGATCCCGCCCGAGCCGGGTGTAACGGCTCACCGACAGCATGCAGTCGAGCAGGGCGAACAGAGCCAGCAGCAGGAACAGCAGGATCCAGAGCTGGGCCAGCAACTCGATAAGCGCCAGGCTCCCGGACGCTTTGGGCAGCCAGATCTCCGCCTGACCGAGCAGCACGGCGCCCTGGAACACGAAGGCGAGCCGGTAGAAGAGACGTTGCTGCAACTGGGGCGGCAGCCACATCTGCTTGGTCTTGCCGAGCAGCCCCACCAGGCGCACCAGCAGGATGCGGTGCAGCACCAGGTGCAGCACCATGGCGGTCAGCACGATGAACCCCAGGGCGATCACCAGGGCCATCATGGGGGTCACATCGACCCCCAGGCCTGACAACCAGTTGAAAAACATCTCTTTCATCGTTACCTCCGCAATATCACACAGCGGTCAGGGTACGCATCTGGTCCCCCATGTCAAATGACAGGCCGATCACTATTGCCGAAACGACAACGCCCGGCAGGGGCCGGGCGTTGTCATCACCAGGGGGTGCCTTAGCCGACCAGGCTCAGGGCATCACGGGCGATCACCAGCTCTTCGTTGGTGGGCATCACCAGGGCCAGACGGCTGCCTTCGACGGTGATGGGGCCTTCACCGCCCAATACGGCTGCGTTGTTGGCCTCCTTGTCGATCTTGAAGCCGAGCAGGGCCAGTCGGGCCAGCACCATCTCGCGCACCATGGCGGCGTTCTCGCCGATGCCGCCGGTGAACACCAGGGCGTCCAGGCGACCATCCATGGCGGCAGCATAGGCTCCGACGTACTTGGCAACGCGATAGGTGAAGACGTCCAGTGCACGCTTGGCACCGGCGTCGGTGGCGTAGTTGCCGGTGACGTAGCGGCAGTCGCTGCTCGCCTCGGTCATGCCCAGCAGGCCGGACTCGCGGGTCAGGGTGTGGTTGATCTGCTCCACGCTGTAACCGAGCTGGTCGTGCATGAAGAAGACTACAGCGGGGTCTATGTCGCCGGAGCGGGTGCCCATCGCCAGCCCTTCCAGCGGGGTCAGCCCCATGGAAGTGTCGACGGACTCGCCGTTCTTGATGGCGCAGACGGAGGCACCGTTGCCCAGGTGGCAGTTGATGATGTTGAGCTCATGGAGCGGTTTGCCCAGCGCCTTGGCGGTCTCTTCGGCGATGAAGCGGTGGGAGGTGCCGTGGGCGCCGTAACGACGGATGCCGTTCTCGCGATAGAGCTTGTAGGGCAGCGCGTAGAGGTAGGCTTCCTCTGGCAGGGTCTGGTGGAAGGCGGTGTCGAACACGGCCACGTTCTTGTCGGCCAGGGCCGGGAACACCTTGAGGGCGGCACGGATGCCGATGAGGTGCGCCGGGTTGTGCAGGGGGGCAAACGGAATGGCGGCCTCGATGCCGGCAATCACGCCGTCATCGATGCGCACGGAGCGGGAGAACTGCTCACCGCCGTGCACGATGCGATGGCCGATGGCGACCAGCTGATCGGCCAGGGCGGGATCCTGGGGCAGGATGTGGCCCACGATGTGGTCGAGGGCTTCCTGGTGCGCAGCACCGGCGCCCAGCATGGCGTCGCCCTTGACCCCGTGGAGTTTCCATTTGATACGTGCGTCATCCAGATTGAAGCATTCGGCCAAGCCGGACAGCATGTCCTCACCTGTTTCGGCGTCCATTACGGCAAATTTCAGGGAAGAGCTACCGCAGTTAAGGATCAATACCAACTTGCTCATGTTCTACATCTTCCTGTGCTTCGGCTTTATGCCGACAGTGTCGTGTCATCCAAAGTGGATGGGATTCCCCTGCCGGGGGCTTATGGTCGCAGGAAAGTGCGCCCAATTTTTCAATATGTTAAGTGCAAATCCGGATGATTCCGGGCACTCGTCTCAGCCAGGCTGCGCCAGCGGTCACAGGCCGGCCAGCAGATCCCGGTGCACCTTGACCACCAGCTTCTTCACCTGAGCCGGCTGGTTGGGGGTACAGAGGGGGCGATGCAGTTCTCCCGGCCAGAAGATGGCGAAGTCGCCGGGCTGCAACGCCAGATAACTGGTCTGTTCGTCCTCGACGAACCAGAGGTCGGGATGGGGATGATCGGCGCCTTCGGCAACATAGCCATGGGGCCCGACCCCGATCCACTCTTCGCCACGCAGCAGCAGCTGGATGTCCAGATACTGCTGATGGAACTCGCCACGGCGATCCGCGGCCGGCTCGGTCAGCTCCTCGCTCACCAGGCAGAACAGCGTGAGGCCGTCGATCTCCTGCTTGCCGAGCGGCGCCAGCAGCCACTGTTCGACGCTTTGCACCACCTCGACCATGATGCGGTCCAGCGGGGCGGGCAGCGGCGTGCGCTGCAGGGTGTTCAGACTGCCGGTGATCATGGCGCTTCCTTAGGTGTATTCAGGCGACATCTTAGCCGCAAAATGAAAAAGGACCCTGTTGAGGTCCTTGTGTCACACCGCCTGCAATCCGTGCAGACAGAGATAGAGCATTTGCTCGTATCAAGCGGGATGAGTGCACTGTTACACACTCATCCGCGGCTTGCCAAGAGGCGCAAGCGCGTTCGCCCAGTGATCGTACCAGCTGAAACAATATTATTCACTACTCCAGCACCGTCGACTTTGACCAGACGCAAAAACGGGAGCATCTGCTCCCGTTTTTTTCGCATCACCCGGTGATAACCGGTGCCATTCAAGCCTTTCCGGCGTTCTCCACCGGCTTGGCGTACATGGCGCGCCAGATGGCCTTGTGCTCTTCCGGCACCTCCGACTGACGGCTCAGGAAGGCAGCCTGCTCGATGGTGTTGGCCTTGCCGGACACATCTGCAGCCAGGTAGTTGCCCGGGAAGAGGCGGTAGTTGCCCCAGATCGCCTTGTCGATCAGCGCAGCCAGCTCGTCCGGATCGCGGAAGCCCTCGGTGATGGGGGCGCCGAAGGAGACGTGTACCCGCCCCTTCTGACCGACGATGCCGGCGACGATGCTCTCGATGTCCTCGAACTCGCCCTTCTCGTAGCTGCCGTTGACCGACTTCTCGTACAGCTCGCGCGCCTTGGCCTTGTCGGTAGGATCCAGCTCGTAGCTGATGCTGACCGGCACGATATTGAGGCTGCGCATGTAGTCGACGAACTCGATCTTCTGCTTCTTGCCGTCCACGTAGAACATCTTGAGGATGGCCGGATCTGTCTTGTCATCGCCGTTCTTGGCGCGCCCTTCCTTCTGGGCGATCCAGATGGAGTGGCCTTCGTGCACCGACTGGCCGATGTAGGCCGACAGCTCGCCGAGCGCCTTCATCATCTCCCGCGGCCCCTTGGCGGAGCGCTTGACGATGAAGCTCTTGTTGAGCTTCATCAGCTCGGTGGCGCAGGGTTTGCGCAGCAGGTTGTCGCCAATGGCAATGCGCACGGTATCGAACCCGTGGGTGTGCAGCCCCCAGTTGACGAACGCCGGATCCATGGCGATGTCCCTGTGGTTGGAGACGAACAGGTAGCCCTGCTCCTTCTTCAGATGCTCGAGCCCGGAGAAGGTCACCCCCTGGGTGGAGGTGGCGATCATCCGGCTCATGTAGCGGGTCACCCCCATCTGCACCTGATGGATGGTGGTCACCTTGGACCACTTGTAGCGCAGGAACTGGCGGATCAGCGGGCGGATGGCCCAGCCCAGCCAGCTCATCAGGGAGCCGAAACGATACTTGGCGATGGCGCCGACAAATTCATCATCCCGGATCAGCCGTTCGATGGCTGCCGGCACTTCCTCATCGCGGTAGGGGCGAATGTCCGCGAATCTATCTACTTCAGTCACAGTGTCAGCCTTGCAGGTAAGGAGTCGCGGCCAGCGCGCGCTGGCCGGAAAATTCAGGGCGCAATTTTACACGCTTTTATGCCGAGGGGTATGTGGCGTGCGTAGATAGTGAGATCTGACCAGTGAAATGAACAAATGGCCCCGTTCGGGCCATTCTTTTTTACTCTTCCACCGTGAACGAGAGCATCATGCCGGTATCTTCGTGCTCCAGCAGATGGCAGTGTGCCATGTAGGCCCGCTCCTTGGGCGCCGTGTGATCGAAACGCACCAGCACCTCGCTGCGCCCGCCCTCCACCTTGACGATGTCCTTCCAGCCGGCGCGATGGGGGGCCACCGGCTGACCGTTCTCGCTCAGGATCCGGAAGCGGGTGCCGTGGATATGGAAGGGGTGCAGCATCATGTCCCCCTCCCCCGAGATGATCCAGCGCTCGGTGCGGCCGCGCTTGACCGCAAACTGCGGGTCGTTCATGGCGAAGGCCTGGCCGTTGATGCGGTTGCCGCCGTGCAGATCCAGCGGCCTGGCACTGCCCTTGTCCTCCTGCATCCCGGCCATGGTGTCGTGCTGCATCTCGCCCGCTGGCATGGCCATGGCGCCATGATCCATCCCCGCCATCCCGTCGCCCTGCCCGTCCATCTTCATCCCGGCCATGGCGCCCGTCTCGCCGTGGGCCATGCTCATGCCCGCCATGGCGCCGTGGCCGTAGCGGCTCATCAGCGTCTGCATCCCCAGCCGATCCAGCTCGGGATCCATCGACAGGGTCAGGGTGCGGCTCGGCAAGCCTTGGGTGGCGGGCAGCGCCGGCAGCCGGGCCAGGCTGTCCGGCAGACGCCCCTTGCCCTCGATGAGGGAGGGCCGGATCCGCAGCAGCGGCAGGGCCGCATCGAACGGCGCCAGGGTCATTCCCATCTGGCGTACCGGCAGGGTGAGCAGGTCGAACGCCTTGCCGTTGCGGGCATCCACCATCACCTCGAAGCGCTCCCCCGGCAGCAGCACCAGCTCGCTCAGCGCCACCGGCTCTGCCAGCAGACCGCCATCGCTGCCGATCACATACAAGGGGCGGCCGTCACTGGTCGCCAGCCTGAGGGAGCGGGCATTGCAGCCGCTGAGCAGCCGCAACCGCAGCCAGCCACGAGGCGCGTCGTGGGTCGGATAAACGGCGCCGTTGGTCAGCATCAGATCGCCAAACCAGCCGACCGCGGCGCTCATCACATCCAGCTGGTAGTCCACCTGATCCCGCCCATCGAGCCGCTTGTCCTGCAGCACCAGCGGGATGTCGTCCACGCCCCAGCGCTGGGGCAGCGGCAGCCGCAGGCTCTCCTCGTCGTCGAGGATGAAGAGCCCGGCCAGTCCCATGGCCACCTGATGGCCGGTCTGCCCATGGGTGTGGGGGTGATACCAGCAGGTGGCCGCCGGCTGCTCGATGCGAAACGCCGCCTGCCACTCTTTGCCGGAAGGGATGCTGGCCTGCGGGCCGCCATCGGCGGTGCCGGGCACCTCCAGCCCGTGCCAGTGCACCGTGGTGGTCTCCGCCAGCTGGTTGGCGACCCGGACTCGCACCGCCTGCCCCTGGCGGGCACGCAGAGTGGGGCCGAGCAGGTTGCCGTTGTAGCCCCAGCTATGAGTCGGCTGGCGTCGCCACTGCATCTGGCCCGGCTGGGCCCTGAGCTGAAACACACCGCTGGCGTCCGCCTCCAGCAGCGCAGGAATCGGCAGGGCTGGCCGCTCGGCGGCAACCGCCCGACCCCACCAGGGCAGGGCACCGGCGATACCGACGGCGGTGGAGAATTTGAGAAAATCGCGACGCTGCATGAGTCGTTCCTCGTTGGCCAAAGCGGACCTTCAGCCTAAGCAGCAACCCTGCGGCAAGGTCAAGCCCTGCCAAGCCGGCGGCCGGACAATTTCTGGCTTATCCGCTTGCCAGCAGGCCCCTGTCTTCAAGCCAGCGCCAGAGTGACCGCCGCCTCGGCGTGAATCGCGGTAGTATCGTAGAGCGGCACCGCGGCCGCGGCCTCCCCCACCAGCAGGGCTATCTCGGTGCAGCCGAGGATCACCGCCTGGGCACCCGCGTCGGCCAGCGCGCTGATGATGGCCAGATACTCGGCCCGCGATCCATCGCGAATGTCGCCAAGGCACAGCTCGTCATAGATGATGCGGTGTACCCGCTCCCGCTGCGCCTCGCCGGGCACCAGCACCTCCAGCCCGAATTTGTCCTGCAGGCGCCCCTTGTAGAAATCCTGCTCCATGGTGAAGCGGGTGCCGAGCAGACCGACCCTTTGGATCCCGTCCGCTTGCAGCTGACGCGCGGTGGCATCGGCGATATGGAGCAGCGGGATGTCGATGGCGGCCTCGATCTCGGGCGCCACCTTGTGCATGGTGTTGGTGCCGATCAGCAGAAAATCGGCGCCGCCGGCCTGGATAGCCCGCGCCTCGGCCGCCAACAGGCGGGCAGTGGTGGGCCAGTCCCCGATATGCTGCAGCCGCTCTATCTCGGCAAAGTCGACGCTGCTCAGCAGCACCCGCGCCGAGTGCAGGCCGCCGAGCCGCTCGCGCACGCCCCGGTTGAGCGCCTGATAGTAGCTGACGGTGGACTCCCAGCTCATGCCACCCAGCAGACCGATACATTTCATGGGACCTCCTTGTGTAAGCCGATCGTGTAAATCGATCGTGCAAACCGAGCAGAGGGCGGCGCACGTCATCGCACCGCCCCAAGAATAAAAAAGGCCCCGCAGGGCCAACAAGACAGCCGGTAAAGGCCCGGGCGCAGGCCCGGACTAAATCCAGATCATCAGCACGCAGGCCGCCGTGGCGACCCCCATGCCGAGATTGAAACGACGCCAGCCTCTGGCGGTGCGGATGAGGCGGCGCACCTGGGCACCGAACAGCACCCAGAAGGCCCCGGTATAGAGGCCGGTCACGAAGAAGATGCCGAGCACCCAGATGGCGGAGGGCCAGTAGGCCTCCCCCGCCAGGGTGAAGCCGCTGATGGCGGAGAGCGCCATCATCCACGCCTTGGGGTTGAGCAGTTGCAGCATGGCCCCCTGATGGGCCGGGATCAGCGGCCGGTTGCCCTCGGCCGGGCCGCTGGCGGTCGCCACCTTCCAGGCCAGCCAGAGCAGGTAGGCCGAGCCGATAAGCTTGAGCCCGTCGTGCAGCAGCGGCAGTTGCTCGAACATCACCCCCAGCCCCAGCGCCGTGGCCAGGATCATCAGGTTGATCCCCCCCACCACCCCCACCAGCAGGGGCACGCTGCGGCGAAAGCCCTGGGCCGCACCGGCGCTGGTGAGCAGCATGTTGTTGGGGCCCGGCGTGCCGCAGGTGATGAGGGCAAAGCCCGCCAGGGGAAGCAACCAGTTCAGATCCATCTCAACCTCTTGATGATGCAGGGCGCCGACTCGGCGACAAGCCTTCTAATATGCAGAGCCGGTGCCCGTCAGACAAGGCCGCAGATGCACTTTCTTCGCATCTTTATGCGGCCCCTGGCGGCACTCAGTACCAGAGCATCACCACGCAGAGCGCGGTCAGCGCCCCCAGGCTGCCGTTGAGCCGGCGCCAGCCTCTGTCAGAGTTGATCCAGCGGCTGAGCTGATGACCGAACAGCACCCAGGCAAAGCAGACTGGCAATCCCGCCATGGGGAAGACGGCCATGATGCCCCACAGACTCGGCCAGTAAGCACTGCCCGGCAGACTGAACAGACTGATGGCGGAAATCCCCATCATCCAGGCCTTGGGGTTGAGAAACTGAAAGCCCAGCCCCTCCAGCAGGGTCAGCGGGCGTGAACGTCGCTCCGGATCGCCGGGGGCGCCGGCCACCGCGATGCGCCATGCCAGCCACAACAAATAGAGGCTGCCCAACACCTGCAGGCTCAGTTTGAGCAGCGGCCAACGCTCGAACAGGGGGTAGAGCCCCAGCGCCAGCACCAGTTGCAAGACGGGTTGTCCCACCACGACACCGATCAGATGAGGCAGGGTGCGACGCACCCCGAAGTTGGCGCCGGAGGCGGTCAGCATGAGGTTGTTGGGACCCGGCGTGCCACAGGTGAGCAACGCAAAGCCAAACAGGGTGGCATACCATTCGATCGTCATCTTTGTACTCCTGAACTGCGCACATTGTATCGATACAATGTGCCACTTTTGGTTGTTATCGGGTTCAAAATCACGCTATATTGCCGATACATTTCGATCAATGGATTTATTGTCACCATGACAATCTGGACCCCGGACCTCACCCCCTTCGCCGGCCCCCTCTACCTCAAGCTGGTGAAGGCCATCGAGCAGGCCATTCAGGACGGCTCCCTGCCACCCGAGACCCGGCTGCCCACCCACAGGGCGCTGGCGGACAAGCTGGGCGTCACCGTCGGCACCGTCACCCGCGCCTATGGCGAGGCGGAGCGGCGCGGGCTGCTGGCAGCCCGGGTGGGGCACGGCACCTGGGTCAAGGGGGAGCATGAGGATCCGGCCAACGCCTGGGTGATCCGCAAGGAGGAGGGGCACCGCATCGAGTTGTGGCAGAACCTGCCGGTGCAGCTGGATCGGGCCGCCATCATCCGCCCCATGCTGGCGGAAGTGGCGGACGGGGATCTCAACGCCCTGCTCGGTTATGACAAGGAGGCGGGCCAGCCCGGCCAGCGCCAGCTGTTCATCGACTGGCTGGCCGAGCAGGGGGTGGCGGGCAGCGAGGAGTATCTGCTGTTCAGCCACGGCGCCCAGCACGGCATCATGCTCTCCCTGCTGGCCACCGGCTGTGTGGGGGAGACCCTGTTCTGCGAAGGGCTCAGCTACCCCGGCATGCTGGGCAACGCCCGTCAGCTGAAGAATCAGGTGGTGGGGCTGGCGATGGACGCAGAGGGGCTGCTGCCCGACGCGCTGGAGGCGGCCTGCCGCACCCGCCGCGCCAAGCTGCTCTACCTCACCCCCACCCTGCAAAATCCCACCACCGCCACCATGAGCCTGGCGCGGCGCGAGGCCATCGTCGCCATCGCCCGTCGCCAAGACCTGCTGATCATCGAGGATGACGTCAACGGCCTGCTGCCCCAGCAACCGGTGACGCCGCTGGTCAATCTGGCGCCGGAGCGGGTCATCTATCTGGGCAGCCTGGCCAAGATCGCCTGCGGCGGCCTGCGGGTCGGCTTCGTGCTGACCCCGCCGGCCCTGCGCGGCGCCTTCGCCCAGGCGATGCGACTGTCGAGCTGGATGGTGAGCCCGCTGCTCATCGAGCTGGCCTGCAAGCTGGTGAGCCAGCGCCAGATCATGCCTCTTGTAGAGCAGCAGCGGCAGATCCTGGCACGTCGCGGCGAGCTGCTGCGCCACCTGCTGCCGGGGGCCTGTTGGCAGGCGGGCTCCATGCACGCCTGGCTGCCGCTGCCGGAGCCCTGGCGCAGCCAGGAGTTTGCCGAGGCCGCCAACGCCCTTGACGTCGGCGTGGCCAGCGGGGAACACTTCGCCGCCGGCCAGTTCGCCGCGCCGCAGGGCGTGCGGCTGAGCCTGAGCCAGCCGGCCACCGACGCCCGCGTCGCCGAGGGGCTGGAGCGGCTCGCCGGTCTGCTGCGTGCCGCGCCGCCCACCAATACCCTGCTATAGTCAGCCCCGGCCCAGCCCATCCATGCGCTCAAAGGAGAGCCCATGCACCCGACCCGCGCCCCCTTGTTGCTTCTCACCCTGCTGCTGGGGGGCTGCGCCTCCCCCGCTCATCAACAGCTGGGCGCGGCGCTGAGCGGACTGGAGGGGGAGTTGCAGCGGCTGGAAGAGGAGCTGGCGGCCATGAACGGCCTCCACTACCAGAAGGCGATCGATGCCCCCCTCAGCCTGCGCCGCCGGCTGAGCTCCCCCGTCCCCACGGCGGAAGGGTTGCTACCAAGCCGCAGCACGCTGACAGACGGCCCCCTGCTGCGCTACGACTACCGCCTGCCGGCCGGCATGGCCAGCCTGCCCCTCGCCGAACCCTGTCTGCGCTACGAATTCGAGCTGCGCCACCTGGGCCGCCTCGGCCAGCTTGCCCTGCACTGGCAGGGGGCGGCGGGCTCAGGAGAACAACTGATCCAGCAGCGCGACTGCCCCTTCTCGGCCAAAGGCCCCGGTCTGCAGTAGGCCCGCCGCCGGCCGACCTGCCCCTATGGTCAGTTGAAAGGGGCGAAGCCATCTTGTAGCGTGCCAGCATCCCGACTCCTGCTGGAAGCGCCCATGAAACTGACTCCCCTGTGGCTGGCCCTGTGCAGCCTGCCCGCCCTGGCCTGCGGCCCGGATGGCTGCGAGACGCCGCTCACCCTGCAACTGACCGCCGCCCAGTGCCATCTGAACGGGCTGCCGTTCCTCTCCCCCGACAACGACACCCGCACCAACCTGGCGCTGCTGCTGGCAGATGAGCAGGCCTTCTCGCTGCCCAAGGCGCCGCTGCCGCTGCCCTTTGCCATCGAGGATCTGCTCAACCCGGCCCTGCTCAACCCGGCCCAAGCCGAGCCGGCCCCCGCCGGACCGGATCCCCTGCTGGCGCTGGCCGCCGGTCTCGGCATCGAGCAGAGCACCACCCAGGCCGCCCTGGAGCGGGCCGCCGGCTGGAGCGAGGGGCGCTGCATCAGCAACAATCCGGTTGCAGCCGAAGCCTTCCTGCAGGCGCTGGTCGACACCCCGGCGCTTGGCGCCGACGAGCGCAGCCAGCTGGCCCGCCAGCGGCTGGCCATGCTGGGTCAGTGCGCCCAGCAGACCGAAACGGCGCCGGAGGACAAGGCCACGCCGCTGTCGGCCGCCGGCCAGGGCTTTGCCGACTATCTGGCCGCCAGCCGACTCTTCTATCAGGGGGAGTTCGCCCAGGCCGATGCGCTGTTTGCTGCTCTCGCCGGGCAGGATCAGCCCTGGCTGAAAGAGACGGCGGATTACATGCGGATCCGGGTCGCCCTCAACCAGTCCCAGCAAAGCGCCTTCGATGACTGGGGCGCCCTGGATCGCAACCAGATTGACCAGGCCGCCGTGCAGCGCGCCGAGCAGTTCATCGCCGACTATCGCAGCCGCTACCCAGAGGGGCGCTATCTCGACTCCGCCAACGGGCTGCTGCGCCGGCTCGCCTGGTTCAAGGGGGACGAGGCGGCGCTGGCCGGCCTGTTCCAGCAGGCGAGCCGCCAGCCGGGCAACCCGGAGCTGCTCAACGAAATAGACCTCAAGCTGCTGATGCAGCCCGGCTTCACCGGCTCAGCCGCCATGCCGCAGCTGACCCTGGTGCAGGATCTGCGCCGGCTGCGGCTGCACGAGAGCTGGGACGAGTGGCAGCCGCTGCAAAGCAGCGAGCTCGCGCAGCAGAGCGCCCAGTTTGCCAGCAACCCGGCCTGGCTCGCCTATTTGCAACAGGCCGAGCGCTACTATCTGGCCAAGGATTATGCCGCCGTCATCGCCGCCGCTCCTGCCCTCGACAAGGGACCACTCGACAACCTGGCCTTCAGCCAGCAGGTGCTCAAGGGCATGGCGCTGGCGGCCAGTCAGGCGCTGCCCGAGGCGGAGCAGCAATGGCGCGCCCTGCTCGCCAGCCAGCCCACCCCCTTGCAGGATCAGCTGCTGCAGCTGGCACTGGCCATGACCCTGGAGCGGGCCGGCCGGCTGGAGCAGGTGTTCGCCAAGGAGAGCCCCATCCAGAGCGATCACTACCGCATTCCGCTGCTGGAGTACGTGGCACCGGCCCCGCTGCTGCGCCGCATGGTGCAGAATGAGCAGGCCTCCGAGCCCCTGCGCCAGCGTGCCGGCCACACCCTGCGCTACAAGCAGCTGACCCACGGCGACTACCGGGGCTTCCTGCAGGATCTGGCGCTGGCTCCGCTGGCCGCTCCGTTCGACTGGCAAGGAAGCCAGGAGTATCAGTGTCCGGCGCTCACGGCGGTGGTCACCACCCTGGCGGACAGCCCCAAATCCCCCAAGGCGCTCAACTGCCTCGGCGAGTTTTTCCTGAGCCAGGGGCTGGACTGGGATCCGATCCTGCAGCGGCCGGGGGCCGACACCCTGGCGGGCAGCCGGGATCTGTTTGCCGGCCAGCAGCGCAGCCGGCTCGACTGGTATCAACAGGTGATCGCCAACCCCAAGGCCGCCAAGGAGGAGAAGGCCTACGCCCTCTACCGCGCCATCAACTGCTACGCCCCGAGCGGCAACAACAGCTGCGGCAGCCAGGAGATCCCCCTCAGCCAGCGCAAGGGCTGGTTCAACACCCTCAAACGCCAGCACGGAACGAGCCAGTGGGCCAAGCAGCTCAAATATTACTGGTGATGCTGGCGCTGCTGGGCGCCGAGGCCAGCGCCGCCGTCGAGGCGAGCCACTACCGCCAGTTCTGGCTGTGGGCCGGGGTCAGGCCCCAGCCGGTGCTGCAACAGGCCGAGCGGCTCTATCTGCATCAGGGGGAGATAGGCCCGCTCGATGCGCGCCAGCCCGTGCGCTTTCAGGGCCAAGGCATAGCGCCGAGCAAGCTGCCGGTAAAGGAGCTCTGGCTCGCCTACCGGGTGGAGCGGCTCGACTGGGATGAGGCCCTGCTCAAGAGCCTGACCAACCAGCTGGCGGCCTGGCAGCGCAAGGGCAATGGGGTGCGCGGCGTCCAGATCGATTTTGATGCCCGCACCCACCGGCTGGCGGACTATGGCGACTTTCTGCGCCAGCTCCGCCGCAAGTTGCCCGCCGACTGCGCCATCAGCATCACCGGCCTGCTGGACTGGACCCGCACCGGCGATGTGGCGACCCTCAACGCCCTCGCCGGCGTGGTCGACGAGCTGGTGGTGCAGACCTATCGCGGCCGCCGCACCGAGCCGGGCTACGCCCGCTACCTGCAGGCGCTGACGCGGCTGACCCTGCCCTTCAAGGTGGGGCTGGTGCAAGGAGGCGAGTGGGATCAAACTTGGGAAAGCAGGCTGGTCGACTCGGCGGCCTATCGCGGCGCTGTGGTGTTTCTCATCAACCCGCCAGGTGCCTGACGCCGGGGAGGAATTGACCGCCCGCAGGCTGGCGCCAAAAGTGATAGCTCTCTTTGACTCCGGCAACATGCCATACTTGTCCGTACCCTGAACCAGCCAAGGAGCGCCAAGGATGCAGATCCTCCTGATCGAAGATGATGCCATGCTCAGCACGGCCCTCTCCCGAGGGCTGAATGAGCAAGGGATCACCCCCGCCCAGCTGACCCACTGCAAGGAGCTGGCGACCCTGCCCACCCTGCTGCGCCAGCAGTCGTTCGATGTGGTCATCTGCCGCCAGTACCACCATCAGGCCCGTGAGGGGGTGCGCTTGCTGCAGGAGGCCCACTATCTGGGTCTGCTCGAACCGGGCTGCGTGCTGCTGTTGCTGGACGAGGATCACGATCAGCTGCAGTTTCCCCCTTCCGACCTCTACTTTCCGCTGCTGCTGCCCATGCCGTTTACCGCCGATCAGCTCACCGCCAGTCTGCGCGAACTGGTGCAGCTGACCGGGCTGACCCGCACCCTGCCCGCCCCGATGAAGCTCCGGGAGTGGCAGGTCAGCTGCGCCCTGTGCGAGGACCTGCTCTACCAACAGCAGAAGCACCGGGAGCTGGGGCCGCTGCTGGACAGGATCAAGGGCTACATGCTGCTGCAGCAGCAGGATCACTTTCACGCCGCCCAGCACTACGCGGTCTGCACCACGGAGCACGATGCCTGGTGGCCGCGCAAGGGGTTGATCCACGCCCTGCTGGGACTGAACAAGCTGGAGAGTGCGCGCAAGGATCTGGCCCGCAACCGGGAACGGCTGCCTGCCCCCCTGCAACTGGAGCTGGCGCTGGCCTGTCTGCTGCACGAGCGGCAATGGGAAGGGGCCTGGGACGTGCTCACCCTGCTGCTGCAAAAGCAGGCCTGGCAACCGGAGTGGCGCCAGGCGGCCATTCTGCTGGCGCTGCTGCTCAAGGACGAGGGCAAGGCGCTGGAGCAGGCCAACGCCCTCAGCCTGCGCTTCTTCGCCGATCACAAGTTCCGGGTATCCATCGAGAACTTCATCCTCAATGCCAGCCTGGCGGTGCTCTGGCACTACCCGAGCGCCACCCGGATCAGTGCCTTGCAGCAGGAGTATCGCTACCTCAGCCAGGCCGTCACCCTGCGGGCCCACGAGGATGCCTTGCTGCAGGCCCTGATGCTGAGCCTGGACTACCGCTTCGACGAGGCCCTGTTGCTGCTCGCCAAGCACCCGCCGGAGAGCGCGCGGGACAACCACCTCAACCAGCTGCTCGGCTTTGCCGTCAGCCAGTTCTGTGGCCTGCCCCACCACGCCCAGCGCTACCTGAGCCAGCTCAGCCAGTATCAGGCCAGGGTTGCCCCGGCCCCGCTGGTGCAGCAGCTGTTCAAGCAGGTCATAGGCGATTTCATGAAACAGCTGGAGCGGCGCGAGCTGCGGCTGACCTACCTGCGCCAGGAACGGCAGCGGGCCAGCGCGGCGGGCCAGCACCAGCTGGCCGTGCAGTATGCGCTGACCCTGCAGGAGGAGTTCCCCGCCCTGCCCGGCGATGCCTGGCAACTGCTGGAGCTGCTGCAACTGTGCTGGCCGGCCGGTATGGCCGCCCCCAGGGTGGCTCTGCTGGTGGATCGGCTGGAGCGACGCCTCAACCACAGCGCCTCCTTCATGGAGCACCACGCCGAGGAGTACCGCAAGACCCTGTTGCAGATCCGCTCCCACCTCAATCCCCGTCTGCCCGCCACACCGCCCAGCTAGGCCCAACTAGGCTCGGTCAGCGCCGGGCCGCGGTTACAACAGCCCGCGCACCAGGATGCCGGCGATCAGCAGCGGCGCCACCAGCCGCCAGCACCAGAGCAGGCAGCCGCGCAGCAGCGGCGACAGACCGGCGGGCAGCACGGACTCACCCAGTCGCCAGCCCAGCAGCAGGGTCAGCACCAGACCGAACAGCGGCATCATCAGGTTGGAGGTGAGGTAGTCCAGCAGATCGAAGATGGTCTTGCCGAACAGGGTCAGCTCGCTCCAGGGGCCGAACGACAGGCTCACCGGAATCCCGGACGCCATGATCAGCAGGGTCAGCACCCGGCAGGCGCCGCGCCGCGACCAACCCCACTCCTCGGTGGTGAAGCGCACCAGGTGCTCCAGCATGGAGATGGAGGAGGAGAGTGCCGCCACCAAGAGCAGCAGGAAGAACACCACCGCCAGCCCCTGGCCGAACGGCAGATGGTTGAACACCGCCGGCATGGTCATAAAGGTGAGCCCTGGGCCGGCGGTGGGATCGATGCCGGTGGAGGCCAGCACCGGGAAGATCATCAACCCCGCCAGCACCGAGATGAGGCTCGCCAGGGTCACGACCCAGACGCCGGAGCGCAGCACGCCCTCGCTGCTGGGCAGGTAAGCACCATAGGTGGTGTGCACGCCAAGCCCGATGGAAAGGGAGAAGAAGGCCAGCCCCAGCGCGTCCAGCACGCCCTGGCCGGTCAGCATGGAGAAGTCCGGCAGCAGGAACTGGCGCACCCCGGCCATGGCGCCCGGCATGGAGAGGCCAGTCACCACCAGCAGCATCATCATCACGAACAGGGCCGGCATCATCCAGCGCAGCGCCCGTTCCACCCCCTTCTGCAGGCCCCCCTGCACGAACCACCAGGTGAGCCCGGCAAACACCAGATGGGTCAGCACCGGCCACCAGGGGTGGCTGACATAGCCGTTGAACAAGGCGGTCAGCGCCGCCCCCTCGCTCAGGTTGAGCTGCCCGCTCACCGCCAGCGCTGCATAACCCACGGTCCAGCCGCCCACCACGCTGTAGAAGCTGTAGATGAAGAAGCCGCACAGGATCCCCATGTACCCCATCCAGCGCCAGTTCGGCCCCACCAGCTTGTGGAAGGCACCGAGCACCCCGCGCTGGCTGCGACTGCCGAGCAGGGTCTCACCCACCAGCACGGCCACCCCCAGGGTGAAGCTGAACAGCAGAAACATCAGCAGGAAGGCACCGCCGCCGTTGGTGGCCGTCACATAGGGAAACTTCCAGATGGCGCCAAGGCCGATCGCCGAACCGGCGGCTGCCAGCACATGACCGATACGGGAAGACCACTGAACCTGGCTCATACAACCTCCGGGCAAGACAACATTCGATACTCCATGGGTAGCCGCACTGGGCGGGGCAACAAAAAAGGCCGCCTGGTGGCGACCTTTGCAATGAACATTCAGACAAGCTGCGCGTGCAAGGTCACCTCTCTTGCGAGCTAAAAAATCGACCGAACAGGGCAACGCGACGTGACATGAATAATCTGATCTGAATGCTGAAAAGGGATCACAGCCTAAACCATGGAAAGAAAAATTGACACAACATGACCAAACTTTTTTTCATGCGGTCAAAAAAATCTTGTTTTCACCCGGCCGGCGCCAAAAATCAGCGCCGCAGCCTTCCCGCCCACGGCCTTGAACGATAATAGTCTTAGCTTGGGCGGGTTCGGTGCAACCGGATGGGACCGACCTGCCCTGCCACTCCCTTGCGCAACATGGATGTACCGACGTGACGCACCTGACCGGATACTGGATGAAATGGCTGCTGCCCTGGCTACTGTTGCCCGGCCTGGCACAGGCCACGCAACCCCCGCTGACCCTGCTCAGCCACGAACTGCCCCCCTTTACCCACACCAGCGGCGGCAAGCTCGGCGGGCTGGCGGTGCAACTGGTGCAGGAGGCCCAGCAGGAGATGGGGGTCGACTATCCCATCAAGATCTACCCCCTCAAGCGGGCGCTGGCGCTGACCAGGGTCGAGCCCGGCTTCGCTCTGTTCGTCATTCTGCGCACGCCCCAGCGGGAGTCCCAGTTCAAGTGGGTGGGGCCGCTGTTTCTGAACCGGGTGGTAATCTACCAGGCCAGGGGCAGCCAGCCGCTGACCGATCTGGCCCAGCTGCGCCAGCTGGCGCGGGTCGGCGTGCTGCTCGGCAACGCCGATGACGAGCTGCTCACCCGCGAGGGCTACACCAATCTGGTGCGCTGCCAGACCATAGAAGATGCCATCGAACGACTGATGCTCGGCAAGATAGACGCCTTCCCCATGGGGGAGCAGATCATGCCGGCCATCCTGGCCAAGATGAAGTTCTCCCCCCGCAGCGTGGTGAACTCAGGGCTGCTGCTGCAGGAACACTGGCTCTACATCGTCTTCTCGAAGAGCGAGGATGACGCCGTGATCGCCCGCTGGCAGGCGGCCATCGACAAGGTCAGGGACCGTCACCAACAGCCGCAGCAGCCCATCCGCCAACCCTGATCACACCAGCCCGCGCACCAGGATGCCGCCGATCAGCAGCGGCGCCAGCCAGCGCCAGCAGCCCATCACCAGGGTACGCCAGTGCAGCGCCAGCCCGGCGGGCAGCGCCTGGCGCCCCAGTTTCCAACCCAGCAGCAGGGTGAGCGCCAAGCCGAACATGGGCATCATCAGGTTGGAGGTGACGAAATCGAGCAGCTCGAAGATATTCTTGCCAAACAGGGTCACCTGGGCCCAGGGCCCGAACGACAGGCTGACCGGAATGCCGCCCGCCATCACCAGCGCGGTGATGAGGCCGCAGGCGGCCCGCCGTGACCAGCCCAGGCCTTCGCTGACGAAGCACTGCAGGTGTTCCAGCAGCGAGATGGCCGACGACAGCGCCGCCACCACCAGCAAGGCGAAGAACACCACCGCCAGCCCCTGGCCGAACGGCAACTGCTGGAACACCGCCGGCATGGTCATGAAGGTGAGACCCGGGCCGGAGGCGGGATCGATGCCGGTCGCTGCCAGCACCGGGAAGATCATCAAGCCCGCCAGCACGGCGATGAGGCTTGCCAACAGCACCACCCAGAGGCTGGAGCGGCCGACCCCGTCACTGGAGGGCAGGTAGGCGCCATAGGTGGTGTGAATGCCAAGGCCGATGGAGAGGGAGAAGAAGGCCAGCCCCATGGCGTCGAGCACGCCGGACATGCCGAGCTTGCTGAAATCCGGCATCAGGAAGTGGCGCACCCCGGCCATGGCGTTGGGCAGGGTGAGGCCGAAGGCCACCAGCATCAGGATCATGATGAACAGGGCCGGCATCATCCAGCGCAGGGTGCGCTCCACCCCCTTCTGCACGCCTCCCTGCACGAACCACCAGGTGAGCCCGGCAAACAGCAGATGGGTCAGCACCGGCCAGAGCGGATCCCCCACATAGTCGTTGAAGCGGGCGGTGAGGGCCGCGCCGTCACCGTGCTGCAGACTGCCCGCCAGCGCCATGCCGGTGTAGCCCAGGGTCCAGCCGCCCACCACGCTGTAGAAGCTGTAGATGAGCAGGCTGCTGAGCAGCCCCATGGCGCCGACCCAGCGCCAGCGCTTGCCCATCAGTGCACCGAAGGCCCCCACCACCCCGCGCCGGCTCAGGCTGCCGAGCAAGGTCTCCCCCATCAGCACCGCCACCCCCAGGGTGAAGCTGAACAGCAGAAACACCAGCAGGAAGGCGCCGCCACCGTTGGCGGCCGTCACATAGGGGAACTTCCAGATAGCGCCGAGACCGACTGCGGAACCGGCGGCGGCCAGGATATAACCGAGCCGGGATGACCATTGGGACTGCTTCATAAGAACTCCAACCGTGGGGCCCGCCACAAGGGGCCCAAAATGACGCTCAGAGTACGGGTGGGGCTGCGCAATCACAACGCCGCTTATCTGGATAAAGCGCGTATTATTGGCAGCATTACCTAATTAAATTCTATTTAACGCGCAATCCTGCCAACAAATAAAAACCGGAGCAATTTTGCTCCGGTTTTACAGGGTAGTGAACCAGCTTTGGGGACTAGATCACCCCCAGCTCCCGCAGCCGTTCCATCAGGTAGCTGTGGGCGGTGTGACGCTCGGAGAGCACCACGTCCGGGCGCGGATGGAGGAACAGCGGCAGGGAGATGCGAGACTTGCTGGCGCTGCCGCCGGTCGGGTTGATGACCCTATGGGTGGTGGAGGGGTAGTAGCCGTGGGAGGCCTCCTGCAGCATGTCACCGATGTTGATGATGAGGGTGCCAAAATCGCATGGCACGTCCATCCACTCGCCGTCGGAACCCTTCACCTGCAGGCCCGGCTCGTTGGCGGCAGGCAGTATGGTCAGCAGGTTGATGTCTTCATGGGCGGCGGCGCGGATGGCACCCGGCTCCTCGGTGCCGTCGAACGGCGGGTAGTGCAGCACCCGCAGCAGGGTCTTCTGGCTCTCTTCGATCATGGAGGAGAGCGGGCAGCTGTAGTGGGCGGCGATGTCGCTCGGGGTGTACTGCTCGACCCAGCCCAGCAGCTCGGCCGCCAGGTTGTTGGCGAGGCGGTAGTACTCCATCGCCTGCTCTTTCAGCTCGACCGGCATCTGGCCCCAGGGGTAGAGGTGGAAGTACTCCTTGATGTCCTTCTGGCTGTGGCCCTTGGCCACCTCGGACACCGACGGCGGGAAGTAGCCGTCCTGGGTCTCGCGATTGAACAGGAAATCCTGCTTCTGCTCGCTCATGAAGAAGCGATACCAGTTGTCATAGATGGACTGCACCAGCTCTTTCGGGATGGGGTGATTGGTCAGTACCCCGAAGCCGGTGGTCCGCAGGGATTCGGTGAAGCGCTGCGCCGCATCGGGCGAGCGGTAATCGACGGTCAGGACTTTCATTATTTTTGTTACGCGCCAGTTAAAAGATGGCGCAGTTTACCCCGTGACCGGCAACAAGGAAAGGGCGCAGGTCGCCACGCCGCCAGCCCGCGCAAATAGTGACAAACCGCTCAGAAAACGGCGCCGGCCAGCACCGTTTTTCATCCCTTGTCCTGCCCCGGCATCCTCTCTAGAATGCCCCCATCATTCCTCTCCGAGCCCGTCGTCCATGTCCCCCAAGATCCTGTTGCTGACCCTGCCTTTCCTGCTCGCCGGTTGCAGCTCGCTGTCGGAAGAAGAGTGCCGCACCATGAGCTGGTACAACCTGGGTTATCAGGATGGCGAACAGGGCAAGACCCGGGCCGCCACCCGCGACTACGTCTCGACCTGCGGCGAATACGGCCTCAAGGTGGACGAGGCGGAGTGGAAACGGGGTTATGCCAAGGGGCTGGAGCTCTACTGCATTCCGGAACTCGCCTACAGCAAGGGCAAGTCCGGCGCCGAGTATCAGGGGGTCTGTCCCAACGATGCCAGCTTCCTGACCCAGTACGATCGCGGCCGCCAGGAGTACCTGGTGGAAAAACAGCTCAGCGACCTCAAGAGCGACATGGAGCGGACCGAGCGCGACATCGAGACGCTGGAGCGCCAGATCCGCAACGAGAACGACAGCAAGCAGCGCGACTACTACCGCGCCCAGCGCGAGCGCGCCATCCGTCACTACGAGGGGCTGCGCCGTGACTACAACCGGATCCGCTTCCCGGATCGGGTGATCCAGTTCTCCTTCGGGAACTGACAAACCAAAAAGGGGCCGACATGGCCCCTCTCTGTTGCTGTTGCTGTCCCTCAGGCGGGCAATACCCAGCGCTGCAGCGCCAGCGCGATGCCGTCTTCGTTGTGATCGGCGGTGACCCGATCCGCCAGCGCCTGGATCTGTGACGCCGCGTTGCCCATGGCCACCGCCAGCCCCACCTGCTCGAACATGCTGATGTCGTTGTTGTTGTCGCCAAACGCCACCACGTTCTCCATCGCGATCCCCTCGCTCGCCGCCCACTGGGCCAGCCGGTTGCCCTTGCTGCAGCCGGGTTGCACCAGCTCCACCGCATAGGGCGCCGCCCAGTCACGGGTAAAGGGCAGTTGCTCCACCACCTCTGCCATGAAGTGATGGAGCAGGGCGGGATCCTGGTTGAACAGCTCCAGCTTCCAGACCGGCCGGCTGAGCCAGCTCGCCAGATCCTCCGCCGGCAGCAGGGAGATCTTGAGATGATCCGGCTGGCTTGCCGACCAATGGCGCATCCGGGTCACATGCTCCTCGCAGCCGAGGTAGCCGATCCCCTCGTCGAGATGGAACAGGGCCCCCATCTGGTGCGCCTGCACCTCCGCCAGCAGCCGGCTGAGGGGAGCCACCGCCAGCGGATCCCCGGTCAGGATCTGCTCCTGCAGCGGATCATAGAGGTAGGCGCCGTTGCTGCAGATGATGGGGGTGTCGAGGGCAAGCTCGTGATGGAAAGGACGGGCCGTCATGAAGTGGCGCCCCGTCACCAGCAGCACCTTGATGCCGTGGGCGCGGGCCTGGGCCAGCGCGGCCCGGGTGGCGGACGAGATCTTGTGATCCCGGGTCAGCAGGGTACCGTCCATGTCCAACGCAATGGCCTGAAAACGACTCATATCACCTCCAAAATGTCGAAACGAATGAATGCAGCGCCATACCAACCCGCTTTCAACGCCATGGCCTGATAACGATTCATGCCACCGCCAAAGGCTGAACATAGCGGGGAGCACCGGGCGATCGGGCAAGCAAGGCAAAGAGCCATACCGTCCCAGAGTCGGCGCCACGATGCAAGTCCGACCCGCCATCCCGTCGCCGAACTGTGATCCCGTCAGCCGGCTTCCACCTGAACGTCGAGCCGCTGCCGCCGATCCGCCGCCCGGCGCAGGCCATAGAAGCCGACGGCACAGAGCAGGCTGCACAGCGCCGCCAGATAGAAGGGCCACTCGGTGCCCGCCAGCAGCACCAGACTGCCGACCACCACCGCCAGGATCTCGCTGCCCACCGCCAGCCCGCGATAGAGCCCCATCGCCTGCCCCTGCTGCTCGGCATGGCTGCGGTTGGAGACCGCCACCGAGGTCGCCAGCTCTCCCAGACTCATGCCGATGCCGGTGGGAATAAAGGTGAGAGCCAGCCCCCACCAATGGCCGGGCAGCACGAACATCAGCATACCCGCCGCCATCACCAGATGGCCGACCACCCCCAGACTGCTGCCACGCCAATGACGAGCCAGGCGTGAACCCAGCCAGGATCCCAGGATCATGGGCACGCTCACCAGCACGGCGGCCTGCGCCAGCTGCACCGGATCCCAGGCCAGCCGCTCCACCAGCCAGACATTGAAGTAGGTGAAGTAGAGCTGCACCGCGCCGTAGCTGAGCAGGGTCAGCACGAAGTAGGGCAGCAGCGCCGGTTGCAGCAGCAGCTGGCGGGAAGAGAGGGCCGGTGCCGGCTGCTCACTGCGGGCCGCCGCCGGCCGATTGGGCAGCAGCCAGAGCACCAGCAGCAGGTTGATCAGAGTCATGGCCACCGCCAGCCAGGCCGCCAGGCTGTAATCGCCGGACACCACGGCGGCATAACCGCCGATCATGGGGCCCACCACCCAGCCCAGGTTCATGCCGATGTTGATCCAGGCGAAGCTGCGCGCCTTGGTTTTGGCGGTGCTCATGTCGGCCGCCATGGCCTGCACGATGGCGATGTCACCGTTGAAGAAGCCCTCCACCACCCGGCTCAGCAACAGCAGCGGCAAGGATCGCCAGGCGATCCCCAGCGCCATCAGAGCGTAGCCCACCAGCACGCCCACCAGACAGAGGGTCAGCACCGGCTTGCGGCCATGACGATCGGAGAGCTTGCCGAGCCAGGGAGCCCCTACCAGCTGAAACAGCGGATAGAGCCCCATGAAGACCCCCAGCCATACCTTGCGGCTCCAGTCCGACGCTTCCGGCGTCAGCATGCCCTGGGCCGGATCCAGCATCAGCGGCGCCAGCACCGGAGATGGCAGGCTGAAACCCGCCACCGCCAGCGTCACCGTCATCACCAGTACCCACAGGCTGGCCTGCCCCTTGATCCCTTCCATGTTTGCCCAATTAAATAAAGTTATTGGTTTATTTATGTTGGCAATCAAACCAGATTAAGTAAAGCGAATTGTTGATTTAAAAAATCCCCCTCCCCATAATGCTCTTATCCATGCCAGAACCGCGGCCGCGCAAGCGACCGCACCTGCCGACGATGAGAGCCTTGCCATGAATGCCAGCACCGACAAGATACTGTTTCTGCTCAAGAGCCACGGTCCACAGAGCGCCGCCGAGCTGGGAGAGCAGTTGCAGATGACCTCCATGGGTGCCCGCCAGCACCTGATGACGCTGGAGGCCGACGGCTGGGTGAGTTTCAACGACGAGGCCCGCGGGCGCGGTCGACCGGTACGCTTGTGGCACTTGACCGAACAGGCTTGGCAACGCTTCCCCGACAGCCACAGCGAACTGACGCTGCAGCTTATCGACAACATCCAGCAGCTGTTTGGCGAAGTGGGCATGGAGCGGCTGATCGCCCAGCGGGAGCAGCAGCAGCTGGCCCGTTATCAGGCCGAGCTGACCCAGCCGGCGCTGGCCGACAGGCTGGCGGCACTGACGGCGCAGCGCACGCGAGAGGGCTATATGGCGGATTTTCGCCAGGAGGAGGATGGCAGCTGGCTGCTGTGGGAGAGCCACTGCCCCATCTGCGCGGCGGCGCGGGCTTGCCGGGGTTTTTGTCGCAGCGAGCTGGAGATGTTTCGCCGCTTGCTGGCGCCGGCCGGGGTGGAGCGGGAGCAGTATCTGCTGGAGGGGGATCACCGCTGCCTCTATCGCATCAGGCCGCAGCCCTGATCCGCAAACGCCAGAAACAACAAAGCAGGCGCCGGGATGCCTGCTTTGTTGCCTTCGGGGAGGGGATGCTCTCGTTCCAGCCCGTCGTTTCCCGATAAGGTGAGACGGCTGATGGGGTTGTTGACCCGGTAAGGTCCTTCACCACAGAGACCGGGTTGGGTTTCTGTCTTGCCACCGGAAGATGTAACCATGGTATCCCTGCCGGCCCGGTGAGTGGTTGCGAAGTAGCATGTATTTTCAGTTGTTTTTGCAATAGTTCACCCTTAATCTAGGAAAAGTGAATTAGTAATTGCAACGAGGAACGGAGAATGCTGAAACTTGATCGCATAGACAGGCATATTCTGGAGTTGATGCAGGAGAATGGCCGCATCAGCAACCTGGAGCTGGCCGAGCTGGTCGGGCTCTCCCCCTCCCCCTGCTCCCGCCGGGTCAAGGCGCTGGAGGATGCCGGTCTCATCGACACCCACGTCACCCTGCTCAACGCCCGCCAGCTGGGGCTGACCCTCACCGCCTACATTCACATCTCCATGGACCGGCACACCCCGGAGCGGTTCGAAAATTTTGACCGCGCCATCAGTGAGCTGCCCGAAGTGCTCGAGTGTGACCTTATCACCGGCAACGACGCCGACTACCAGCTCAAGGTGGTGGTGCGGGACATGGAACACTACCAGCACTTCCTGCTGGACAAGCTGACCCACATCCCGGGGGTGACCGGAGTGCGCTCCAGCTTCGTGCTGCGCCGGATCAAGCACAAGACGGCGCTGCCGCTCAACCATCTGGGCTGACCGCCGGCCCTGATCGGCTGACTGAAGATAAAAGAAGAGGAGGCCACTGGCCTCCTCTTCTTTTATCTTCAGTCAGCAGCCTGCACTCAGACCGCTACCTGGCTGACATCCTGCACCTGCAACAGCCAGCCGGCCTGCTCCTGCTGGGGCTCTCCGCTGACCCGCAGCCGCTCGCCGGTCGGCACCCACTGCCCCTGGGGCAGGGAGACCAGCAGGCTCTCGCTGCCGTTGTCGAACAGCCAGCGATCTTCACCCAGCGACTCGATCAGATAACCTTCCATCTCCACTCTGGACTCGGCTTGCCAGGATGGCGCAACGGAATCACGGCTCTCGATGAAATCCCCCTGAACACCAAAACTGGCCAGCCCCCACAGAATGGAGAGCCCAACCAACGATGATTGCATCTCGTCTCTCCTCTTTTGGAACTGTAGGGCCAGTATGGGAAGAGAAAACTGAGCGCACCATGAACAAGATGGCAAAGTGCCGACGGGATCGCGAAAAAAACCGGCCAGTCGGCCGGTTGTGTCATTTTATGGCGCCTGGATCACACTATTTGGCGGCTTCCTCTGCCATCCGTGCGGCTCTTGGCTTATTCGTCCACATGGCAACACCGCGATGATCCGCGCAGATCCCCTCCTCCACCACGGCCCGCACCCGGGTGCCGTCCTTGCAGATAGCCTGCCAGGCATCGGCATCGTCGATGGCCATCGAAGGGGCATGGGAGCCAGAACTGCAGGCGGTCAGCAACAGGACAAACAGGGGCAACAGGAGTTTCATGGGTGGATCCTCAGACTGGATGGATGGGCCGACTCAACGCCCCAGCTGGGCCGAGATGCGATCGCAGAGCTGCTTGAGCTGGGCCAGTTCAGCATCGGCCAGATCCACCTGATTGCGCAAGCTGTCCGCCAGACAGCACTCCCTCACCTCCTGCTGCAGCTGACGCCCCGCCTCGGTCAGGCCGATGCATTTTTGCCGCTCATCCTCGCTGGAGACGGTGCGGGTCAACCAGCCCTTGCTCTCCAGCCGCTTGACGATGGGGGTCAGGGTGCCCGCATCCAGCCCGGTCTCCTGACCTATCTCCTTGAGGCTGACCTCGTCCCGCGCCCACAGCGACAGCATCACCAGATACTGGGTGTAGGTGAGATCCAGCTTGTCCAGCAGCGGCCGATAGGCCCGCATTACCGCGTTGGAGGCGCTGTAGAGGGCAAAACAGACCTGCTTTTTCAATTCACTCATGGGGCACCTCGCTGACGACTGGGGCCAGTATACCCCAGGAAAATCGGGGGTCGAATAATTTGCACACAAAATAGTTGTCAGCCCGTATTTTCGGGATTAGTCTGAATTTACTTTGCACACAAACAAAATCAGAGACCCCGACATGAAGACGCTCTATCGCACTCAAGCCATCGCCCAGGCCGGCCGCAACGGTGAGGTTCACACCCTGGACAACAGCCTGCAGCTGGCACTGGCCCTGCCGACCGCCCTCGGCGGCAACGGCAAGGGCAACAACCCGGAACAGCTGCTGGCCGCCGGTTATGCTGCCTGCTTCTCCAATGCGCTGATCCACGTGGCCCACAAACTTGGCTCGTCCCTCTCCAGTGCTCCCGTCACCGCCGGGGTCGAGTTGCTGGCGCTGGACGATGGCCGCTTCAACTTCGCCATCACGCTGGACGTAGCACTCGCCACGACCCAACCTGAACAGGCGGCGCAGGCCGAGCAGATAGTGCGGCTGGCCCACCAGACCTGCCCCTTCTCCAACGCCATGCGGGGCAATGTGGTCACCCGGCTGCTGCTCAACGGCGCCCCGCTGGATGAGACGGCGTGAACCCGTTCAGCCTCAACCCCTTGGAAATAGCCATGCTGGCGACCCGCAGGTTGCCAACCCCCCTTACACTGGAGAAAAAACCATGAATCCGTCCAGCCATCAGATCCAGCTGCTGCGTCGCCCGGTCGGCCTGCCCAGCCTGGCCGATTTCACCCTGACCGAGGTGGCTCTGCCCGAGCTGCAAGAAGGAGAGGTGCAGGTCGCCAACCAGTGGCTGTCGGTGGATCCCTACATGCGCGGTCGCATGAGCGAAGCCAAGAGCTACGTTCCCCCCTTCCCCCTCAACGGCCCCCTCGATGGCGGCGCCATCGGCGTGGTGGAAGCCTCCCGTCACCCGGACTTCGCGGTGGGCGACCGGGTGAGCAGCATGCTGGGCTGGCGCGATCGCTTCGTCGCCAACGGTGCCCAGCTGACCCGCCTGCCCGACACCCGCTTGCCGCCCCAGCTCTTTCTCGGCGCCCTCGGCATGCCGGGCATGACCGCCTGGACCGGGCTCAACCGCATCGCCAAACTGCAGGCCGGTGAAACCGTGCTGGTGTCGGCCGCCTCCGGCGCCGTCGGCTCCATGGTGGTGCAGCTTGCCAAACGGGCGGGGGCTCGCGTCATCGGCTCCACCGGGTCGGCCGACAAGGTGGCCTACCTCAAGAGCCTGGGGGCCGACGAGGTGATCAACTACCGTGAGACCCCGGATCTCGATGCCGAGCTGGCCCGGCTGGCACCGGACGGGATCCACGTCTACTTCGAGAACGTGGGGGGCGCCATGCTGGACGCAGCCCTCAACCACATGGTGGTGCACGGTCGCATCGTAATGTGCGGCCTCATCGAGCAGTACAACGGCCAGAGCGAGGCGAGCGGCCCGCGCAACCTCTCCCAGGTGATCCGCAAGCGCCTCACCATGCAGGGGCTGATCGTGTTCGATCACTGGCAGCACTACGGCGAGTTTCTGGCCGAGGTGACCCCGGCCTTCGATGCTGGCACCCTGCAGGCCGAGGAGACCGTCTATCAGGGGCTCGCCAGCATGCCGCAGGCCTTCATCGGGCTGTTCGAAGGGCGCAACACAGGCAAGATGCTGGTCAAGCTGGCGTGATCCGCAGCACTGGCGCCTGACGCCGCAGACTGCTTGCATGACGGGCCCATCCGCCCTAAGGTGGGCCCGTTTTTTATGGTGCAATTCGCAGTTTGTGCAAGGAGCCGCTCATGGGTTCCCTGCTTGTCTCGCGTCATCCCAGCAAGGAGCCCTTCTTATGTCTACCCCCTATCCCCACGTCGGCGGTCGATGACAGAGTGATCCTGACCAACCCATTACCCCCCTCAGCAAGGAGCTCTTCTTATGTCTACTCCCTATCCCCGCGTCGGTGTCGGCGTGATCCTCACCAACCGCCAGGGCCAGGTGCTGCTTGGCAAACGCAAGGGCAGCCACGCCCCCTACTGGTCGATTGCCGGCGGCCATCTGGAGCTGGGAGAGACGTTCGAATCGGCAGCGATCCGGGAAGTGGCCGAGGAGACGGGTTTTCAGATCAGCAACCCCAGCGTCATCGCCGTCACCAACAACCTAGAGACCTGGCGTGAGAGCGGCCTGCACTATGTCTCGGTCACCCTGCTGGCCGAGGTAGAGGGAGAGCCCCAGCTGCTGGAGCCGGAGAAGTGCGAAGGCTGGGTCTGGTGCGATCCGCGCAATCTGCCCGAGCCCCACTTCGATGCCAGTCGCCAATCGATAGCCTGCTGGCTCGCCGGTCGTTGCTATCTGCCGACGCCAAACCAGCCCACCCCATAGACCATCGCCTGCAGGCTGGCGAATCGTTGCTACCTGCCGACCTCAAGCCAGCCGGCCCCATAAGCCATCGCCTGCTGGCTTGCTGGCCGTTGCTATCTGCCACAACCAGGCCAGCCGATGGAGTGACCTGCGGCTGACAAGGTGCGGCTACCTGCTAGCAGCCCCCTGATTTGTCATAAAAAAGTCACCGCTTTGTCATATCATCGGGGTCGATGATGACAACGAGGGAGTGAGGACGTGGGGCAGGTGTTTATTCAGTTTTTATGGTTGGGCTGTGTCAGCTTCGGCGGACCCGCCGCCCATATCGGCTACTTCCAGCGCACCTTCGTCGAGCGGCTGGGCTGGCTGACCCAGGCCGAATTCGCCCAGTTGCTGGCCCTCTGCCAGCTGCTGCCGGGCCCCGCCTCCAGCCAGCTCGGCTTTGCCATCGGCCGCCAGCGGGCCGGGCTCGCTGGGGCACTGGCCGCCTTCGCCGGTTTCACCCTCCCCTCCTTCCTGCTGTTGCTGGCCGCCGCCATCGGTCTGGGCCAGCTCGGCAACAACGTCTGGCTCGATGCCGCCCTGCACGGCCTCAAGCTGCTGGCGCTGGTGGTGGTCGCGGATGCGGTGCTCACCATGAGCCGCCAGTTCTGCAAGACGACGCGCAATCAGGGGATCATGGTCGCCACCGCGGCCGCCCTCTGGTGGCAGCCAGGCCTGCTCACCCAGCTCGTCATGCTGGCGGGCGCCGCCCTGCTCTGTGCCCGCGTCGGCGCGCCGCAAACACCGGGCGCACAGCCCTCGCCGGCTCAGTCCATCCCTGTGCGCCAACCCCACTGGCCCACCCTGCTGCTGTTTGCCCTGCTGTTTGTCGGCCTGCCACTGCTGGGGAGCCCCGTCGGCCAGCTGGTCGGTGACTTCTACCGGGCCGGCAGCCTGGTGTTTGGCGGCGGTCACGTGGTGCTGCCCCTGCTGGCGGAGAGCGTGGGCCACAGCCTCAACCAGCAGCAGTTCCTGACCGGCTACAGCCTGGCTCAGCTGGTGCCCGGCCCCATGTTTACCCTGGCGACCTATCTCGGCGCCCAGTTGCTGCCGACCAGCCCGGTGGGCGGCGCCCTGCTGGCCACCTTGGCGCTGTTTCTGCCCGGCTTTTTGCTGCTGTGGGCCATGGGCCCCTGCTGGCAGAGCTGGCTGACCCGCCCCCGCCTCGCCGGCGCCGTGGCCGGCATCAACGCCGCCGTGGTGGGTCTGCTGCTGGCGGCGCTCTATCAGCCGGTCTGGCAGAGCGCCGTGCTGGCTCCCACCGATCTGGCGTTGGCCGCCGTCGGCTTCTATCTGCTGCGGGGACTCAAGCTGCCCATTCTGGCGCTGGCCACCCTGCTGGTGGTAGCCACCCTGCTGCTGGCCTGATAGGCCCAACAAAGAAACGGCCCCCTGCCAAGGCAGGGGGCCGTTTTTGCATGGATGCCGGGCGCCAGACTCAGGGCTCGGGATCGAAATCCAGACTCAGGCTGTTGACGCAGTAGCGCTGACCGGTTTCGGTCGGTCCGTCCGGGAAGACGTGGCCAAGGTGGGAGCCGCACTGGCTGCAGGTGATCTCCACCCGCTTCATGCCGTGGCTGCCATCCTCGGTGTAGGTCACGGTCCCCTCGATGGCCCGATCGAACGAGGGCCAGCCGCAGCCCGAGTCAAACTTGGCATCCGAGTGAAACAGCACCTGCTTGCAGCAGACGCACAGGTAGTCGCCGCTCTTGCGGTTGTGGAGCAGGGCGCCGCTGTAGGGACGCTCCGTGCCCTTCTCCCAGCAGACGTGATACTGCTCGGCGCTCAACTGCCGGCGCCACTGCTCGGGGTTGGGGGTGTTGCCGCTCATACTGACTCCTTGCCGTGAATATCGGTGCCCAGCATACCCAGTCAGGGCGCCGCGCTCTACCCCGCCAGCGGGAACTGTGATCCGCTTGGCAACACGACGGCAACATCCGGGGTGGCGACCACCCCCTCCTCGGCCAGTGCCACCGCACTCAGGGCGACCCGCTCCAGCAGCTTGAGGGAGTGGGCCCGGCCCACCGCCACCTGCCGCTTGATGTCGTCAGGCAGGAACGGCAGCCCGTCGTTGGTGGCGGTATCGATGGTCTGGATCCACTCCAGCCCCTCCCCCGGCGGCGGCAGACGGAACTGGATGTCGTAGTCGCTGGCGTTGAACAACACGTACCAGCGCTCCCCGCCGCAGCCGATCATGCCGATGTCCATGGCAAACGCCTGCCCCATGGGGGCGTGCCAGTCCTGATCGGTGAGCTGATGGCCGTCCGGGTGATACCAGTTGACCTGGTGGCAGCTGCTGGGGGCGCCGTTCCAGCTGTCGTCGCTCAGCTGCAGGTTGGAGAAGACGGTGGACTCCGCCCGCAGCGCCAGCATCTGCTGGGTGAAGGCGAGCAGCCGCTCGTCCTCCGGCCGCCACTGCCAGTTGACCCAGCTGATCTGGTTGTCCTGACAGTAGGCGTTGTTGTTGCCAAGCTGGCTGCGGCCCATTTCGTCGCCGGCGAGGAAGTGCGGGGTGCCTTGCGACAACAGCAGGGTGGCGATCAGGTTGCGCTTCTGCTGCTGGCGCAGATTGTTGACCCGCGGATCCAGAGTCGGCCCTTCCACCCCGTGGTTGTTGGAGAGGTTGTTGCCGTGGCCATCGCGGTTGTCCTCGCCGTTGGCTTGGTTGTGGCGCTGGTTGTAGGAGACCAGATCCTCCAGGGTGAAACCGTCGTGATAGCAGAGGTAGTTGACGCTGGTATGGGGGGATCGCCAGTTCTTCGGGAACAGATCCCGTGAGCCGACCAGCCGGGTGGCAAAGTCCCCCATCTTGCCAGCATCACCGCGCCAGAAGGCGCGTACCGTGTCGCGGTAGCGGTCGTTGATCTCCAGCCACTGGCTCGGGAACTGGCCGAGCCGATAGCCGAACGGGCCGATATCCCAGGGCTCGGCGATGAGCTTGACCCGTGCCAGCACGGGGTCTGCCATCATGGCCTTGAAGAAGGCCCCCATGGGGTCGAACTCGCCCGCCTCCCGCGCCAGGGTGACCGCCAGATCGAAGCGAAAGCCATCCACCTGCATCTCGGTGACCCAGTAGCGCAGGGCGTCGAGCACCAGCCGCAGGCTGTTGGGGTGATCCAGATTGACGCTGTTGCCGCAGCCGGTGACGTTGGCGTGGCGAGTGTAATCGGGGCCGTGCGCCCCCGCCTCGAAGGCGTAGTAACCGGCGTTGTCAAAGCCCTTGAAGGAGAGCATGGGGCCATCAAAGCCAGACTCCGCGGTGTGGTTGTAGACCACATCCAGGATCACCTCGAGCCCGGCCTTGTGCAGCTCGCGCACCATGGTCTTGAACTCGGTCACCGCCTCCTGCACCGCATAGCGCGGCTCGGGAGCGAAGAAGGCGATGGGGTTGTAGCCCCAGTAGTTGGTCAGCCCCAGCTGCTCGAGCCTGGGCTCGGACATGAAGGCCGCCACCGGCATCAACTGCACCGAAGTGATGCCGATGGACTTGAGATGCTCGATGATGAGCGGGTGGCAGATGCCCAGATAGGTGCCACGCAGCTCGCTCGGCACCCCCTGATGCTGGCGGGTGAAACCCTTGACGTGGGTTTCATAGATGACGGTGCGGGCCGGCTCGATGGCGGGCTTGCCCACTCCCTGCCAGTCGAAGGTGTCATCCACCACCACGGATTTGGCCACCATGGCCGCACTGTCCCCTTGATAGAGGGCGTCATCCCAGTGGGTCGGGCGACTGAGCGCCTTGGCGTAGGGGTCGATCAACAGCTTGTCCGGGTCGAACAGCATCCCCTCCTGGGGCGTGCCGTGCACCCGATAACCGTAGCGCTGACCGGCCTTGACGCCGCGCACATGGCCGAAGCGGTTCTGGCCGCGCCGGCCAGGCAGCTCGAGGCGAGCCAGCTCCCGCTCCTGCTCGTCGAACAGGCAGAGCTCCACCTTGTCCGATTGCGGTGCCCAGACGCAGAAGTGACAACCCGTCTCGTCGAGCAGGGCCCCCAGCGGATGGTCCTGCCCCTTTTCCATTACGAACATCAAGACTCCTGTTTGATGAACAAGGTCGCGAGCGGCGGCAGATCCAGCACTATGCTGTGCGCCATCCCCTGCCACGGGGTCGGCTCGGCGACGAAGACCAGACCCACATCATAGTTGCTGCCCCAGTAATGCTCGCTGTCGGTGTTGAGCACCACCCGGTAGTGACCGGCCGCCGGCACCCCGAGCCGATAGGCAAGCCGCGGCACCGGCGTGAAGTTGCAGGCTACCACCAGCGGGTTGGCCCCCTGCTTGTCGGCCCGCAGCCAGGCAAAGATGCTGTTGTCGGCGTCGTTGTGATCCAGCCAGCGGAAGCCGTTTTGCTCATAATCCGCCTGATACAAGGCAGGCTCATGACGGTAGAGATGGTTGAGATCGTGGATCAGCCGCTGCTGGCCACCGTGCTTGGGATACTGCAGCAGGTGCCAGGGCAGCTGGGCATCGTGATTCCACTCGTTGCTCTGGGCGATCTCGGTGCCCATGAAGTTGAGCTTCTTGCCGGGGTGGGCATACATGAAGCCCATGTAGGCGCGCAGGTTGGCCGCCTGCTGCCACTCGTCACCCGGCATCTTGTAGAGCATGGAGTGCTTGCCGTGCACCACCTCGTCGTGGGAGAGCGACAGAATGAAGTTCTCGTCATAGTGGTACACCATGGAGAAGGTCATGTCGTTGTGGTGGTAGCGACGGTGAATGGGCTCTTTCTGCATGTAGGTGAGGGTGTCGTGCATCCAGCCCATATTCCACTTGAAGCCAAAACCCAGGCCGCCCAGGAAGGTGGGACGGGAGACCCCGGCGAAGGCGGTGGACTCCTCGGCGATGGTCATGGCGTGGGGGTACTTGCCGTACACCTCCTCGTTGGTCCACTTCAACAGGCTGATCGCCTCGTAGTTGTGGTTGCCGCCATCGACGTTGGGCACCCACTCGCCGGCGTTGCGCGAATAGTCCAGATAGAGCATGGAGGCGACCGCATCCACCCGCAGGCCGTCGACGTGGAACTTGTCGAGCCAGAACAGGGCGCTGGCCACCAGGAACTGGCGCACCGTATTGCGGCCGAAGTCGTAGATGTAGGAGTTCCAGTCCGGGTGCCAGCCACGGCGCGGATCCTCGTACTCGTAGAGCGGGGTGCCGTCGAAGCGGGCCAGCCCGTGGGCATCGGACGGGAAATGGGCAGGCACCCAGTCGAGGATGACGCCAATGCCGGCCTGGTGGCACTGGTCCACGAAGTATTTGAAATCATCAGCCGTGCCGTAGCGGCTGGTGGGCGAGAACATGCCCACCGGCTGGTAGCCCCAGGAGCCGCTGAACGGGTGCTCGGAGACCGGCAGCAACTCGATGTGGGTGTACTCCATCCCCTTGACGTAATCCACCAGCTCCACCGCCAGTTCGCGCCAGCTCAGGCTGTCACCGTTGGGGTGACGCTTCCAGGAGCCCACGTGCAGCTCGTAGATGGAGAGCGGCTGCTCGCGTTTGTCGTTGAGCTGGCTCTCGCGCCAGGCGGCATCCTGCCACTGGTACTGGTCGTGGTCATAGACCACGGAGGCGAACGAGGGGTACTGCTCGCAATAGAAACCGACCGGGTCGCTCTTGTGCGGCAGCCGGTTACCCGCCGGGTCTTTGAGTTCAAACTTGTAGCGATCCCCGGCCTTGAGGCCCGGTACGAACAGCACCCAGTGACCGCACTGGCTGCGCTGCATCGGGTAGCGACGGCCATCCCAGAAGTTGAAATCGCCGATGAGGCTCACCGCGGTGGCGCTCGGTGCATAGACCGCAAAACGCACCCCCTCCACTTGCTGGTCCAGATGCTCCACGGTACGCAGCTGAGCACCCAGCGTGTGGTAGAGGTTTTCCGGCTGGTAGGTGAGTTCCGCCAACCCGGCCCAGCCCGCATCCTGGAACTGGTAGGGATCGATGACCTCGACGGTGGCATCTGGGTAGTCGGCAAGCAACTGGTAGGGGAAGGGATTTTTACGGCGGGTGAAAACAGTTTCAAAGAGGCCCGAATCATCGGTGGGCGCCAGGGTGGCAACAATCTTGCCCGACTTGAGATCCCTGACCCGTACGGCCTGGGCATCGGGTAACCAGACGGTCAGCTTGAGGCCGGGCCCATCCGGATTGGCCTGCAGGCCTAAGTGGGAGAAGGGATCGGAACAGCGGGCTGCAACCAAACGTTCAACGAGCATCGAGATTTCCTTTCATAGCTGAGCATCCGCTCCGGCCTGGGCCGAAGCGGATGTAAGTGAGTCACGTTTTGTCGGCAGTGGCTCAACGACTGGCCTCGTCACGGGCCTGGCTCATCTTGCCTGCCAGCGCCTTGAGCGCCTCATTGGCAAAAATATCCTCCAGATCGGTAGACAGCTTGCGGCGCCAGTTCGGGTACTCGTAACTGGTGCCCGGCACGTTGACCGGCTTGTCCATCTCCAGCCAATCCTCCAGCTGGGTGCTGAACAGGGCGCAGCTGCCACGAGACATGTGCAGTTGCAGACCGTGGTTGAGCTCGGTGTTCATGCCGACCCAGTTCACGTCGTGGCTGATGTTGCCGGAGATCACCCCGTGGCCGTGCAGGCTGTCGAGGATCCGCTGCTTGGCCTGGTGGCGATCAGCATACAGGGTCTTGAGTACGTCTTCATCCGGATACAAGCCCAGCTCGCGTCCCAGCGCCAGATCGTCGCAATGCCAAAAGCCCTTGAGGGTCGGCATGTCGTGGGTGGTCAGCGCCGACATCGCCTGCTCGGCGTAGTGAGCCGGAGAGATGAAGCCGCCATCGGCCTTGGAGCGCTCGAAGAAGAACACCTTGTAGGAGTGGACGCCGTTCTCTTTCAGGGTCACGTCGATCCCCTCCGGCACGGTACCGAGATCCTCGCCGATCAGCAGACACTGATTGCGGTGGGACTCGAGGGCCAGGATGCCGAGCAGGTCGTTGACCGGGTAATAGATGTAGGCGCCCTTGGCGGCAGACTCTCCAGGCGGCACCCACCACAGGCGCAGCAAGGCCATCACGTGGTCGATGCGCAGCGCGCCGCAGGAGCGCATGTTGGCACGGAACAGATCCACCATCGGCTGGTAGGCCGCCTCGAACAGCTGGTTCGGGTTCATGGGGGGCAGGCCCCAGTTCTGGCCGAGCGGACCCAGAATATCGGGCGGCGCACCGACCGAGGCTTTCGGGCAGTAGAGATCCCGGTTGGCCCAGATCTCGGTGGAGCCTTCGGAGACGCCCACCGCCAGATCGCGGTAGATCCCCATCACCATGCCGGCCGCCTTGGCACGGGCGTCGGCCCGGGCCAGCTGCTCGTCGGCCAGGAACTGCAGATAGAGGTAGAAATTCACATCCTGGCGGTGCTCGGCCATCCAGGCCGCCACTTCGGGATTGTGGTAGTCACGGAACGGCTCCGGCCACACCGGCCAGCCCCAGGCATTCTCGCCTTTGGCGTAGAAGTGGGCTTGCAGGGCATCGAAGGCGGCCTGTTGCTGCAGGCTGTCGCCGCCGGCGGCAACGAAGGCATCGAAGGCGGCCTGGCGCTCGGCGCTCAGGCTGGCCTGGTCAAACACCTGACGCAGCATGCCGAGCTTGGTCTCGATGACGCCGGTGTAATCCACGTTGCCCTTGGCACGCAGCTCGCTCAGGTGCTGTTGGAAGGCGGGGTTCGCCACCTCGGCCTTGAGCCTGGCATTGGCCAGAAATTCGGGCACGGCTTCCACATCGATGTAGGCCACGTTGAGCCAGCGCCGGGATGAGGGGCTGTAGGGGCTGGCGCTCTCCGGGTTGGCCGGATAGAGGGCATGAATCGGGTTGAGACCGACGAAGTGAGCGCCCCAGGTAGCCATCTTCTCGACCAGCTGGCCCAGATCGCTGAAATCGCCGATGCCCCAGTTGTGGCGGCTGCGCAGGCAGTAGAGCTGCACACTCGGACCCCACACCTTGCGGCCATTGGCGATGGGAGGCTGCTTGTAGCACGCCTTGGGCGCGACGATGAGGCGCATGCTGGCGAGCGGCTCGTCATTGCCCTCTTCCAGCAGGATCAGATCGTGATAACCCAGCTCGGGCTGCACATCCAGAGCCACGCGATAGGCCTGGCACTCCATCTCTTCGAATTCGGCCACGCCGACCAGCTCGCCGTCGATGGGGGTGAGCTGACCGGACAACAGGCCGCCCTGCTCCAGCTTGAGCTGCCAGCTGAGGGCGTCGTTGACGAATTCGATGGGCAGACGGACTTCGAGGGTAATGGGCTCGCCGCTGCGGACCACCATCACGGGATCCAGTGCACGCAACCAGTGCTGGCGGTGCTCCTGCTCAAGCTGCTCGGTCAGGGCGGCCTCGTCATCGACGCGGTAACCCATGGCGCCCAGCATGGCGGCCTTGCTCTCTTCGGATACCTGAGCCGGGTGGCCCCAGGCATCAACATACTCGCTGGCGATACCTTTGGCGGCAGCCAGCTGTTCAATCAGGGTGGTCATAGTTTGAGAATTCCCGCTGTGGATTCTATCTATACTATTTTGATTAATTTTTATGGGTGGTACTTGAACAGTGGCTCTATGGGCCATGCTAAACCGCGCACATTTTTACACATCTGCCTGGCTGGTTGTGTGACCGAGCAGGCACTATTGTTGATAACCGCACCGCCAGGAGATAGATAGTTATTTCGACAAAAGCTGGTAGTCAGTTACATAAACAGAAAATAAATTTCACAGTTTTTCATGATATAGCGCAATTTCAGACAGATTGTTGGTTGACTCACGGGGGAGTTCTAGTAAATTTACAAACGGAATTTTCTTTGACTACTGAACAGTTAGGTAACCAATTATGACTATCAAAGTAGGTATTAACGGTTTTGGCCGCATCGGCCGTTTCGTCTTCCGTCTGGCCGCTGAGCGTTCTGACATCGAAGTGGTTGGTATCAACGATCTGATCGACGTTGACTACATGGCCTACATGCTGAAGTACGACTCCACTCACGGCCGCTTCAAGGGCACCGTTGAAGTCAAAGACGGCAATCTGGTTGTCAACGGCAAAACCGTACGTGTTACCGCTGAGCGTGACCCGGCCAACCTGAAATGGGGCGAAATCGGTGTTGACGTTGTTGCCGAAGCTACCGGTCTGTTCCTGACCGACGAGACCGCTCGCAAGCACATCGCTGCCGGCGCCAAAAAAGTCGTTCTGACCGGTCCGTCCAAAGACGCTACCCCGATGTTCGTAATGGGCGTTAACGACGCTACCTATGCTGGCCAGGACATCGTTTCCAACGCTTCCTGCACCACCAACTGCCTGGCTCCGATCGCCAAGGTTCTGAACGATACCTTCGGTATCGAGTCCGGCCTGATGACCACCGTTCACGCTACCACTGCTACCCAGAAGACCGTTGATGGTCCGTCTGCCAAAGACTGGCGCGGTGGCCGCGGTGCGGCTCAGAACATCATCCCGTCCTCTACCGGTGCTGCCAAGGCTGTTGGCGTGGTTATCCCGGAACTGAAAGGCCTGCTGACCGGTATGGCTTTCCGCGTTCCGACTCCGGACGTGTCTGTTGTTGACCTGACCGTCAACCTGAAGAAAGCTGCCACCTACGCAGAAATCTGCGAAGCGATGAAAGCTGCTTCCGAAGGCGCCATGAAGGGCGTTCTGGGCTACACCGAAGACGAAGTTGTATCTACCGACTTCCTGGGTGAGCGTCAGACCTCCGTATTCGACGCCAAAGCTGGTATCCAGCTGAACGACAAATTCGTTAAAGTTGTATCCTGGTACGACAACGAAATGGGCTACTCCAGCAAAGTTCTGGACCTGATCGCTCACATCTCCAAGTAATTTGGGATACGCAATCAAGTAGCTTGAAAAAGGCGGCCATGGGCCGCCTTTTTGTATTCTGGACCGGGATTTTTCCAACCCTCTCTTCTGAATGTGCGCGAGCACAGGAGCCCTCATGCAACCGACACGCTCTCTGACTGCCCACTGTACCCTCAGCCACCACCCGGCTGGCCAACCCCTGCTGACCGTCAACAACGGTTACGCCAAGGCAGAAATCAGCCTGTTTGGCGCCCACGTGCTGAGCTACCAGCGTCACGACGAACCCGCCTCCATCTGGCTCAGCGACAAGGCGGTGCTGGATGGCAGCAAACCCATCCGTGGCGGCATTCCCCTCTGCTGGCCCTGGTTCGGCCCGGCCCCTGCCCGCGTCGGCAGCGGCAAGCCCTCCCACGGCTTTGCCCGCACCAGCCTGTGGACGCTGGACGGTGTCTCCGATCACGGAGACGGAACGTTGGTACACCTATCCCTGCGTGACAACGAGGCAACCCGTCAGCTCTGGCCTCATGCCTTCGAGCTGGAGCTGGACGTGCTGGTCGGCAAGGAGCTGGCTCTGGTACTGACCACCCGCAACACCGGCAAAGCGCCGCTCGTCTACAGCGGCGCCCTGCACACCTACCTGCAGATAAGTTCACCGGAGTCAGTGAGCGTCAGCGGCCTTGGCGAGCCCTATGCCGACAAACTGACCGGCCAGAATGGCCAGCAGCAGGGCCCTCTGACCCTGAACGGACCGCTGGATCGGGTCTATTGGCAGCCTGCGGCCCACGTCAGCATCCAGGATGGCGAACGCGAGACCCGGGTGGTCAGCGGCAACCACGACAGCGTGGTGGTCTGGACTCCCTGGCTGGAAGGTGCCCGCACCATGGCCGACATGAGCGATGATGGTTATCGCACCATGCTCTGCGTCGAAGCCGCCATCGCCAGCGAGGCAGGCGTGACCGTCGCACCGGATGAAGAGCACAGCTTCTCCACCGTGATCATCTGAGCTGGATGAGGTTCAGATAAATAAAGAGGGCTCCCGCGGGAGCCCTCTTTGCATCTCTTTGTCTTGGTGATCAGGCATTGCCCTGGGTCTTGAGCCTGAGCTCGGCGGCGAAGTTGAGCATGCGGTCGAGCGGGATCAAGGCCTTCACCCGCAGATCCTCGTCCACCAGGATCTCGTGACGCTCGGCGCCATCGGTGAGGGCCTCCTTGATGGCCACCAGGCCGTTCATCGCCATCCAGGGGCAGTGGGCGCAACTGCGGCAGGTCGCACCATCGCCACCGGTCGGCGCCTCCACCATCTCTTTCTCCGGGCAGGCCTGCTGCATCTTGTAGAAGATGCCGCGATCAGTCGCCACGATCAGCTTCTGCTGGGGCAGCTCCTTGGCCGCCTTGATCAGCTGGCTGGTAGAGCCCACCGCATCGGCCAGCTCGATCACCGAGGCAGGGGACTCCGGGTGGACTAGCACGGCGGCATCCGGATTCTGCTCCTTCAGCTCACGCAGGGCGCGGGCCTTGAACTCGTCGTGGACGATGCAGTGGCCCTGCCAGCGCAACATCTCGGCGCCAGTCTTCTTCTCGATGTAGGCACCGAGGTGACGGTCCGGGCCCCAGATGATCTTGTGACCCTGGCTGTCCAGATGTTCGACGATCTCCAGCGCGATGCTGGAGGTCACCACCCAGTCCGCCCGCGCCTTCACCGCCGCCGAAGTATTGGCATAGACCACCACGATATGGTCGGGATGGGCGTCGCAGAAGGCGGAGAACTGCTCGATGGGGCAGCCCAGATCAAGCGAGCACTCGGCCTCCAGCGTCGGCATCAGGACTCGCTTGTGGGGGCTCAGGATCTTGGAGGTCTCTCCCATGAAGCGCACCCCGGCGACGATCAGGGTCTGTGCGGCGTGATCACGGCCAAAGCGGGCCATCTCGAGGGAGTCGCCGACGAAACCACCGGTCTCCTCCGCCAGCGCCTGGATCTCGGGATCCGTGTAGTAGTGGGCGACCAGCACCGCCTTGCGCTCCTTGAGCAGTGCCTTGATGTCTGCGATCAGGGTCGTCTTCTGCTCGGAACTCAGGGGAAGGGGCTTGGCCGGAAACGGATAGTCCATCTCGACTACCGGCGGGACATTGTTCAGTGCATTGCTCATTGCGACTGTTCCATCAACGCTTGGAAAGGCAAAAATTATAACCAGAAGCCGCGCACAAACCCATCAACAAATCCGGTGCTGCGCAAGTGTCCGAATATACTCAAGTAATTCGTTGTCATTCTTGCCAAAGGAGTTGTCGAATGAAACAACGTTCCCTCAAAACCAAGCTGCTACTGCTCACCATGGGGCTGTTTCTCGCCAGCGGTCTCGCCATGACCCTGATGCAGTCCTCCTCGCTGAACACCCTGCGCAGCAACATCGTCAGCCAGACCCGCCAGGCGCTGGAGCAGGAAGTCTCCCGTACCCTGCAGTTCCAGGCCGAACGCTATGCGGTGCAGATCGCCGACCTGCTGCAGCAGTCCTATCAGGTGCCGCTGGGCATGGCGGCCCAGCTGGAGGGCAGCATGGCGCAGCCGGACAGGCTGCTGAGCCGCCCCCAGGTCGAGACGCTGCTTCACAGTCGACTGCAACAAGCGGGCGGCATCAGTTCCATCTATGCCCAGTTTGAACCCGACGGGTACGACGGCCAGGATGCCAGCTGGCAAGCCGGCGCCTCCCACTCCGTCGCCGGCAAGGGCAGCCTGGAAATTTATTTCACTCGCGACCAGGGCGGCCAGATCAGCCAGCAGCCGGTGGATGCCGCCACCAGTGCCGCCAAATACGACACCTCGGTCAACGAGTTCGGCATCCGCAACAGCGAATGGTACCTGTGCGGCCGCGACACCCTGCGCCCCTGTCTGATGGAGCCCTACCTCTACGAGATAAGCCCCGGCAACAAGATGCTGATGACCAGCCTGACGGTGCCCGTTCTGAAAGCCGGCAAGTTTGTCGGCATCACCGGCGTCGACATGAACCTGCCCATCTTCCAGCAACTGGCCGAGAACCTCGGCAAGAGCCTGTATGACAACCAGGCCGAGGTCACTCTGGTCAGCAAAATGGGCCTCATCGTCGGCAGCAACCGTCACGCCGACAAGCTGGGGCGGCCGCTGACGGAAGCCGGCCTCACCGCCCCCACCGGCCAGGAGCAGGACACCGAGACCGACTTCATCCTGCAACAACCGGTCAGGATCGACGCAGCCGACACCCAGTGGTGGCTGATGCTCAAGGTGCCCAAGGCGCTGGCACTCAGCCAGGCCAACACCATCAGCAACCAGCTTGGCGACTTGCTGCAGGCCACCCAGCAGCAACAGCTGATTGCCATCGTCGTCATCACCCTGCTGGCGCTGGCGCTGCTCATCTGGTTCATCCAGACCATCACGGCTCCCCTCTCCCTCATCAGTCGCCATGTATCCCACCTCTCCAGCAACGAGGGGGACCTGACCCAGCAGATGAGGATAGACACCCACCAGGAGCTGATCGAGCTGGGCGGCCACCTCAATGCCTTCCTCGGCAAGTTGCGCGGCATGGTGCAAGGCAGCAAGCAGATCGGCCAGCAGGTACACCAGCAGGCCCAGGGCATGAAGCAGACGGCCGACACCATGCGCAGCAGTCTGGACGAGCAGAGCCTGGAGCTGGAGAGCGTGGTCAGTGCCATGCATCAGATGAGCACCACGGCGGTCAGCGTGGCGGGCTATGCCGAGCAGGCAGCCCAGGAATCGGAGACGGCCACCCATCACATCAGCACGGCCCAGCAGACCCTGAGCCGGGCCCGCACCGAGATCCACACCCTGGTTGAAGACATGCACCTCGCCGACAAGGCCGTCGCCCAGGTGGCCCAGCGCAGCACCAACATCAGCCGCATTCTCGACGTGATCAGAGCCATTGCCGAGCAGACCAACCTGCTGGCGCTCAATGCGGCCATCGAGGCGGCGCGGGCCGGCGACATGGGGCGCGGCTTTGCCGTGGTAGCAGACGAAGTGCGGGCGCTGGCCAACAAGACCCGGGAGTCCACCGACGAGATAGGTCAGCTCATCGGCAGCCTGCAGACCGAGGTCAACAGCAGCCAGCAGTTGATGAGTACCGGCATCACTCGCTCGGCCAGCACGGTGGAAGGGACGGAGCAGGCCTTTGAGGCCCTCAATCAGGTGGTCACCCAGATCCAGCAGATCCACGATCACATCAGCCAGGTGGCCACGGCGGCCGAGCAGCAGAGCGCCGTCAGCGACACCATCAACCAGAATCTGATGCGGATCGGCGACGCCGCCACCACCCTGGGGCAGGAAGCCAACGCCAGCCATCACCTGAGCGAGCAGCTGGAGCAGGCTGCCACGGCACTGGCCACCCAACTCGATCGACTGAGAACCTGACGCCGAACGGCCATAAAAAAAGCCCGCATTGCTGCGGGCTTTTTCAATCTGGTGGTCGTTACTGGGATCGAACCAGTGACCCCCTCCTTGTAAGGGAGGTGCTCTCCCAGCTGAGCTAAACGACCTG